>CAXAHI010000064.1:0-14247 GCA_963968645.1 uncultured Gammaproteobacteria bacterium | reverse complement strand
CTTAATAAATAGCTTAATAAATAACTTAAGCGATAATTAGCCATAAACCTGTTTTAAACCAGCAATAACAGTTTCTGGAGACTCAGCTAAAGCAGCCTGACTGGGAACAACCCAGCTACCACCAACACAGCTCACATTACCGAGGGCAAGATAGTCTTGATAATTTTTAACGCTAATGCCTCCTGTAGGACAAAAAGCCATATCAGGGAAAGGTGAACCAAGACTTTTAAGCATTGGGATGCCACCCGCCGCTTCTGCTGGAAAAAACTTAACCGCTCTCAGGCCAAGTTTGCGAGCCAGCATCAATTCGCTAGCCGAAGCAACACCCGGGTAATATGGAAGCTCTAACTCTTGAGCTAGCAACACTAAATCTTCTGAAATACCAGGGCTGATAGCAAAAGCAGCACCAAGATCTTTAGCCTGACGTAATTGATCAGCGTCGATAACCGTACCAATACCGACTTCGGCATTAGGCATTAACTCAATACATTTTCGCACACTATCCCAAGCGTTAGATCTACGAAGTGTGACTTCGACACTCGGTACGCCGCATTCGGTGAATAGTTCACAGCAAGCACTAGCGTGCCCCTCATCAATAAAGTCAGCCACAGGAACAACTGGGCCAATAGTACTTAATAATTGCTTATTATTTTCTTGAGCTTGATCGTGCATGTATCGAGATTCCTGTTATAGAGCTTTAAATATAGTTTTTTATAGCGTTGTTAAAAGCTATGTTAAGGGCTTTTTTTATAGCTTAGTTATTAACATAGGCGTATCGGTCATATCCTAAAAAGATATGCAGAAAAATGTTCAAATTTAGGGCATAAAAAAGTACTCAGAAGCCCCAGCCAGCTTATATGGCATTATACGGGTGAATGAGCGCTAATATAATGTTTATAGTGGGGTTTTTTGTTTAAACTAACACATCTAATTATGCGCTAAATGCATTATAATGCAGGCAATAACATAAAAGACCTTATAAGAAAGAGCTTGAGAAAGAAATGCGAAGTTAATTCAACAAGAAAAGCTAGAAATTAAACGCTATAATTCTATTTAATTGCCAAAACAAAGCCATGCTCGCAATAAAATTGCACAGCCATGATATAAAAATACATTTGACATAAGTGTTACAAAACGACCTATTGAAAAACCTCATTGGATTGATCTATGACAGCTAAAATCAACACCGAATTAAAAACTACCATTGTCATTGTTGGTGGTAATGGCGACCTCGCCCTTCGTAAACTTCTTCCTGCATTATTCGGCCTTCACCACCGCGGCTTATTGGATTCGGTAGGTAAAATTATTGGCACTGGCCGTGCGCAGCTTGATAAAGAAAGCTATGTAGCTCTGGTCGACGAAAAAAGAAAGCTTTTTTCGGGTAACAGCGATAAAGAAAATGCAGCTATTGATGGCGACTGGCAAAAATTTATTACACTGGTCGACTACTGCAAACTAGAAGCCGACAACTCAGCGCAATATGACAACCTTGCCAACATGATTACTGTTAATGGCGAACGCGCACCGGTTACCTACTATCTGAGTACGGTCCCATCTCTCTACGGTATGATTTGTGAAAACCTAAAGTCGCATGACTTAGCCGCCGATGTAGATCAAGTCGTATTAGAAAAACCACTTGGCAACAACCTTGAAACTTGTAATGAGATTCATGCTGCCGTCGCTAAAGTGTTTGATGAATCAAAAACCTTCCGTATAGATCATTACTTAGGTAAAGAAACCGTACAAAACTTGCTAACACTTCGCTTTAGTAATGCCCTGTTTAATCCATTATGGAACAACCAGTATATCGACAACGTACAAATAACCGTTGCAGAGTCGATTGGTGTTGCAGGACGCGCAGCCTTTTACGGTAAAACTGGCGCATTGCGCGACATGGTTCAAAACCATTTATTACAAATACTCAGCATGGTTGCTATGGAGCCACCTTCAAAACTGAATGCCGATGCTATTCGTAACGAAAAAGTAAAAGTGCTTGAAGCATTAAGTCCTATTACACCTGATGACGTGAGAGATAATGTTGTTCGCGGTCAATATACCGAAGGCGCAGTAAACAGTGAGCCCGTTGTTGGCTTTTTAGAAGAAGACGACTACAAAGGTAAGAGCGAAAGCAGTAATGAATTTTCTAACACTGAAACATTTGTTGCGTTAAAAGCCGAAGTGCATAACTGGCGCTGGGCAGGCGTTCCGTTTTATTTACGTACTGGTAAACGTTTACGTCGTCGCTACTCTGAAATTGTTATCGAGTTTAAGCGTCAGCCTTTCTCTTTATTTGAAGATGATCCAAATGATTTCGCTAACAAAATGGTTATTACCATTCAGCCAGATGAAAACATCCGTTTGCATACATTGCATAAACAGCCGGGCTTATCGGGCAAGTTAAAACTTCAACCTGTTGCGCTAGATTTAAGTAACGATCCTGAAGATGGTTCACAAAGCTACGATGCTTACGAGCGCTTATTGCTTGATATAGTGAATGGTGACCAAACACTCTTTATGCGTAGCGACGAAGTTGAAGCCGCATGGCGTTGGACCGATAGCATTATTAGTAGCTGGACCGATGTTGGCTTAAAAGTTAAGCCTTACGCCTCTGGCACTATGGGCCCTACTAAATCACTTGCGCTTCCTGAGCGTGACGACAGAAGCTGGCACGAATCATGAGTAATGGACAAACCATGCAAGCAATAGGAAAACATGCACGTCATAACTTTGATAGCCGCACCGCATTAGAAGCGGCATTAACTGACACCCTAGTTGCGCAGCTTAGCGATGCCATTAAAGCAGATGGCAAAGCCAGCATTGCTGTCTCTGGCGGCTCTACCCCCAAGGCTTTATTTGCAGCGCTTAGCCAAGCTGATATTGACTGGTCTAAGGTTGATGTAACACTGGTCGACGAACGCTGGGTTGACACTGATAGCGAGCAAAGCAACGAGCGTATGCTGCGTGAATGCTTTGCGATTAATCATGCCGCTAACGCAAATATTATTGGCATGAAGTCAGCCGATGATGATGTCGCTTACGGTGTTGAAAACTACAATCACAAACTTGCCAACGTCATTAAACAACCGTTTGATATTGTTATTTTAGGTATGGGCGGCGACGGCCATACCGCATCTTGGTTTCCTGATGCACCAGAAATCGATAACGTTCTTGATCCGTCGGCAACCAGCCTAACACTTAGCACACTGCCGCCCTCACAACCGATGCCGCGCATAACATTGAGCTTTCCCTGTGTTGCTGCAGCAAAAAATATTTACCTGCATATTACTGGCGATGACAAACGCCAAGTATTAGAGCAAGGGCTTGGCAACACTGACGCCCTGCCCATTCACCGTACACTTTCTCAGTTAGAGCAAGCCGTTAATATCTATTGGGCTGAATAATCAATCAGCTCATAGATACCTTATTGCTTTATAAGCATTGCTAGTCAACAACAACTAGCCAAAAACCAATAGCCAATAATTTTAAATAGGCCAAAGCATGAACCCGATAGTAGAACAAGTTACCCAGCGCATTATTGAGCGCTCTGTAAAAACCCGCGCAGCATACTTAGCACGCTGTGAACAAATGCGTGATGACGGACCACAACGTGGTGCACTGGGCTGCAGTAATTTAGCTCATGGTTTCGCCGCTTGTAGCGCCGATGACAAAACCACCATGCGGTTAGAAAACTCACCCAATATTGGTATCGTTAGTTCTTATAACGATATGCTCTCAGCGCACCAACCGTTTGCTGAATACCCTGAAGTGATTAAAAAAGCTGCTCATCAAATGGGCTGTACTGCACAATTCGCTGGCGGTGTTCCGGCTATGTGTGATGGTGTAACGCAAGGCACTGCCGGTATGGAACTCAGCTTATTTAGCCGCGATGTTATTGCCACTGCAACCGCTGTATCACTCAGTCACAATATGTTTGATGCTATTGTCTGTTTAGGTGTTTGTGACAAAATCGTTCCCGGTTTATTAATTGGTGCACTTAGCTTTGGTCACCTGCCATTAGTAATGGTACCCGCTGGCCCTATGGCTTCGGGTTTATCGAATAGCGAAAAAGCCAAAGTACGACAGCAATATGCCAAAGGCGAAGTCGGTGATGACGAACTGCTTGTTGCTGAATCAGCGGCCTACCACAGCGCTGGCACTTGTACTTTTTATGGCACAGCTAACAGCAACCAAATGCTGATGGAAGTTATGGGTCTACATGTTCCGGGTTCAGCATTTGTACACCCAAGCGAAGATTTGCGTACCGGTTTAGTTGAAGCCGCTACCGAACAAGCGTGCAGAATTTCCGATCTTGGCAAAAACTACACGCCACTGTGTGAAATCGTTAACGAAAAAACTATTGTCAATGCCTTAGTCGGCTTAATGGCTACCGGCGGCTCGACCAACCATACTATTCACTGGGTAGCCATTGCACGTGCTGCCGGTATTATTATCAACTGGGATGACTTCTCTGATCTTTCTGCAGTCACACCTTTATTAACTCGCGTTTACCCTAACGGCACGGCTGACGTGAATCACTTTCATGAAGCGGGTGGTAGTGAATTTGTTATTCGTGAATTAATCGATGCCGGTTATTTGCATAACGATGTTACAACGGTATGGGGCAAAGGGCTTAAGCACTTTACGCAGCGTCCAAGTTGGCAGAATAACAAAGTTGAGTGGAACCCCATTAACAAAGACAGCCTCGACCCTACCGTAGTGACTACAGCCGATAAGCCGTTTCAAGCCGACGGTGGTATTCGCTTATTAAAAGGTAACTTAGGTCGCAGCGTAATAAAAGTGTCGGCGGTTGCCGAAGAACATCGCTTTATTGAAGCCCCGGCTATGATCTTTAATGACCAGCAAGAATTACAAACTGCCTTTGAAAAAGGCTTAATGGAAAAAGATCTAGTAGCCGTTATGCGTTTTCAAGGCCCACAAGCTAACGGTATGCCTGAGCTGCATAAAATGACACCGTTTCTTGGCATACTTCAAGACAAAGGATTCAAGGTAGCGCTTATTACTGATGGCCGAATGTCAGGCGCATCAGGAAAAGTACCTTCTGCTATACATATAACTCCCGAAGCGGTTTGCGGTGGTTCAATAGCCAAATTAAAAGATGGCGATATGATTCGCTTAGATGCCAATACTGGCGAAGTTTCTGCCTTAGTTGAAGACAGCGAATGGGAAAGTCGTGAACTTGCAGCTTTTGACCCAAGCGGCTCGCAGTTTGGTACCGGCCGTGAATTATTTGGTTTTATGCGCGGACAAGTTTGTGGTGCAGAGCAAGGCGCTACAGTTTTTCAACATTGGGAAACGGTTTAACCACCCTCTTTTAATTCACGGATAAGACCATGAGTGATTCTAATTTATTTCCGCGATTAGTAGCCGACCTTGGCGGCACTAACATTCGCTTTGCCATTTGTGATGGCGTGGATAACACTGGCCACAGTAAAGTTGAGCTACGCGAAATTGAACAATTCAGTTTGCGTGACTACGAAGACCTTAAACATTTAATTAAGCATTACTTATCTAACAAGGGCTTAAGCGAAAACGGACAGAGTATTCAATCATGCTGCTTTGCCGTTGCAGGCGCCATCTTTGATAATAAAGTAAAGATGACCAATTACGACTGGGAAATATCGACCGATTTATTAAAAGATATTTTAAATATCCAGCATGCTTGGTTAATTAATGATTTTGCGGCGATTGCTCATGCTGTGCCCTACCTTGATGATTCACAATTAATTGCTATTGGTGATGTCGAGCCTAAAGCTGATGCGCCGATTGCATTATTTGGCCCTGGTACCGGTCTTGGTGCGGCATTATTAATTCCGTTATCAAGTAATACTGAAGAGCCAAGTTATAAAGTAGTCGCGACCGAAGGTGGACACGCAGCTATTAGTGCGCGCAGTTCACTTGAGCTTTCCATTTTTGATTATTGGCGCGCTAAGGGCAGCCGTATTAACCGCGAGTTTTTTGTTTGTGGTGCTGGCATTGAACGCTTGTATGAGGCGATTGTTGCTATTAATAATAATGGCGCGCCACTCGACGATGCAAAATCTTTAACGGCTCCACAAATTCAGCAACGTGGCTGCGGCGATGGGACAACGGCTAAAGACGATTATTGCCGACAAGCGATGCACGCCTTTTGTACTTTATTAGGCAGTGCTGCGGGTGATCAAGCACTTTGTACAGGTGCTCAGGGTGGTTTGATTTTAGCGGGTGGAATTTTGCCGAAGTTTGTTGAGTTTCTAACGGCCAGTAATTTTCGTCATCGCTTTGAAAGTAAGGGTGTTATGTCAGATTACAATAAGGCTATTTCAACGCACTTAATTATTGAACCACAGCCTGGTTTAATTGGTGCAGCAGCTTATAGCCCAGAGTAATTGATCGTTTATATTTTTAATATTTGAATACAAAAAAAGACGGCCTTAGCCGTCTTTTTTTGTGCATTTTATTCTATGAGCAATGACGTTTAAATCATTACCCATAAAATATTCACTGGCATCATGCTTTAGGCACTGAACCTTTCAAGCCATAAAATATGATGTAAACATAACAGGCAATAGCCAATAAAAACGCTGGCTGCACACCGTAAGTATCGGCCAAAACACCTTGTAATAACGGCACAACAGCACCACCGACAATAGCTAGACATAAAATTCCAGAGCCTTGACTTGTATGCTGACCTAATCCTTTAAGCCCTAAACTAAAGATAGTTGGGAACATAATTGAATTAAATAAGCCTACAAACAAGATAGACCACATGGCTACTTGACCATCAGTAAATACGGCTAATGCAATCAAGACAGATGCCGCAAGCGCATTAAACGCTAAGGCCTTACCAGCAGGAATAAACTGCATAGCCGCCGCACCTATAAAGCGGCCTATCATTGCACCACCCCAATAAAAAGAAACGTATTTGGCAGCATCAAACTCTTCAAGCCCGGCAATATTTGCTTCACCTAAAAAGTTAATTAAGAAACTACCAATTGATACTTCGGCACCAACATATAAAAATATAGCAACCGCACCTAAGACTAAGTGTGAGTAAGTCCAAGCAGAACCTTCAGATGGTGCAGCGACTGCATCTTCTTCTACATCAACCGACGGTAGTTTTAAAACAGCAAAAATGGCTGCCATTAAAATTAAGGCGCCAGCTAGAGCAAGATAAGGCATTTGCACTGAGCTTGCGTCAGCAATTGAATTCTCTACCGCATTAGTTGCTGAGCCAAGAATTAATATCCCGCCAATCCAAGGCCCTATTGTTGTTCCTAAAGAGTTAAAAGCCTGCGTCATAGTAAGACGACTACTGGCAGTTTCCGAGTCTCCAAGTACGGTGACATAAGGGTTAGCAGCAACTTGTAACAAAGTGATACCTGAAGCCAGTACAAAGAGCGCAGCTAAAAAGTAGTTATAAGATTGAAAAGCTGCAGCAGGATAAAAACAGGCGCAACCGATACCGGCAATAATTAAACCGATAATAATGCCCGATTTATAACCAATTCTCTTAACTAAGCTGCCGGCGGGCAGCGAAACGACAAAATAGGCAAAGAAAAAACAGAACTGCACCATCATTGCTTCAGTATAACTGAGTTCAAAAACGGCTTTTAAACGGGGAATCAGTACATCATTAAGGCTAGTGATTAAGCCCCACATAAAGAATAGTGAGGTTAAAGACACTAACGCAAAGCTATAGCCATTTTGTTTATTACTGGCGGATTGATTGATCATCTAGAAAATCTCGGTAAATTATTATTAATAGAAGCTAATAATGGTACACGCTTATTAACAGATAGTTAAGTATTCGCAAAAAAAAACGGCCTGCAATGCAGGCCGTTTGAATAGTGATCAATCTAAGTAGCGCTTAGATTGGTAGAACTTATATTAATAGAGCTTAGATTAATAAAATCTATAAGCCCCATTTAATACGGAAGCCGTATATTTTAGGACGTGTAAAGAAGCGTGTATTACTGTCTTGAGTTATAAGCATAGCTGTTGGCTGAACAACATCCGTTAGGTTGTTAACATATCCTTCAAGGCGCAAATTAGTATCGCCATGGTTATAACCAATACCTAAATCAACTGTCCAGTAACCTTTAACCAAATCATCTAAGCGAGGATCAACTACACCGGTTTCTTCAAATTCGCGGCTGTAATCTAAACTGTTATAGATTGATAGAAAATGATCATCACGGTAGCCGACTGATAATAGATAATCGAAACGACCTGTAGGCAAGTCTATCGATTGACCTAATGAGAAGTTAAATTGGTTCTCAGCAGTTCTTGGTAATCTGTTACCAGAGATATCGATAAAACGTGCATTTAGCGGATCGATATCAGCTTGGTAGCGAGAATCTTGAATCGGGTCAGCGTTATCGATAGTCGCATCCAGATACAAGTAAGTCCAAGTGAACGTTAGATCCCATGGGAAGAAGAACTTACCATCAAGTTGACCACCTTTAATACTTGAAGTCGCTGCGTTAAAACAAAAGTTAACACCTAGAGAAGATCTCGGCGCTTCCTCAGTTGATGATGAACCCTGCTCGGCAATTTCTATAGCCTGCTCTACTGTTACAACGTTACAAAATACTTGATCCGTATAATCATTGTAAAAGACCGAACCATTAAGCTGTGTAGGTATTGAAGCTATATCAAAGGTATTTTTAAAGCCAAACTCATAAAGTGTTACTTGCTCTGTACTATAACTAACTGGGCGATCAAGACCTGGGAAGTTATCATTGAAACCACCCGTCTTATGACCAGTAGCTATTAAGCCGTAGGTAAGAAGGTCATCATCAAAATCATGCTCAAGACGAATACGCCAATCAACAAAGTTATCATCGATTTCACCATCCTGAACTGTAATGGCATTAGCTGGATCAATAATATAAATTTCGCCACACTTGCCATCCGCTTGTGTGTAAATACCATCGGTACTGTTTACATCAGGACAATCTGGAGGTGTTGGATTTGAACCTGTGACGAATGTTCCACCAGCAAGAATGTCATCGATAGTGTCATTGTCACCAAAGCTCTTAATACCGTTGTAGTAAAACGCTAAGAATTCTTCATCAGTAACACTGCCATCACCATTAATATCTGGATCATAAATAGTTCTGTCTAGACCAGCAAATTCAAACCCAGGAGTACCCACTCTCGCGCCCTGACAAACACCAGCATTTCCATCTTCGTTCTCTGCACCTAAGCAGAAACGATATGATGCGTTAACGCCTTGACGCTCTTTGTGATCATCAGAGAAACGTAAGCCACCCGTTAGACGAGTGCTATCAGAAATATTCCATGTGACGTCTGTGTAAATAGAGACAGAGTCAGAATTAGTATTTGGCTGGTTGAATTCGAAACCTTGGAAGTAAGTGGCTCTATCACCCGTTGAAGCCAAGAAACTGTGTTGGTTTTCTTCAAAGTAGAATAAGCCAATGGTATAAGAAACAGTTTGATCAAAAGGAGAAACCAACCTTAATTCATGAATATTAGAAACGGAACCCGTAGAACTTTGATAGAACGACCAATTATCTAAAGCTTCTTCAATAGGCGCTAAAGTTCCTCGTACACCAGGGTAATCAGGCGTTAACGGTGTTGCTGCACGGTAGTTAGCTAGTAAATCTCGATGACCATACATATATTCAAGATTAGCAAAACCTAACTCATAATTGACTTGAAGCTTAATACCCCAATGCGGGTTATGTAGCTCAGGCTCAAAACCACGGGCATAAACAGTACGAGGATTCTCAATTGATTGAGGATCGATATCATTACCTAATAAATTACCATAGTTAGAGCCGGTCCAACCCGTACCTTCTTCTAATAAGTAGTCTGCAGAAAAGAGAACGCGTAAGTCATCATTTGGCTCGTAAAGGAAAGACAGGCGTGTGCCGAAGTTATCTTCTTTTTCAGAGACACCTAAATTCTTTTCGCTAACATCTTTGAAGTAAGAATCATGGTCCATTTTATAAACGGCTAAACGGGCAGCAAAACTATCACCGAATGGCACATTAACAACACCGCGAAATACTTTTTGACCATAAGTACCAATCTCAGCTTCAACATTAGCCACATAGTTATCTAACCACGGATCCCATGTAATGGCATTGATTGAACCCGCCATTGCATTTCGACCACGAAGCGTACCCTGCGGGCCAACGTTAACTTCTACGCGTTGAATATCAAAAAATGCAGAACCGATACCTGATGGGCGCGGAATATAAACGCCGTTAAAATGGAAAGCAGCCGCAGGATCACCTAATTCAGTATTGTTTGAAGAACCAATACCGCGCACCCAGACTTCTAAGTTACCACCACTTTGACCAATATCAAGACCGGGAATGTTTTCTGCCAAATCGGCAATATTGATAATACCGCCCATATCGAGCTCTTCAGCGCTAATGCTTACAGCTGTACCTGCATAGTCTTGTAGACTCGTTTGGCGACGCTCTACGGTGACAATGACTTCTTCTATGCCGTAACCACCTTCGTCATCTTCCTGAGCTATTACGAAAGCAGACGAAGCAAGAGTGACTGTCGACAATAAAAATAATTTTAAAAAGTTAACGCGTTTCATATGTTATTCCGAAGCTATAATTTTTTAGCGATGATAATAGTCGTATTATTTTTTTAAACTCTCTTCTTCGCGCCAACTAAGGCGACGAAGAAGGTATAACAATAATTTATGGCAACTGTGATTGTGGTAGTACGATGTTATCGAAGTAATAAACATCAGTGGCCGGTAAATTTGTACACGTTGGATCAAATTCCGGATTCTGAACACACTTATTCGGTTCAAAAATCAGCATCATCTTTTCAAATGTTTCATTCACCTCAATACCAATCGTACCAAAATCAAATTCTAGCGTTGACCAACCCGCCGACTGTGTTACAGCAGTTAACTCGGCAGAGCGGAAAGAGTCTTGCGCATCTTCAACCTTCATGGTGACTTCAGAACCCGCTTGTTCTGTATAAACATCAATGCTCACAGTTGTTCTTCCGGCTTGAAAAGGAATCGCTGATGGGAAGCCGCCCGCCGCACCAATAAACGTAACGCCTTTACCACAAGATGGCTCAATAACATCGTAAACAACCTGACCTACTCGGCCATTGATATCTTCAGGGTCATTAACAATCGTAGCGCGTGCACCACAAACACCTGATGGCGATGGATAAAAGAAGTTTACCTGATCATCAAGGGTGTAAGTCGTCGCATCACCGTTAATATCATCACTTAAATTAGCAATGACCGAAGTTGAATCTTCTTGAGTGATATTATCGAAGAACAAAGTCCAATCATCTACGAAACCATTTGTACGATAGCCGTTATCAATGATCATCGTTATACCATTAAACTCACCCGCTCCTGCACCGTTGAAGTCGATAGTAACATCTTCCCATTGCGACTCCTGAGAGAGAGTAAATTCCCTCTCAATGTCTAAGCCCAGACCTGGAGCACCCTCTAATTTAAACGACACCTTCATATTACCCAATGGGCGTGATGGCTCATCAGTAGCTGGATTTGAATAACTCGCTGTAGGATCTCTTGGTGTAAATGCTTTTAATTTGAATAGCTTGTTAGTACCCGATGACGTATCACCAAATACAATATTCTCTTCTAAATTTAGAGTAATACCACCGAAGGTAACGCCGTAATCAGACTTAATAGTCTTACCCACCTTAGTATTATCATCTTCTGCACTATCGGCTGGATGGCCGACAGTGTCTGGATTATTAACTAAGCCGAATGAGCCACCTGAAAAAGGTGAAATAGGTAAGCAAAATCCGCCTTCATTAAACAACATGGGTAGCTGTAATGTTGGTGAGTCACCCTCTTTAACTGGTGAAAACTCAACATTATCCCACTGGAAAGTAAGGTTTTTACCTGCACCATTCAGACCAGGCACCATAACGAAAGGCGCTCTAATCGTACCAACATCCAAACCTTGAGACTTTAAGTTTTTAATTGAACAGCGATAAGTCACCCAGTCGCCAACCGGTGTTGAAAGCGTTAACGGTTGCTCGCCAGTAGAAGTGAACGCACCATCTACTTTAAAATATAAATCAACATTATTAGGGTTACTAATCATACGGATGTCAAAACGGAACTCACCATCACTTAAAGCAGCAATCGCAGAGATAGCATTTTCTGAACCAATAAAATTTACTGCTTCACTAGGGAATAAGGGGTCAATATTTGATCGGCCTGGACCAATCGTGGTTTGAATCACAAAGTCATGACCCTCTTCACCCGTATCAAAAATTTCCCACTGCACATGGTGTTGATCATTTTCGGTGTAATCAGGATTTTCAAAGGCAGAGGATTTTTGTTGGGAATCATTGCCTCGAATACCACGAGTCCATAACGGATCAATGCTATCAATAAATACGGGTACTTCATCGATAATGCCGCACGCTATTCCACCGCAAGCAAATTGAACATTATCAATGCGAACTACTGCCTCGGCGTTTACCATAAAACGTAGTACTTCAGATATGATCTTGGTGTTTAACTTCTGACCAGCCCCCGCAAGAATATCAGCAATGGGCACAGTCACACGATGCCACTCACCTACAGTGTAATCATTGAAAGGTAATGAGGTGAATTTTCTCAAGTCCGGCGCATTAGCCATTCCCACAAAAAATTGTGGGTTACTAGCTTCTTCATCAAAGCTCTCGACGTATAAGTCAAATTTGATATCGCCAGAAGCGACTGGATATCCTTCAAAGCCAGCTAGAATCGAAGTTTCATCATCTTCTCGAGCAAATCCGACAGTTGGTATAACTCCACCTATAATACCGAGTGACTCAAGGTGTAAGTAAGTATTTGAAGCGTCGTCTGGATCAACAGCCTCCTCAAGTGAAGCTGTATCGGTCACCAAAAATTTCAATTCATTACCTAGAATAGATTCAGGTCCTGGGCCGTCAATATACAAATCATTAAAGGCAGCAAAAGAACTTATTTCGGCAGGTATATCTCTTCGGAAAGCAGGGCTTGAGTAGTATGGCTCATTTACATCAGTATCAACATACGATTTACAACCTGTACCTTCAGGAATAAGAGGGTCTGATTGACACTGATAGACTCGCACGTAGTCAACTAACATATCTCCTAAATAAGCGAGATTGGTATCTGCTGAATGCCCAGCACCTTCTGGTAAATTACCATTAACAGCCGTATTTAAAATAATGTACTGGTCTTGATCAAACGGAGCATTGACTGTTGCAATGTTATATTCCAGATACTTATTTATTTCTAAATTATCATCGATGTCATCGCCATTTTTATCAACATAACCCATCCAGCCATTCGTGGAATCTTCATAATAATTCCAATAACTTTTTTGTGTCAAAGTGAAAAAATGCTTGCCATCAAAATACCAACGGATCTGTTCCGCATCCCACTCAACAGCGTAAAGATGGTATTCACCATCATCATAATCACCTACAGCATTTTTTGACTCGTACTGATTAAGGGGGAAATTAGAACCGAAATGAGCTGCGCCGCCAACTATTTGACTGCCAGGCGAATACGTTTCCATAATATCAATTTCACCTTTTTGCGGCCAATTGCCATAAGGTGAAGAGTTAGATCCAAGCAACCAAAAAGCTTGCCACAAGCCAGGAGCAGTATCGATTTTAATTCTTGCTTCAACCCGACCATAAGTGAATTCAAAACGCTCACTCGTTGTTACTCGAGCCGAAGTGAACGGGTAATCGCTATTGGGATTGCCATAAACAGGATCAACATTAGCCATCGGCACGCCATCACCGAGTGAGGTAATAACCATATTGCCATCAGCAACGCTAATATTATCAGGGGAATCGGTATAATACTGATCTTCGCCATTACCCCACTTATTTAAGCCATAAGCTTTACCATCACCAATTTGTATTTCCCAGTTAGCGGGATCAAGCTCAGCACCATCGAACTCGTCGCTCCAAATGAGCTGCCATTCGCGAGATGGCGATGGGCCATCGATTGCGACATCAGTATTGCCTTCATTCAAGCTGCCACCACATGCGCTTAACAAAAAGGCCACCAAGGTTAATAATGATGCTTCTTTTAATAGCTTATACATTCTGATTCCAATTGCTTAGTACGGGAAACCTGCTTTGCAGCAGTGATTTATTAAATATTTTTATCAATTATTTTGAACGTCACACTAACTAATACCGACCTGATGACTTTTTGGATTTTTGTCAGGGAAATACTAATAAAGCATCAAACTGTAATTTTTT
>CAXAHI010000063.1:0-14326 GCA_963968645.1 uncultured Gammaproteobacteria bacterium | reverse complement strand
TATCACTATCACCTTCAGATAGATCACGAACGACGGCTGAACGATCGCGAATACTCATACCTTTTAACGCTAATGATAAAGTTGAGGTAATAACCGCAATAGGCTTATTAGCCTGACTTTTATCGGCAAGCTGTACAAGTGCAGAATCATCACTGATCTGAATAACAATAACATCCATATAGGCCAGGCGATTATTATCTAACACCCAAATTTGCTGTTGCTGCCGAAGAGCCATACGTGGAATTAAAAAACTATTATCAACATTGTTTCCCGCTATTTGCGCTGTGACAAATTGTCCAACAGCAAGGCCTGGCTTTTCTAAGACACCATTACTATCAACACTGTCTTCAAACGCTTGTGGCAAGGTCGCCACAAAATAGTACTGACGGCTACTGCTATCAATCGCTCCCTCTAAACGGTCAAGCACCGCATCCCATTCATATTCATTGCTGCCATAGCGGGCAATTAATTTAACGGATGAACGCTGCAATTCAGATACGCTAACATTTTGTCGTTGCTGTGCAGTTAATGGCAATCGAACTTCGGCAACGTCGCTGCTATAAACTTCAGCTATCGAAGTACCTTTCGCTACAAATTGACCAACATCTACTTTTTTACTTAACACGCGCCCTGCAAACGGAGCGCTAATGCGAGTGCGAGACAAATCTAATTGCGCTTTTTCTAAACCCGCATCAGCGGCAAGCAAGCCGGCCTTAGCACTGGCTAATTGAGGCTTACGTAAAAATAAATCATTCGCTTCGCTATTACCTAAGTCGCGCCACTCACGCTTGGCTTGGCGAGCACGCCCTTTCTCTGTGGCGAGCAATTGCGTTGCATCAGCTAGCTTGGCATTTGCCTGACTCACTGCAATACGATAGTCGCTCTCTTCCACCATAACGAGCGCTTCATTAGCGTCAAAAAAACCACCGGTAGAAAATTGCTCATTAATGGCTTCAACGCGTCCATTAACCTGAGAAACTAATTCAATTTGGGTTTTAGGCTTAACAAGCCCTTGTGTTTCTATCCATACGCGATGGCTACCCGGTTGAATATGTAACACATCGACAATGGGTATGGGAGGCAAACGGATAGGCTTTGCGGCTGGAGCCGGTTTACTCGTAGCAATTAGCCAAGTGACTAATAAACCAATGACAATAACACTGGTCAATAAATAGCGATTTTTTTTTGTTCCTAGCATAAAGCTCTAATTCCTAGCACGATCAACATTAAGACCGTATTCCATAAGATAACTAACAAGACAGTCATATCCATTTATATGCGCATAAACTTAAATACGCATGAACATGAACATAGACATGGACATAGATATTGGTATCTATACGTTCAGAGCTGCCCACTTGTTCACTATAAGGGTGTGTTTCTCTACTAACACAATGATAACGCACGCTAGTTTACCCTAACATAGGCTGGCATATCGACGTATAATATCAACGACTTTAACAGCCAGCTTTAACAAGAGCGTCGGCCATAGCGCGATAGCGCTTTTGATGGCAACGATGAACAGCATTCACACAATAAACACAGGATATTTTATGACTACAGGCACTTGGGATCCCGGCAGCAAGACAAGCAAATTGGATGTCAATATTGACCCTGCTTTATTACAGCGGTTCTTGGTGCTGGCTGAGAATAATCAACTATCTGATTTAGCGAATAACATAGATGAGCAAGATAAATCGCAATTTGCCATTATGCAGGCCGATTTAACGCAATGGAAAAATGCGCTTAACGACCACAATGAAACACAGCTTATTGCACTTATATGCTTTTTTACTTTAATTGAAATGGCCCTTCCCGAATGGGCAGCTGGCGCAAAATCACCGGTTATTAGCATTAATAAAATCCTGAAAAGCCGCGGCCATAAATTAGAGAAAGAGATGCTGCTTTGGATTAAGCAAAATAGCGACAACCGCTTTATCCCTAATGGAGCACCGCTGCTGTAGTTGAAATGATGTTGGTATCCATAGCTTTAATATAGATAATTATTCATAGCGCCGCGTTAATTAAGGCAGCTAAAAGACGATTTTATTACTTACGAGAGGACTATCTTATAACTTACGAGAGGTTCATCTTATTACTTACGAGATGTTCATCTTATTACTTACGAGCATTAAACTTCTCAAGCTGCTCTGGCGTTGCCTTTAACTGATGTTTATCTTTCCATTGCGAATACGGCATACCATAAACGCGTTCACGCCCCTGCTCATAATCAATCGTCTCACCGCGCTCATCTGCCGCTGCCACATACCACTTAGCTAAACAGTTACGACAAAAATTAGCCAAATTCATCAAATCGATATTTTGAACATCTTTACGTGAATCAAGATGCTCAAGTAAACGCCGAAACACCGCAGCTTCTATTTCTGTCTGCTGCGATGGACTCTCTTTGGCTTTATCGTTCATATTTTAAATAACTCAGCTTATCGCTAATAAGTAAACTAAATGGATAAACCATCAGCCTAAAGCGACTGATAGTAATCCATTAAGATTTTAGCTACTTCAGGGCGCGAAAATTCAGGCGGTGGTGCAATACCATTACCTAGCATTTCACGTACTTTAGTACCGGACAATAAAACAAAATCATCTTTTGAATGATCTGGCGCATCTTTCATCATCACCACTTTATCGAGTATTTTCGAGTAAGCTGTATGATCAGCATTATAAATTTCAATTTCTAATGCATCTGCAGGTACTTTTTCATCAAAGATAGTCTGCGCATCAAAGGCACCGTAATAATCACCCACACCAGCATGATCACGACCAACAATTAAATGGGTGCAACCACAGTTCTGACGGAACACCGCGTGTAATACCGCTTCTCTTGGACCGGCGTAAAGCATATCAAAACCATAACCCGTTACCATGACTGAGTTAGGCGCAAAATAGAGTTCGACCATTTTACGGATTGACGCATCACGAACATCGGCAGGAATATCACCCGGCTTCAACTTACCTAATAACATATGAACTAAACAGCCATCAGCGCCAAGATCTTCTAGCGCCATACGGCACAACTCTTCATGGGCACGATGCATTGGGTTACGCGTTTGGAAAGCAACGGCTTTCTCCCAACCCAATGATTCCATTTCATTACGAATCTCAACGGCTGTGCGATAAGTATCGGGGAAATCAGCTTGGAAATAAGAATAGTTTAATACCTGAATAGCACCCGAAAGCATGATGTTACCCTGCGATCGAAATGCCGCTACACCCGGGTGATTGCCATCTAGCGTACCAAAAATCTGCTCAACCATGCTGTCCATTTGCGCTTCAGATACTGACTCAATCGCGTCTATCTGCATAACGGCTAAAACGGGGTTACCTTCAACATTCGGATCTTTAAGCGCTATGCGCTGACCTGCTTCAATACCCGAGGCATCTTCTACTAAATTAACAATTGGCACAGGCCAGAACAAACCATCAACCGTATGCAGCTTTTGCGCAACACTCAATGAATCCATTAAATTCATATAGCCCGTTAAAGGCGTAAAGTAACCCGCGGCTAACATTACCGCATTGGCAGCGGCGGCCGAGCTAATCGTAATAGCGGTTAAGTTTTTTGCTTCTGCTGCAAGCGCTGCACGTTCGCTATCATCTGCAACGTATAATGGCATTAACTGTTCTGAGCCGTGTGGCTTAATCATTAACTACTCCGTGACTGTTATCGTAATTTTAATCGTAATTTTAATCGTAAATTCAATAGACGTGATGAGCGCTTAAATCAATATCGTTTTTTCATTAAAGATATAAGCGCTACTAGGATTGGGGACTGACTTAAATAATGCCGCGCTCATTCAGCAGCGACAATAAAATCTCAACTTCTTGCTCTAATGACATCTCATGGCTATTTAAAACCACTTCTGCATGATTAGGCGCTTCGTATGGATCATCAATACCGGTAAAGTTTTTGATTTCTCCCGCGCGTGCTTTCTTATATAAACCTTTAGGATCGCGACTCTCAGCAACATCCAATGGCACATCAACAAAGACTTCAATAAAATCCATGCCCGCTTCAACATGAAGATCACGAACGATATCGCGATCAGCGCGATAAGGACTCACAAAGCTAGACAGTGTAATTACGCCAGTATCAACAAATAACTTGGCTATCTCACCAATGCGACGAATATTTTCGGTGCGATCTTCAGCAGAAAAACCTAAATTTTTATTAATGCCCAAACGCACATTGTCACCGTCCAAACGGTAGCTAAGACGACCGGCTTTATGCAACGCATTCTCTAAGGCCACTGCAATGGTGCTTTTACCGCTACCTGACAAACCAGTAAACCAAATAGTAGCGCCTTTTTGGCCCAACAATTGATTACGATGAGTACTATTGATATCACCTTCATGTCTGTGGACGTTAGTCGCCTTTTGCTCTGCCATAATGTTTTCTCTGTGCTGGTTTTAATGCACGGCAACAAAAACCGCGCATTAATTATTAATATAAACGTGTCTAATCATTTAAGTGACTATTGAATACAGCGAATATTGATAAGCTATTTTCGGGGATACAATTAGAAGAGGCGGCATTCTATTGGATTTAACAGAAATTACAAATGCAAACAGCTTGCTTCGCCTACTAAAAAAAGCTTAGAAAGACCCAAACAATCCATAAATAACAGACACTTACCGGTAACAATAGATGTTTAACGTTGGGTATTATCTACGAAAATTATTCGCGTAATTGACCGCTTAATCGTAGAAAAGTCGGCTGCAGCATTAAAACGCTAATATTGACCGAAGCAATGGCCTAGAATACGCATCAACTAGCATCAACTTAGGAATTACTGAATGGCCAAGATAATCATCCTTATTGCAGGGCTTGGCGTAGCCCTCTATTTATGGGTTTGGATAAAGGCTCGTTACCAGCAACAAGGTCGCCCCTTTGCAATTAAAGCCGTCTTAGTGGCCTGCGCCCTACTGTTAATTGGCCTAGCTGCAATGGGAAGAGTACATTGGATTGGTGCATTACTCGCCAGCACCTTAGCAGGAATGCGATTTCTACTGCCCATAATTTTAAAGAGCCTACCGCTACTTGCGCCTTTTTTAAAACGCGCCAAAGCAGAACAAGCCAACAATAATGCCAACACAGTGAATAGCAGTGATATGACTAAGGATGAGGCGCTTGCCATTCTTGGGCTTGATAACAGCGCCTCAGAAGAAGAGATTGTTATGGCGCATCGACGTCTTATTCAAAAGCTTCATCCTGATACCGGCGGCAATGAATATTTGGCCACTCAACTTAATATTGCTAAAGAGGTTTTACTTAAATCATAATAGTGGGCTAGCAATCTAGAACGGTTTTAATCCAAGGAATGGTCAACCGACGGCCAGAACTTAAGGCCTGCTGATCCAAGCGGGCTAACAGTTCAGATAAGTCAGCCATATTGCGCGAGCAGCGATTCATCAAAAAACTCGCTACTTCATCGCTCATCACCAAGCCAAGTCGCTCCGCCTTAAACTGTAACACCTGTATTTTTTGTTCGTCAGATAAAACGTTTAACTGAAAGCCTGTCGCCCACTTAAGACGCGATTTAAGGTCGGCCAAATCAAAATCTAATTCCGCTGCAAGAGAGTGACTACCTAGCACCAAGCGCGCATCGTTTCGATTCTTTAATTTCTCGATTAAATAAAACAGCTGCTCTTGCCAGTAAGGCTGCCCTGCTAAGCATTCAATATCATCAATACACAGCAAGTCAAAGTCTTCTAAACCATCAAAAAAACCGGCCATTGCGTCTAAAGGTTGAGCCGTATTAGCAGAAGCATCGGCATCACTGGCCATTAATAATTCATTTAAACTAAGATACATCGCCGACAGATTATGCTCTGTCGCCAGCGTTACACAGGCTTGTAGCAAATGACTAACGCCACAACCTTGCCCACCAGTAATGTAGAGCCACCCCGCCGCTGAGCCTTCTTCAGGCGCTGCTAACGTTTGCAAGGCATTAACCAGCTCGCCATCGGCAGCTGACCAAAAGCTAGAAAATGTTGCTGCGCCATCAAGCTTTAACGCAAGTGGGAATTGCTGATTAATTTCACTACTCAAAGAAACATTCCATAAATATAGTAAACACGTTTTTTTATAAGGCTGATATTAAAACCTATATTAAAACCTAAGTGTCAGCCGTTATTTTATCTTGGTAAAACAAACTACTTTTATAACTATGCTGCATATGACGCAGTAAAACCATAACAACTGCAGCCACCGGTAACGCTAACAATATACCAATAAAGCCAAATAACTGACCACCAGCCAATACCGCAAAAATAACCGCCACTGGGTGCAAGCCAATTTTATCACCAACAAGCACGGGTGTTAGGAACAAGCTTTCTAATAACTGCCCCACGCCAAACACAGCGAATACTGGCAGCAGGTAAATCCAATCATGAAACTGGAAAAGTGCAGCCGTGCCCGCCGCTAAAACACCGACAATGACACCCAAATAAGGTACCACACTCGCAGCACCGGCAAGAAGCCCTAGCAGCAAGGCTAAATCAATACCTGCAATCGATAAGCCTATGGCATAAATAACGCCTAGCAAAACCATTATTAATAACTGGCCGCGTAAAAACGCACTCAATACCGCATCACATTCTTGCGCTAGCTTTACCACAACAGCCACTTGAGAGCGCGGCAATATATCGCGGATATGACCTATAAAAATATCCCAGTCACGCAACATATAAAAAGCGACCACAGGAATTAATGCCATGGTGCCTAACCAAGCCATAATCGCAAAGCTTGAGCGGGTTAACTGACCAATAACAACACCGACAACATCACCTGCTTTTTGCCAATTATCATTAAACGCCATTTTAATTTTATTCAACATTTGGGTCGACTCTTCTAATCCAAACGTCGCTTGTAGCCAGGGTAATAAATGTAAGTTTAACCAATCAATTAATTTAGGGACCGTTTGAATTAATAAATCTAATTGCGTCGTCATCATAGGAATAAACAGTAATAAACCCAGCAACAAGCCTAACGTCAACACAACAAAAATAATGATAACCGCCCATGTCCGTGAACAGCCTTTTAGCTCTAACTTATCGGCTATGGGATCACCTAAATAGGCAATAAAGGCGGCAATAATAAACGGCGTTAGCACCGGGCTTAAAACATAAACTAACACCATTAAAACGATGAATAGGGCTAACCAGAATAATTTCTTGGCCGTAATTTCACTCATTTATGACACTCACTTATTTCAATTAATTGAATAATTTATAACGTAATATCAAGCCGGTTATGCGTTATCGGCGGTCTAGCCATTGATAGTGAAGCTGATTACTTGAAAAGACATCGCGACTATTATTGCCGGCAGGAACCAAACGCTTATTAAGCTCAATTAAAGCGCTTACCTGAGCAACATCATCGCTACCTTCCAAGCTAAAATAACAATGCTCACCATCGATATGGCTTAACTGAATAGCCTTTAACGCCGGTACTTGTCGTAGATATTCACTGAGCGCAAGATAATCAGCAGGCTTTCTAATACCGCTAAATTTAATCGTCAGATTATTACTCAGCCGCGCCTGATTAGCCCCTACTGCATAATCGGTAGCTAATCGATCGGCAACCATATCACTGCCTTGGGTAAAGTAATCCGCCAATTGACTGCCACGATAATACTCGACTTGACGCTCGCCTTTATAAAGAAGCATCCACTGTCCGAACCAGCTTTTATCATAGGCTTGACTAAACTTACCGACTAACACTGCACCATTATCATAGCGGTTAGAAGCCATATTAATAGTAGGCACAGAAAAATTCCAAATGTCAGTGGCGCTAATTTGACTCGCCTCTTCCAAGTCTAATAACGGCTGGATTAATGGTAAGCCGCGAGCTTTAGCACCTTGATCCAACGCATGATAAATACCTGGAGCAATTTCAGCATTGATCATTCGACGCTGATCACCCTGTTGTTCAACCAGCCACACTAAAACGCCAGGCCGATTAGCCTGCCAAAAAGGCGCGCCCGATTGACGAAGCAATTCTTTAATGGCATCAGCTTGAAACACAATATTTAAGCGCAGCACTTCTTGGGCTTTTGGAGTATGGGTTGGCGCCAAAATAGCATTATCAATAATCCCATCATCGCCAATTAAAGATGTATTAGGCTCTAAAGAATGACTGAGGGGATCGTCTAAAAGAAGACTGGGTACATCATCAACTGAGCCTGAAAAAGCATCAGCAGTATCATGTATCGACTTAGCTAAAACCGTTTGATAAGAAAAGCTGGCAATATAACGATCGGCTTTCTCTATGCTAATAGCGAGTAAAGGATAAGTGTCTACGGCGGACTTATCTCCTGTCACGCGAATTAACAGCGTCTTAAGCGCAGCACGACTAGCAATGACTCGCACTTGCCGCGATTCACTTTCAACGTCGATCGTCATGGTAAATAAGTCTATCGCCTCACTTGCCAATACAAGCTGACAACAAAAGAAACACCCAAGCACAGTGCTCAGGCCATACTTAGCAATACTGTGGAGCCATTGTAAACATAGAAGCATATAGTGCTATCCACTCTAAACAATTGAAAAATATAGGTTCTGATTATACGATCTACTTACACGATCTACTTACACGAGCAACTTACATCGCCTACTTACACATAGGGTGAAATAGCCAAAGGGGCTCAGCAGACCTTATAAATGTAGGACTACCCATAGCTGGTTAAAATTCCAACGATAAACAGCACCCAATTTGGGCGACAGTATAAAGCACTCTAAAAGCCAGCGCCCGCCTCCGAGTAAAGCAATCGTGCACATTTCAACAATACGGTAAAAAGCACAAGCCAGAATAGCCTAACTTATGCTGCAACTCGCGCGGTCAATCTGTACAATAGCGGCTCTTTTCTGGGGTCGATTCAATACGAGCCCAGAAAACTATGACAAACCAAATAAAATATTGACTGATAACCGAGCGTTGTAACTAACCTATGACCAAAACAAACACAGACTCAGCCCCAACCAGACTTTCTTATAAAGATGCAGGCGTCGACATTGATGCTGGTAATGCACTGGTTGAGCGTATTAAAGGCGTCGCGAAAAAGACCCAACGTCCAGAAGTAATGGGCGGATTAGGTGGCTTTGGCGCACTGTGTAAACTGCCTACCGGTTACAAGAACCCCGTATTAGTAGCGGGCACTGACGGTGTTGGTACTAAGCTAAAATTAGCATTAGATACAGGCTACCATCATGGCGTCGGTATTGATCTCGTTGCTATGTGTGTCAACGACTTAGTGGTCGCTGGCGCAGAACCCCTATTCTTTCTCGATTACTACGCCACTGGCGAACTCGACATTGATGTTGCGGCTACCGTTGTTACTAGTATCGGCGAAGGCTGCTTGCAATCGGGCGCCGCATTAATCGGTGGCGAAACGGCCGAAATGCCCGGTATGTATGCACAAGGTGATTACGACTTAGCTGGCTTCTGTGTTGGCGTTGTTGAAGAAGATGGAATTATCGATGGCAAGAAAACAGCGGCTGGCGATGCCATTATCGCTATCGCCTCTTCTGGCCCGCACTCTAATGGCTACTCATTAATTCGTAAGATTATTGAGCATGCAAAAGCCGATTTACAGCAAAGCTTTGGCGATTCAACACTAGCAGAAACATTACTTACGCCAACGCGCATTTATGTTAAATCACTCCTCAAGCTCATTAAGAGTGTTGATGTACATGCCATTGCCCATATTACTGGCGGCGGATTATTAGAAAATATTCCCCGCGTTTTGCCTGATAACACTGAAGCGAATATCGATGCATCGAGTTGGCAGATGCCTGAGATATTTAATTGGCTGCAAGAAAAAGGCAATGTTGAACAAGAAGAAATGTACCGCACGTTTAATTGCGGCATTGGCATGATTGTCGTTGTTCCCAACAACCAGCTCGAGCAAGCGCTAGTAACGCTCAAAGACAGTGGAGAAAACGCTTGGCATGTAGGCGATATCAACACTAGCGCCGAAACTGAACCTTGCGTTATTTTACGATAACGCCTCGTTTAAGATAAATACTACATCACAAAAATTTTACTTAACCATAACTAAAGAAGCCTCACGCTAATCATGTCGGATAAACAGGCCTCAAAGCAAAGCCGCATCGTCGTTTTAATTTCGGGCAGCGGCAGTAATCTTCAAGCCATTATTGATAGCTGTCAAAATCAGCAAATTAACGCTGAAGTTGCCATGGTTATTAGTAATCGACCCAATGTTTTTGGTTTACAACGCGCAGAACAAGCCGGCATAGCCAATGAATGTATTGACCACAAAGAGTTCGCTAGCCGTGAAGCGTTTGACCAAGCATTAAGTGACAGGCTTAAAGAGCTTAATCCTGATTTAATTGTACTTGCTGGTTTTATGCGTATCTTAACCCCTGAATTTGTTACAAAATTTCTCGGCAAATTAGTGAACATTCACCCATCACTGCTGCCTAAATATCCCGGCTTAAACACTCACCAACGTGCTATTGACGATGGTGAAAGCAACGCCGGTGTTACTGTACATTTTGTTACCCCCGAGCTCGATGGTGGCCCAGCTATTATTCAAGCGCCTATTATCATTGAACCGAATGATAACGCCGCCTCATTGGCAGCAAAAGTACTGATCGAAGAGCATAGGATATACCCCCGCGCTATCAGCTGGTTTATTGATGGCCGGCTATCATTAACCAACGGAAAGGCAATGCTTGATAATGAAACACTTCCTAATCATGGCGCTCAAAGCAGCTCGAATGCAACATAGCTATTCCTCGTTTTTGTCTCTCAATATTTCGCTTATCTTACGCAGCCTCATTATTGTATTACTGCTTGGCGTACAGCTAGGCTGTACCGCAACCACACTGCCACCGTATGAAGCCACCTACACAACGAAGCTTCGTGGTGTCAAAGTCAATGGCGTACGTAAATTTGAGAGCACGGCCAATAACACCTACAAAGTAAGCTGGAAAGCAAAAGCACTGTGGATGCGGCTTAATGAATGGTCTGAATTTGAGTTGATTGACGGTAAGCAAATACGCCCTATTAGCTATCACTACACGCGTAAAGGTTTGGGCACCGATAAACCCATTCATATTATTTTTGACTGGGAAAATATGCAAATCAATGCCAGCAAAGGGGATAAAAAATATCAATTTGCACTAGAGCCAAACACCTTAGATAGGCTCTCTTATCAAGTGCAAATGCAAATTGACCTTTTGATAAAGCCAGACAGCGAAAAACTCAATTACACCGTCGCCAATCATGACAAGTTAGCGCACTATTCATTTAACTTTGAAAAACAAGAAGTCATAGAAACCAAACTTGGCAGCGCATCATCACTAATATTTAAGCGCGAGAAAAAAGACAAGGTTACGCGTATCTGGCTATCGCCAGAACAATATTATGTACCCGTAAAAATTGAACAAACGGAAGACAATCAATCGTCAGTGATTGCGATTAAAAATTGGAAATCAAAGGAAAGTAACGCAAGCGGCTTGATGACATTTGTGCCAACAACGCTTCGTCAAAACGGGTCTTTTAACCAGAGCGGATCTTTTAACCAGAACCTTAATAGTAACCTGACGGCAAGCGACGGCAACGTAGTAAGCCCTACTCTTAATAGCGAAGATAAGCTTGAAGTAAGTAACGATACGCCTACCCCATCAATCGACAATACGGACTTTGATGGGGATTTTTAAAACAGGCAATTAAGCCTTAGGCAGGGTAACGCCACGTTGCCCTTGGTACTTACCATTACGATCCTTGTAACTCACATCACAAATCTCATCTGTTTCATAAAACAGCATTTGCGCAACACCTTCGTTGGCATAAATTTTAGCAGGCAATGTTGTTGTATTAGAAAACTCTAATGTCACATGCCCTTCCCACTCTGGCTCTAGCGGCGTGACGTTAACAATAATGCCACAACGCGCATAAGTCGACTTACCAAGACAAACCGTTAGAACACTGCGTGGAATGCGAAAGTATTCAACCGTTCTTGCCAACGCAAAAGAATTTGGCGGGATAATGCAGTAATCAGCCTCAACATCTATAAAACTTTTTTCATCAAAGTTTTTAGGATCTACAGTAGTTGAATGAACGTTAGTAAAAATCTTAAATTGATTTGCACAGCGAACATCATAGCCATAGCTTGATGTGCCATACGAAATAACACGCTCGCCATTATTATTTTCACGTACCTGGTCACGCTCAAAAGGCTCAATCATGCCTTCGTTTTCTGCCATTCGGCGTATCCAGTGATCGGATTTAATCGTCATATTTTTGATCTCTTCAATAATTAAACGGACAACTTCTTAAATACTAATAATATTAATCGCTATAACATTAATCTAGAAACACTAATCGTTAGAAACAATAATTTTTGGTCCTGCTCTCATTGCTTCAGTATTCGCATCGGGAATACACAACTGTGCAGCTAACTTTCTTGCTATATGGCGATACTGCGTCGCCAACAATGAATCAGGACTAACCGCCACTAACGGCTTACCTTCATCCAAACCTTTACGAATCTCTAATGCCAATGGCAGCTTACCGAGTAACGGCACATCATATTCATCGGCGATACGCTCTCCGCCGCCGTCGCCAAAAATCGCTTCATTATGACCGCATTCAGAACAAACATGGGTAGACATATTTTCAATAATACCCAAGCAAGGCACATTAACCTTACGAAACATCTCAATGCCTTTTTTAGCATCGAGCAAAGCAATATCCTGCGGTGTAGTGACAACCGCCGCCCCCGTGACTGGCACCTGCTGTGACAGAGTGAGTTGAATATCGCCAGTACCTGGAGGCATATCGATAATCAAATAATCCAGATCTTGCCATAAAGTTTGATTAACCATTTGCGTTAACGCGCCACTGACCATAGGGCCACGCCAAACCATAGGCGTTTTATCGGTAACCAAATAGCCCATAGACATAGTCTGAAGGCCATAAGCTTCAATAGGAATAAAATATTTTTGCTCTTGCACTTCGGGTCGGCGATCAGAAGGCACACCTAGCATGAGTGGTTGACTAGGCCCATAGATATCGGCATCTAACAATCCAACCTTGGCGCCCTCAAGATGAAGCGCTAAGGCAACATTTAAAGCCGTTGCTGATTTACCTACACCGCCCTTACCCGAAGCAATAGCAATAATATTTTTTACAGGGTCAAGGCTGGCTATTTTACTTGATCGAGCACGCGACTGAATTTGGCTGCTTATATTAACCGTGGCAGACACTAGTGAAGAATCGGCAATTACCAGTGCACTAATAGCCTCGGCCATAGCATCAACAACACCAGCGGCAGGATAGCCAAGAATGATCTCAATGGTGGCTGAATCATCATTGACAACGATGGCTCCCAGCGATTGAGTTTTGCTTAACGGGACGCCCGTGTATTCATCGACATAGTCGCCGACAATTTGAGCAATTTTTTGATGTTCGGTATTGGACATTCGCCCCCCAGGGCAGACGTAGCGATCAATGTTTATGTGCTTTGCAGCGGTATCGCAGTGTAAAAATACAGCGAGCATTATAAGGATTTTCGATGATTTAGGTGATATAAAAAAACGGTAAATCGACCAATATTCAGTATGGACGCTTCGCTGTGTGGGTAGTGGCTTGATAATGGGTTGCGGTTTGTCATTCTGGAGTGGGATGGATAGTTTAGTTGATGCTTTTCTGGTCGTATTTTTTGGGTGGATATAGGAGGTTTTTTTATGGATTTAAGCTCTTAAGAGCGGCACCCCGAGCCTGAATTTTTAAGCTCTATCGGGTAGTATTCTTATATTCTGGTTTTTTAGTTTATTTGTTTGAGTTTTCAATCAAGACCGTCGGGGGGTGGCCCCGACATGCCAGAAGCCTTTTGATTGGCGTCTAAAGAGTTATCGTAAAATTTGGTTTTTTGTTTATTGGTTTAAGTTTTAAATTCAAGGTCGTCGGGGGTGGCCCGACAGCCAGTCACTTTTTGTCTACAGCAACAAAAAGTAACCAAAAAATGCCGCAACCTTACGACGAAGCTTGAGCACGACGGGTGCATCTCGCAGGGTTTTCTGTCCAGCAGTTTCAGAGAGATTATCGCCAAGCGGTATAGGGGGTGCTTTTTTTGTGCCGCACTTGCATCTGGATTTATGATCAAGCTTACCTTTTAGCGAAATAATAGTTCCACTATTCATAACCCTCTGTTTAGTTGTCACTCTTTCATCTTCTGACCCACACTACACTCAACAACTCTTTTGAGTAAAAGATTATTATCCTAAGCTGTTGCTCTTTCTTTCTGCCTGTCTCTTTTCTTTTCTTTTCTTTTCTTTT
>CAXAHI010000062.1:0-14473 GCA_963968645.1 uncultured Gammaproteobacteria bacterium | reverse complement strand
ATTTCAACGCCCCCAGAGAGCACAAAACCAATAGCTTATTGCGAATTCTAGCGTTCCAAAAGTAGTTCCCAATAATTAGGGCAACAATTACAAACATTTTATCACAGCACTTTGCAGAAAATTTTACGATAATGTTCGCCGAACTTTAACCTCTCGGGCACATCATTAGCCTCTCACCTTTCTGTTAGACCTATTTATGCCAAAAAGAAATGCATTCTACGCACAATCCGGCGGCGTTACCGCTGTTATCAACGCTTCAGCTTGTGGTGTTATTGAAACCGCCAAAGCCAGTAAAGACATCGGCACTGTTTATGCCGGCCAAAACGGCATTCTCGGCGCACTCAATGAAGAGTTAATCGACACTAGCAAAGAATCAGCGAAGACAATTAGTCAATTGCGCCATACACCCAGCGGCGCATTTGGCTCTTGTCGTTATAAGCTAAAAGGCATAGACGAAAGCCGTAGTGAATATGAGCGCCTTATCGAAGTCTTTAAAGCACACAATATAGGTCACTTTTTTTACAATGGCGGTGGCGATTCTCAAGACACTACGCACAAACTTGCCCAATTTAGCGAAGAAGTTGGCTACCCGCTCAACTGCATTGGCATTCCTAAAACCATCGATAATGATTTACCCCTCACAGACAACTGTCCAGGCTTTGGCTCAGTCGCTAAATACGTTGCTATTTCAACCAAAGAAGCCGCACTCGATGTTGCTTCTATGTGCGAATCATCTACGAAAGTCTTTATTCTTGAAGTGATGGGCAGAAACGCAGGCTGGATTGCAGCCGCAGGTGGCTTAGCCATTCAACAAGACGGCGACGCCCCCCATATTATTATCTTTCCAGAAATCGCTTTTGAGCCTGAAAAGTTTTTACGCCGCGTCGACAAAACCGTCAAAAAACATGGCTATTGCGTTATTGTTGCCTCTGAAGGCGCTAAAAATGCCAACGGTCAATATCTTTCTGGCAGTAGCAGCACTGATGCTTTTGGTCATATCCAACTTGGCGGTGTAGCACCCACTCTGGCCGAAATGGTTAAACGCAAGTTTGGCTATAAGTATCACTGGGCTCTAGCCGACTACCTCCAGCGCTCAGCTCGCCATATCGCCTCAAAAACAGATGTTGATCAGGCCTACGCTTTAGGCGAAGCGGCCGTTCACTTCGCTTTGGCAGGAAAAACGGCCATCATGCCGACAATAGTGCGCGGCAAAGGCAAAAAATACAGCTGGAAAGTGGGCGAAGCACCATTAGCTGATGTTGCCAATGTCGAAAAAATGCTGCCACGCAATTTTATTAGTCGCGATGGCTGGAGCATTACCGATGCCGCAAGAGAATATCTAGCACCCCTCATTTCTGGCGAAGACTACCCACCTTACAAAAATGGGCTGCCTGTCTATGCACGCCTTAAAAAGGTGTTAGCTGAGAAAAAGCTGCCTAAACGTCGTAGCCCTCGTGTAAAGTCGTAACCCTCGCTCAAAAAGCAGCCAAACAAGGTCTATTCAAGACCGCATTTTTGGCTTAATAGGTGTTGGTCTGGTATCATCCGCGCCCGATTCTACTGGTGTTTGGGCGCATATAACGCAAAATACACCTTTAAAGCTTCACGCCAAGATCAAAAACCGATAACACAGGGTTTTGTCTGGGCATCCGTCTGCTAGCGCTTAGCCAAATAAAGCCGCGAGAGGCAAAGTAGATGACAGTCAAAGCTTTCAACACAAAGTAAAGTATTGAGAACAACAGAGACAAACATGCTGTTGCCACTCTCTAAACTGAGCGTTTATTGGTAGCACTTATAATTGACAGAACTTATCAATTTTAGAACTTATAAATTTACAGAACTTATAAATAGGTAACTAACAGCATGAGCATTAACGACATCCCAGCAGGTAAAAACCTCCCTGACGAAATCAACGTCATCATTGAAATCCCAGCCAACAGTGATCCAGTAAAGTATGAAGTCGATAAAGACACTGGCGCATTAATGGTTGATCGCTTTATGGCGACAGCCATGTTTTACCCTTGCAACTATGGTTACATTCCAAATACTTTGTCAGAAGATGGCGACCCATTAGATGTGTTAGTGCCTACACCTTACCCATTAATTAATGGTGCAGTTATTAAATGTCGCCCTGTTGGCGTATTAAAAATGGAAGACGAGTCAGGCATCGACGCCAAGCTTATCGCCGTTCCTGTTGATAAATTATCAGTAATTTATCGCGACGTAAAAGAAGCAACTGATTTATCTCCATTATTACTTCAGCAAATTGAGCATTTCTTTGAGCATTACAAAGATCTTGAAAAAGGTAAGTGGGTTAAAGTACAAGGATGGGCTGATGCGGCTGAAGCGAAAGCTGAAATCATTAAAGCGGTAGAAGCCGTTAAATAAGCGCTTCGTTTTATCGTCAATCCAGCAATAAAAAGGCCAGCAAATGCTGGCCTTTTTATTGCTGTTGAAATAGTCAGTAACTGCTTCAGTAACACCTATTAAAAGGTGCTATTTCTTTTTTAATGACTTTTTCTTTACCGTTTTTTTCATTTCTTTCTTTGCTACCTTCTTTATCGGTTTTTTCAGCGCTGTCTTCGCTGTTTTTTTCACTGCTTTTTTCACTGTCTTCTTTACAGCTTGCTTAGGCATAGCCGCTATTAGCTCTTTATAAAGCTTTGTAGACTTACCAATGCTTTTATGTTTTGCAAACGTGTCAACAGCCATTTTCCAAGCGAGATCTTTACCATGCGCATTAATCGAGTAGCTTGTGCAAATAATCTTACCATCGGATTCTGAGGCAATACCCACCTGAAAAATTGGCGTTTTAGTTCCGCTTTTTTCAGTCTTAACCAAATAGCTAATACCTCGTACTGAACCATTGGCATTAAAGCAGCGCGCAGCTTTATTGGCACGCTTAGCTTTGGCCTGTGAAATCGCTAACTCATCATCACGATTAGCAGCCTCTTTCTCTATTTTCTTTTTCGTGGTTCCGTTAAGCCGCTTGCCACCTTTCTTTAAACTAAAATATTCTTGGAATAATTCAGCATTGACGGTTCGACGAACTCTATAACCATAAAACGCATTATTATCTAAAAGTTTTACACTCACTACTATTCTCCATAATTCGTTATCGATAAGTACTCATTAACTGTTAAGCAATGCATTATTCTGATAAATCGCTCGCTGTATCGAGCGGAGTATCGCCAGCCTTGCCAACATCCCTTGTGTCCTTATTTATTTATTTTTTATCCCGATCGCTTATTCGCCCCGTTAAAAATGCGAAAAATAATGAGCATAAAAATCATCAATTGCTCGTCAAATCACTTTCAAAATCAAAACTAGGACAATTATTGTTGGCTAATCGTTCAACTATCGAAAAAATTAATTCCATAAAAAACCATGCTGCCGTGGTGCGGCAGCATTAATTTAATGAGTTAGCGAGTTTTAGAGCGAGTGATGAAGTGGGTAGAGGAATGAAGCGTTTATCGTTAAGAAGAGAAAAGCGTAAAAAAATACGACAGTTAAGACAATAAATTATCGTTAGCCATCAATATGTTGATCCATAGATAACGAAGGATTTTTTTCTACAGGACGCCCAACCACCTTAGCAGGCACGCCGGCAACTGTTACATGGGCCGGCACTGACTCAAGTACCACGCTGCCCGCCCCTACCTTAGCGCCATCACCAACGGTAATATCACCCAGTACTTTTGCGCCAGAGCTAATTAAGACACCCTCGCCAATTTTAGGATGCCGCTTACCCACGCCGTTACCCGTTCCACCCAATGTCACGCCATGCAGTAACGATACGTTATTACCTACAACTGCGGTTTCGCCAATCACCAATCCGGTTGCATGATCAACCATCAGGCCTCGACCCAACTGAGCCGCTGGGTGAATATCCACATCACATAAAACGCTAACGCCATGCTGAATATAACGAGCCATTGATTGACGCTGACTAGACCACAGATGATGCGCAAAACGCTGCGCCTGAATAGCTAAATAGCCTTTAAAAAACAAGAATGGACGGCAATAATTATCACAAGCAGGATCACGTTCAAAATAGGCGTCGATATCGGCTAATGCTGCATCGGCCAAACGCGGCTCAGCTCGTAACACCTCTGTAAAAAGCGTATTTAACATTTGCTCTGACACAGTCTCACTGCCTAACTCTGCGGCAACGTGAAACGCTAATGCCGATTCAAAGCTTTCATGGTTTATCACATGATTGTGATAATAACTGGTCAGCATTAATTCATCACTAGCCAAACTTATTGCTTGGCTATGCATTTTGGGCCATATGGACTGTAAGCTTTTCACTGACGCATTACCTTTTTACTTTATTTAATGACTTTTTTAATCACACTATTTAATGACACTATTTAATCGCGCCTTAATGTCATTATTTAATCGCGCCGCTTAATGACACGGTTTACTAACGCTACTTACTCTAACGCATTTAATTTATATTCGATGAAAGCTGCCACTAACACGCAATGTAGCGGGTAAAAATTTCATCAAAATTAGCCAATACGGTATCACGCAAACACATATTCGCTTCTTGCTCCAATAAACCATAGAGCGTTTCAGCTGTCAGCAATCGGCTAAAATGCTCAGCAGTGGGGCGATGACTCAAATGCCATCGCTCAGCGGCGACACCTTGTGATGCCCCACCTTGATAAGGTCGATAAAAGCCATGCGCGCTCGATGCCTCAATACGAGTATCTAACCAGTTATGCATAGGATCAAATACACCGCCTTTATTAACTTCTTCAGCGACTAACTGCACACTATAATCCGAGGCTACCGCCGCGCGGTCATAAACATCAATATCAGTACCCCAATGGTGGCGAGAGCCTCCTGGCAGCGCAGACCAACGGAGTATGGCAAAAACCGCTGACTTTTCATCTAAATCGCTCACATCAAGAACACTTCCATCAGCATCTAACAAGGGTCTTTTGCCGTTTGCTTTTTCATTCCAAATCAATAATTGCCGCTCAAAACTACGATAGGCACTCACCACGGCTAAATCAAAACCCGCTTCAATAGAAGCCAGTTGCAGTGCAGACCAATCATCAATAATATCGCGATGCAAAAAATGTGGAGGCACGGATACTAGTGAGCGTCTCTGTTTATTCAACAGACGCTCCTCACCCTCGCGAGGTGGGCCTTGTTTTCCGACCAGTTGCTCTAAAGATATCAAAAAAAACCTCATTCATTACAATAGTAAGCACTTAAGATCAGCAGCTAGGTTGATCATAAGCGAAGCCTGAGTAAAAAGAAAAGCCACATCCTTAATGAATAACGTTTCTTTTAGTTATCCATTATATTTAGTGAGCAGGTATAATCGACATTGTGGCAAATCGACTATTCTCTTGGCTATTATCTTGACTATCATCTCGACTATCACTTAAAGCGATGATTACTCGATTCATCAATGCCGCCGAATTCATCAACGCACCCCCTAATAAAGAGACTCATAAAGCAATGACACGTTTATGCCATGTAAATGATATCGATGAAGGCGCTTCAAAGGGTTTTGAAGTCGCTGATAAAAAGCTATTTGCCGTTAAAAAAGATGCGGTAATTTATGTTTATGAAAATCGCTGTCCTCATCTGGGCATTGAACTTGAATGGCTAGAAAATCAATTTCTCGACTCAGAGGGCGCGTTAATTCAATGCTCAACCCATGGCGCGCTATTTCTAATAGAAGACGGTAATTGCATCTCAGGCCCCTGTGCTGGCCAACAACTTAGACCTATTGATACAGTGATTCAAGCTGACGAAGTCTTTCTCGCAAGTGATGCTGTGGCGAATTAACGTACAAACTTAATGCGTTAAAGCCAATGCGAATAAAAATCTGAATATGCTGTCCAATAAATGCTGTTGGTACTCGGCTCTCAAGAGAGTGATTTAAGTATGGATTGCAAACAGATTTTCTGATAGATTCGCTGCCCTTATTAGCAAGGCAATTGGATATATAGCCCTGCATAGTAAAAATGCTTAACTAAAAGGCCCCTGCTTAATAAATAACGCCAACAATCGATTATTTATTGAACAGCGAAAAATGTAAGGCCTTAAAAAAAAGAGCAACGATTCAACACATTTTAGATCCAGCAAATTGATTAAGAGACTTTCAAGATGCCTCGCAAGAAAAAAAGCAATACTAGTGAAAGCTTCCAGAACTTTACGTCTTATAAGCCTAAAAAAGGCGAAGACTACATGGGCGATCCGCAAAAAGATCATTTCAGATCTATTTTGCAGAACTGGAAAGCCCAGCTAATGGAAGAAGTTGATCGCACCGTGACTCATATGAAAGACGAAGCGGCTAACTTCCCTGATCCTGCCGATCGCGCCACGCAAGAAGAAGAATTCAGTCTTGAATTACGCGCACGTGATCGCGAACGTAAATTGATTCGAAAAATCGACATTACGATGGATCTTATCGACGCTGATGACTATGGCTTCTGTAATGCCTGCGGCATTGAAATCGGTATTAAACGTTTAGAAGCACGACCCACTGCCACCTTGTGTATCGACTGTAAAACACTCGATGAAATCAAGGAAAAGCAACACCTCGGTAGCTAGGCCATTCAACATGCCTAATAACAACGACCTATCGTGACCAATCACATAGGTCGATTTGCTCCATCCCCCTCAGGCCCACTCCACAGCGGTTCACTTTTAGCGGCTGTCGCCAGCTATGTGGACGCTAAAGCCCATAATGGTCAATGGTTACTTCGTATTGAAGATGTTGACCGCCACCGAACAGTAGCAGGCTCTCGCGACAGCATTCTTAATAGCCTTGAACAACATGGGCTGCATTGGGATGGCAGCATAGAACAGCAAACTGATAACGATGATCGCTATGAAGCGGCATTAACGCAATTACAACAGCAACAACGCGTCTTCTTTTGCCAGTGTACCCGCACAGCATTAAAACAAATCGCAGGCCCTTACCCAGGAACTTGCCGCGCAGAAAAATCGAGTCGCTATATAGCAGCCACGCGCCATCAACCCGCCAGCCATGCCCTTCGTTTTGAATGCGGCGAAGCGACTATCACGTTTACAGACCGCATTCTTGGCAGGCAATCTTTTGAGCTAGCGCAATTAGGAGATTTTATTCTACGCCGCCGAGACTCCCTCTTTGCCTACCAGCTGGCGGTAGTGATGGACGATGCAGAACAAAGTGTTACCAGTGTCGTTCGCGGTGCCGATTTATTAAGCTCCACACCTTGGCAAATAGCTTTGCAACAAGCCCTTAACCTACCCACTATGGACTATGCACACCTACCTCTTATAACCGATGCCAATAACGGCCACAAACTAAGTAAACAAACGGGCGCCAAAGGCATAAATAATGCGACTGCGGCCAGTAATATTAGCCTTGCGCTAATCCAGCTCGGCCAGCAATTACCTGAACAAGCTCATAGACTTAGCGTTAATCAATTGCTGGAATGGGCTATCGAGCACTGGGAAATTAATCGCGTCTCTAAAACCGCAATAATCGCCTCTTAGCGCCATACCTCTTTATCCCATAAAAGGCTTTAATATCAAGCAACTTAGCGGCTTGCCAGCGCTATTACTGTCAAGAGAAGATGTTACAGTAGGGCAACTATTAGCCGATTTAGCGGTGACAAATATTCGCAATTTTCGTTACAAACGGTTACAGTGCATGCCAGATTGGAAACAGCAAATTATTCTATGCCTAATACAATTTCATCAAAACAACACTTAAGTGCCGCATTATGAGAAACGTCCTCATTATTGAAGGCGGCGCAGTGAGTGAGTCGTCCCTAGCATCCACATTTGAGCTACTCAATTGCACACCCACTTATGTTGCCAACATTGCACAGGCTAAACGCCTTGGCTTTAATGGCTTTCAACTTCTTATATGTGATTTAGTATTAGATGACGGCCTAGGCGTTGAGCTTGTTAGCCAACAGCATAGCTGCCCTGTCATCATTCTCTCGAAAACTAAAGACAGCGCCTCGATTATTGAAGCCATGCGAGTAGGCATAGCAGACTTTATTGTTTCACCTTTTATAGAAACCGAATTCAGCATTGCACTTGAGCGTATCTTTAAAAAATCAGCCGAGCGTAAAAACCTAGCGGCATCAGCCACCTTAAGGGCCGACGAAAACACATCACACGACGAACCTCTATTTGGCATGATAGGCTCAAGCCCCGCTATGCAAACCGTTTATTCACGCGTTCGCAAAGCCGCACCCACTCGCTCAACTATCCTTATTCGCGGCGAGACAGGTACCGGTAAAGAACTTATTGCACGTGCTATTCATGATGCCAGCAACAGAGCAGAAAACCCTTTTATTGCGGTTAACTGCGCAGCCATTCCTGAAACGTTAATAGAGTCCGAACTCTTTGGCCATGAAAAAGGCGCGTTTACCGGCGCCGCTAGCAAGCGAGCAGGATTAATTGAAGCAGCCGAAGGCGGCACCTTGTTTTTGGATGAAATTGGCGAATTACCTAGCGAAGCACAGGCTCGCTTATTGCGCTTTATTCAAGAGAGTGAAATTCGCCGTATTGGCTCTAATGAGGCTCATCGTGTGAACGTCAGGCTTGTTGCCGCGACTCACCGCGATCTCAAAAAGCTGACCACCACTGGCGGCTTTCGCCCTGATTTATACTACCGCATTAATGTTGTCCGCATTGATTTACCCTCATTGAAACAGCGCGGCAATGATTTACTTGAAATTGCTGAATTCTTACTCGATAAAGCGGCAACTCGGCATGAGAAAGCTGGCCTGCATCTATCGCCAGAAGCAATTCAAATTATTAACAACTACCCATGGCCTGGTAACGTTAGAGAGCTCGAAAACGTTATCGAACGTGCGGCGATTATGTGTGAAGGCTTAGAAATTAATAGCGAAACATTAGAAATTGATAGCGATATCAATGAAAACCACCGCTTTAATGCTGACATACTGACGCCATTCACCGGTAACTACTTAGATTTACAACAGCCCACTAATTCAGCCAGTCATTCGTCCGGTAATGTAATCACCAACCTCGACTCGGCACCCGATGCCTCTGAAGAGCTTTCATTAGAAGACTATTTCCAACGATTTGTTCTTGAAAATCAAGAGCATATGAATGAAACCGAGCTAGCGAAAAAGCTTGGCATTAGCCGTAAATGCCTATGGGAAAGACGTCAGCGTTTAGCGATACCGCGCGCTAAAAGCGGTAACAAATCGTCTGATAGCGCCTTATAAAGCGTTTTCAGGGCCCCATTACTCTGAATATTATTCTCAATCGATAGACCTTGGTGGCCATTACTTCGCCTCCCTTCTAGTATCTCGTATAAATACTCACAGCTTTACTTCAATCTTTCTCGAAGATATAACAGAATAATACCTATCCGAACCCAATCGTTACCCAAAACAAACATTCGACCCAATAATTGTTACCGAACAAAATTTGCTGACTATATATTTCACACTTAAAATATTTTTTGTTACCAACCACTGCAAAATTTACTAAAACGTAACCCATGGGTAACACCAAAAAGTGTAAATATGTAACGTAAAGTGATCAGCATAGTTAAGATGTTAGACGCGATATTAGTTAAGTCATTGTTTTTACTAGGTTACAGAAACATGGCACACAGCATGCAATAGTTACATTGCTAATAACAATAATGAAAAGCAAAAAACAATAACAATAAATAAAAGCAAAAAATAAGAATATAAAAAGACAACACGACCTGGATGGGGAGTTTTCTCCCCATCGTAATTCTCTCCTCGTTCAGCCTTTCCCATGTGTGTGTTAAACTAGCGTCTTTACGCCTGTATTTGCGTGTTAGTGCTAACCAATGCAATAACACCCGCTGTCAACAAATGACGCCACTGGCCACACATTTCGGTATCTGAATGCTAAAACGGTTGTACAAATCTTTAACCTCTTCGAGCAAATCTTCGGCTAGCGATAAATCGCCGCCAATAAGCTATGCAGACAGCTCGCAAGAAGCCCCTGAAATAATTTCACGCGATAATCACTGCATATCACGTAAGCAAATTAGTAAAAATGCGCTCACCGTCATTTATGACTTGCGCCGTGCTGGCTACGAAGCCTACTTGGTTGGCGGAGGGGTTCGCGATCTTCTTTTAGAAAGATCACCAAAAGACTTCGATATCGCTACCAATGCCACGCCAGAGCAGGTGCAGCAAACCTTTCGCCGCGCTCGTATTGTTGGCCGTCGGTTCCGTATTGCCCACGTGCGTTTTGGCAGAGAAATTATTGAAGTCACTACCTTTCGAGGTAGTCATGAGCAAGTAGAAGATCCGCAGCGTAAAAACAATAAATCTCAAACGAATGATCAAGGCATGTTGGTAAGAGATAATGTTTATGGCAACTTACACGATGATGCTATGCGCCGCGATTTCACTATTAACGCGCTGTACTACAGCATCGACGGATTTAGCGTACTCGACTATACCGGCGGCATTGAAGACCTAAAAAATCGTCAAATCCGTATTATCGGCGAAGCCAGTCAGCGCTATGCTGAAGACCCCGTCAGAATGCTTAGAGCCATTCGCTTTAAAGCGAAATTTGATTTTGAACTGGAAGCAGAAACAGCAGCGCCCATTCGATCATCGGGACATCTCTTAGCGCAGGTAGCACCTGCTCGCCTGTTTGATGAAATGATCAAATTATTATTATCTGGCAAAGGCCAGCAAACATTTAAATTGCTGGTGGAGTATCAACTTTTTGATACGCTGTTTCCGGCAACCGCTCCGTTTATTCGAGCAGACAAGCCAGCCGATAACTTCGACTACCAACTAATAAGCAACGCACTGGCCAATACCGACCTACGCGTACATCAGGGTAAGCCCGTTACACCGGCTTTTCTTTACGCAGCCCTATTATGGCCAGTAGTGCGAGAAGAAGCCGAGAGCGCCATTGCTGACGGCGCACCTCGCTTAAGAGCCCTTCAATTGGCTGGTCATTATGCCGTTGATACATTATTGGGCACCATAGCCATTCCAAAACGATTCAGTATTCCTATGAGAGAAATCTGGACTTTACAGCAACGCTTAGAAACAGCACATGGCAAACGCGCCATTACTGTATTGCAGCACCCTCGCTTTAGAGCCGCCTATGATTTCCTATTACTGCGCGAACAAACTGGCGAATCAGTCAATGAGCGTGGTGAATTTTGGACCGCCCTACAAATAGAGCACCCTGTCGATCGCGAAGAAATCCGCCAAGCCGATAAAAAACGCCCTCGACGACGCCGAAGAGCGCCGACGAATAATCAGGGAGCGTCTGAATAATGCTAACGACCGCTTATATCGGCATCGGTAGCAATATGAAAGACCCTATGCAGCAGGTCAGTAATGCACTGCAAACGCTAGCAAAGCTCCCCAACTGCACGCTGGTTTCACAGTCGTCAATGTACAGCAGTGATGCAGTAGGACCGGGGCAGCAAGATAGCTACATTAACGCTGTCGCCAAACTCAACACTGAGTATTCAGCTGCTGATTTACTCAAGCAATTGCAAGCCATAGAAGCCGACCATGGCAGAATTCGCAAGCAACGCTGGGAGCCAAGACCGCTCGATTTGGATATACTGCTCTTCGGTAATCAGATAATATCAACTTCAACATTAAGCGTGCCGCATCCCGAGTTAAGCCATCGCCACTTTGTGCTTTATCCGCTTGCTGAAATCGCGCCTGAAATTGTCTTACCCGATGGCCGCACCATGCCCGAGCTTCTAACGGAATGCTCAATTGGCGAGCTATTAAAAGTCGGATAGTGAAACGGCAAATGTGAAACGATAAACGATAAATAGTGAAACGGTAAACGATAAATAATGAGAAGTTAAACAATCCATTTTGGGTAAGGTATTATTGGTAAAGAAACATTAGCTGATAATACACGATGGAATAATACTGACTAACACTGGCTAAAAGAATCACTGGCTTATACGATGACTGAGTTCAATTTTTTTGATGATAATCCTGCTAATGAACTGCTTGATGCAGATACTTTAGCTGTGACTGAATTAATTAAAGACAGAGAAATTCCTCGCTTCATCACCGTCGAAGGGCCTATAGGCGTTGGCAAAACAACACTCGCCAAACGACTAGCCGAAAGCTTCAACTATGAAACCCTGTTAGAGCGCCCAGAAGAAAATCCATTTTTAGCAAGCTTCTATAAAAATCGTCGTCAAAATGCATTGGCCACACAATTATCCTTCCTTTTTCAACGCGCCCAACAAATTCAAGATATGCGGCAGCAAGATCTTTTTTCGCCAGTACGCATCTCTGATTTTTTAATTGAAAAAGATCGCCTATTTGCGCGGGCTAATTTAGAAGATAATGAATTCGCTTTATATGAACAAGTTTACTCGCAAATTACAATTGACGCGCCAAAACCCGATTTAGTGATTTATCTGCAAGCCCCCGTCGATGCGTTAATGGATAGAATATTAAAGCGTGGCATTTCAGAAGAAAGAAATATTGATAGAGATTATCTCGAACTGCTCAATGAAGCCTATAGCGAATTCTTTCTTTATTATGATGACGCGCCGCTATTAATTGTTAATTGCGCCGATATCGACTTTATTAATAACGATGATCATTACTTAACGCTAATCGACTATATGCTCAATGTCCGTGGCGGCCGCCATTATTTCAACCCAACTATATTTTCTTAATCGCCGACTCACCTTACTGCCTATTAACGCGAGAACGTAGCTTTGAAATACAGCACACCACTATTAAGACAGCGTAAAAATGAAGGTCGAAAGTTCAGCGTAATTGCTGCTTACGATGCCAGCTTTACCGCAGCTATTAACCAAGCAGAAATAGAAGCTATTCTAGTCGGTGATTCACTCGGCATGGTTGTGCAAGGAAAAGATAGCACCGTACCTGTAACGATAGAGCAAATGGTTTATCACACCGAAGCCGTTGCACGCGGAAATAATTTCAGCGACTCTCAGGCATTGATTATTGCCGACATGCCCTTTATGAGTTATGCCAATGTTAATGATGCATTATTAAATGCCGCCAAGTTAATGCGTGCTGGCGCCAACATGGTTAAGCTCGAAGGCGGCGCATGGCTTGCAGAAACAACAGAGAAACTAGTTGAGTGTGGCATTCCTGTTTGTGCACACATTGGCTTAACGCCACAATCGGTTAATAAACTGGGCGGCTATAAAGTTCAAGGCCGAAGCGATGAACAACAACAGCAATTGCTAAGCGATGCTAAAGCGCTCGACAAAGCCGGTGCCGATTTTATTGTTTTAGAATGTATTCCAAAATCTTTAGCAGCAGACATTACAAACAATACCAGCTTCTCAACCATTGGCATTGGCGCTGGTAGCGATACCGACGCGCAAGTATTGGTGTGTTATGACATGCTTGGGTTATCGTCAAACCCGGCTAAATTTGTCAAAAACTTTCTTGCTGATACTCTTATCGCTAAAACACCATCAATTGCGAATGCCTTTTCTGCTTTCAAAAAGTCGGTAGAAGACGGTAGCTATCCAGCCAAAGAACATGAATACCAATAAAGCCATCAACTACACCAGCTAATTCCACCACTCATGCATAGTCAATAGACAGCGCTTGCACTCCATTATTTGAAGACTAAAAAATGCAAACCTTAAACCAAATTAAATATTTACGTGCTGCACTCAATGCAGATAAAAATCGTGGCAGTAAAGTTGTGCTCGTGCCTACCATGGGCAACCTGCATGAAGGCCATTTACAACTCGTTAGACGTGCGCGTGAAGTCGCCGATATTGTCGTTGTCAGCATATTTGTTAACCCCATGCAATTCGGTGCAGCAGAAGATCTTGGTAGCTATCCACGAACACTCACCGAAGACCAAGATAAGTTGGATGCAGAAAACGTCGACTATTTATTTATTCCTGACGTACCAGAAATGTATCCTAATGGTGTCGAAAACCACACCATCGTTGCCAATCCCAGCCTCTCTAATATGCTATGCGGCATTCATAGGCCAAACCATTTTCAGGGCGTGTGCACCATCGTCAATAAATTATTAAACTTAGTCCAGCCATCGGTTGCTGTATTCGGTGAAAAAGATTTTCAGCAATTAGCCATTATTAAACGAATGGTCTCTGACCTATGCATGCCAATTGATATTGTTGGCGTGCCCACAGCTCGCGCACATGATGGTCTTGCATTAAGCTCACGCAACCAATATCTGAATAATATTGATCGTGTTAAAGCACCCATTATTTACGAGACGCTACAGAAAACGCGAGACGCCATAGTGGCTGGTAGCAAACAATATGCAACACTGTGTGAGAGCGCAAAAATCGATTTAAAAGCCGCAGGATTCGAAGTAGATTACTTTGACATCCGCAATCAAAAAAGCCTAAGTCTACTCAACAACAATGATAGCGATAGTGCTGTTGTTGTTTTAGCTGCAGCGACTTTAGGCGAAACAAGATTACTTGATAACATTCGAGTATCTATTTAATTTATAT
>CAXAHI010000061.1:0-14730 GCA_963968645.1 uncultured Gammaproteobacteria bacterium | reverse complement strand
GCACAGCAATCTGTGCTTGATATTTACCACAATGATGAATTGCATAAAATTGGCGTTATTTCTATACCGACCTTTTATATTGATTTTGAAGGCTCTCGTAACGGCGATGCTGACTATAAGAGCACCACTCGTGATGTGCGTAAACTGATTGCAGAACTCGAAGAAGAAAATGTAGAAGGTATTGTTATTGACCTTCGCGGTAACGGTGGCGGCTCACTACAAGAAGTAAATCAGTTAACTGGCTTGTTTGTTGAGCGCGGTGCAGTCGTGCAAATTAGAGCCCCTAACGGCCGTGTTTCGAGACAGTCTAACTACCCTAACCCTAACTATTACAAAAAGCCTATCGCTGTTTTAATTGATCGCTTAAGCGCCTCGGCTTCTGAAATTTTTGCTGGCGCCATTCAAGATTACGAGCGCGGCTTAATTGTCGGTAGCCAATCATTTGGTAAAGGCACCGTGCAGCAGCTAGCCGACTTAAGCCATGGTAGCTTAAAGCTTACCGAGGCAAAATTTTATCGTATCTCTGGCGGCAGCACTCAGCATCGTGGCGTTATCCCTGATATCGTTTTACCGTCGCTTTATGACAGCCAAGAAATTGGTGAAGACACTCTCGACTTTGCCCTTAACTGGGATACTGTTGAGCCGATTAGACATAGAAACTATGGCAATTACAGCGAATTAACAGACACACTTAACACCCAACATAAAGCACGTATCGCCGATGATCCTGACTATATTTATTTAACGCAACAAATAGCGCTCAATGATAAATATGTCGACATGACAGAATTATCATTAAATGAAGCTGTGCGTCGCTCTATTATCGACAATGATACTGAAGCGCGTAACGCAATAGAAAATACTCATCGACTCGCTAAAGGGCTTCCGATTAAAGATTTAGACACGGAAAGCTTAGATACAGATGATAGTGAAAAAAATAATGAAGTGAATAGCGAAGAAAATAGTAAAGAAAGTAATAGCAATGAGACTTCAGATAAAACAGAAACAGTATTAGCTGAAGATGAGAATGAAACTGAAGAAGACCCAGACCCAAGAACTGACTTCTTGCTAACAGAAACCAGCCATATTCTTCTCGATGCTATTCAATTAATGAAGAGCGCCAATTAAGTCATAAACTAACTATCACCACAGCCTGCTTTTTGAACTCAAAAAGCAGGCTGCTAGATTTTTTAGCTGTTAAGTATCGACTCTAACACCTAACCTTTCCTTTCATTACTTCATCATTTAACTGCATCGCGCATGGTTACAAATTCTTCAGCGGCTGTTGGATGAATCCCAATAGTGCTATCGAAATCAGCCTTAGTCGCTCCTGCTTTTATAGCCACAGCTAAGCCTTGAATAATCTCTCCAGCTTCCGCACCAAGCATATGAACACCTAATACTTTATCTGAAGCCACATCGACAATTAGTTTCATAAACGTTCGCTCAGTGTTGCCGCTAAGCGTATGTTTGAGATGACGAAATTCAGATTGATAAATATCGACCTCAGCATATTGCTCTCGCGCCTCACTTTCAGTCAGCCCTACGGTCGCAATATTTGGCATACAAAAAACAGCGGTAGCAATATTGTCGTAGTCCACCTTGCGAGGTGAAGCTTTGTAATAGGTATCAACAAAAGCCATGCCTTGCGCCAATGCCACTGGCGTTAATTCAGGCGTGCCAATAATGTCACCTAAAGCATAAATGCTAGGCTCTGCCGATTGAAAATAGTCATCGACTATAATGGTACCGTTATCACGCGTCACCACCGATGTATTCGCCAAACCAAGATCAGCGGTATACGCTTTCCGGCCTGTCGCATATAAGACCTCGCCGTAACATCGCTCTTCGCCAGTCTTAAACAAAACCTGCAACGAACCGTTAGACTGCTTCGTTATACTTTTTATATCCGACTCTAACGAGAGCTTAATGCCTTTTTTGACTAACTCGTCAGCCAACCTTGAGCCGAGGTCGTGATCAAATCGTTTTAATAATTGCGTGCCTCGATAGGACAACTCAGTATTAACACCTAAACCATTAAGAATGCCTGCAAACTCAACCGCTATATAACCACCGCCAACGACTAAGGCGTTAGTTGGGAGCCGCTCAAGATAAAACACCTCATCGGAGGTAATGACATGCTCAGCACCATCGAATGTTGGTACATAAGGACGACCACCCGCCGCTATTAAAATACGTTCAGCCGTAATGGATTGGCCATTAATACTCACCGTATGTTTATCTGTAATTACTGCTCGGCCCTCAATAACTTCAACAGCTGCGTTATCAAGCATTCTTTGATAAATACCATTAAGTCTCGCTATTTCAGTATTTTTATTATCTCGCAATGTCGGCCAATCAAATTCAGCTGCCGTCACATTCCATCCAAAACCTTTCGCATCATTAAAATCATCATGAAAATGAGAACCATAATAAAATAATTTTTTAGGTACACAGCCCACATTGACACAGGTGCCGCCTAAATATTTCTCTTCGGCTACAGCGACTCTCGCACCAGTAGCAGCAGCCATTCTTGAAGCACGTACACCGCCAGAACCAGCACCAATAACAAATAAATCGTAGTCAAACAAAATAATTTTTCCTATCATGAATAAGCTTTAAACAAAAAATCGCAAAGCGAGATTACCTCATAGATTATGATGATAACAGGCCATGAGAATTATATAGCGCTTAGTAAGACCTTAGCGACCAAAAAAAATTCTTAGATATATGAATAACAGAGGGAATAGGCAAAATAAAAAAGGAGAGCGCTTAAAAATTGAAGAAAATCAGACTTGGATATCTAACCTTGCTGTACGGCGACGATCAACATTTCTGCGCGTATCAAGCAAAGGGGTTTGGTTTTTTATTCTACGATCACGATTACGACGACGATCGACAAATTTGGGCTGTCTAGTCGGGTCAATATTAGGCGCATTCACTGTCGACCTCGCCGTTTCTGCAGGCGAGCGCTGATTATTGTCGGACGCTGGTGCGGATACTGTAGTACCCACATTGGTTATGTTGACCATAAATTTGCTCTAGCGTTAACTAACAGATTTTAACAACGTATTCATAAAACAGTAAAAACGGTAACAATAAATAGCATTGAAAAAAAGCCTCGCAACTAAAGCTCAAGTGACAATATAAGACTAGCGATGTAGACCTAGAAATATAGACCTGAAAATCGCCACCTAAAACCGACCAACCACTAACGAAAAATAATAGCTGCGCTGCATATAAACATTATCGGCAATCAACCAGAAAACTTTATAAGCAAAAGCGTTAGAACATTAAATAAAAGAAAATCAATAAGATAGAGCTAAGAAGTTAGAAACAAAATGAATATAGCGAGCGCTATAGAGAGAATTAAAGGTATAAGGATGAGTGTCGGAGCTAGGCAGGATTCAACCACTGTAAACGACTATGAAGGCTAACAACACTTCCAATAATGATCAAAGTGGGCGCATGCACCTCTTTGCCTTGAATAATGCCATGAATGGTCTCTAACGTTCCAATATGGGTTTGCTGGTTCGGCGTGGTGCCACGCTCAACCAATGCAATGGGCGTATCAGCAGACTTGCCATGCGCTATCAGCTGCTTACAGATAATTTCAAGGCCAATGAGGCCCATATAAATCACGACCGTTTGTGAATCTGGCAATAGCTCTTGCCAAGGAAGATCCATAGAACCATCTTTTAAATGGCCTGTCAAAAACCGTACTGATTGCGCATGATCACGATGCGTTAACGGTATACCCGAATAACAAGCGCAACCGTTAGCTGCTGAAATGCCCGGGACAATTTGAAAAGGAATACCATGCTCAGTAAGCCCTTCTATCTCTTCACCACCGCGGCCAAAGATAAAAGGATCACCACCTTTTAAACGAACAACTTTATTGCCCGCCTTGGCTAGATCAATGAGTAGTTGATTAATCTCACCTTGCGGTAAAGCATGGTTACTTCTTGCCTTACCCACATAAATTCTTTCGGCATCTCTGCGGGTCATATCGACAATAGCCGGTGCAACGAGTCGATCATAAAGCACAACATCCGCACGCTGCATTAGACGAAGCGCTTTAAAGGTTAAAAGATCAGGATCACCCGGCCCTGCACCCACTAAATAAACCTCGCCCTTCATCACACCCGACTTATTTAAAACACCTTTAAGGTATTGATCAAACAACTTATCGGCTTCATCATTACGACCTGCTAATACTCGCTCAGATATTTCACTGTCTAGCATGTTCTCCCAGAACTCTCGCACTCTGGACTCGCTGTTATCTAATGCTACTCTAACGGCCGATCGCCGCTCTGCAATAAAATCACCGAGCTCACCGACATTGGCTGCCACACTGCTTTCTATTTGGCTGCGTATAGCACGAGCCAGCACCGGCGCAGCGCCTGAACTAGAAACGGAAATTAATAAAGGAGTTCTATCAATTAATGCGGGGAAAATAACATTACAGAGATCGGGAGAATCAACAATATTTACCAGCAGTCCTAATGCGTTAGCATCATGCGCAACACGCTGATTAACAGGTTCAATATCGGTGGCGCCAATAATAAAGATATGCCCGTGTAAATCATCCGAATGATATTCACGTCGCGTTAGAACACCGCCAGACTGCTCGGCTAAATCTGCTAATTTCGGGTCAATTTTCGGCGCTACAACATTAATAGTCGCACCCGCTTTATTTAACAAAACTGCTTTTCTATAGGCGATTGTGCCGCCGCCAATAATTAAGCAAGATCTATTTTTAACCTTAAAGCAAAGCGGTAAATAATCCAAAGAACACGACCATCAAAAAAAGCTAAGAATTAAAAATTAAGAATTAAATACTAAGTAAACCGTTCATATAAGGCTGTAAGGCTTTAGGAATACTGATAGTGCCATCCTGATTTTGATGGTTTTCAAGTACGGCAACCAAGGTACGACCCACGGCCAAACCCGAACCGTTTAAAGTATGAAGTAGTTCTGGCTTTGCTGACTCCGCACTGCGAGTACGCGCTTTTAATCGTCGAGCTTGATAATCACCAAAGTTGCTGCATGAACTAATTTCACGATAACAGTCTTGTGCTGGCAACCACACTTCAAGGTCATAGGTTTTACGAGAACCAAAAGACAAATCACCGCCACATAAAATCACTTTACGGTAGGGTAAATCTAATTTTTGAAGAATAGACTCAGCATGCCCTGTTAATGTCTCGAGTGCTTGAGCAGAATCTTCAGCTTTAACCACCTGCACCAGCTCAACTTTTTCAAACTGATGCTGACGAATTAACCCGCGGGTATCGCGACCATGACTGCCCGCTTCACTTCGAAAACAAGATGTATGAGCAACAAACTTAAGCGGCAGTGTTTTGGCATCAACAATCGTGTCACGCACAAGATTCGTTACAGGCACTTCGGCAGTAGGAATTAAGTAATAGTCAGAATCTACTGTCAGTTTAAAAAGATCTTCTTCAAACTTAGGTAGCTGCCCTGTTCCGGTTAACGCTTCTGCATTAACAATTAACGGTACATTCACTTCCAAATAGTTATTCTCATCGGTATGTTGATCGAGCATAAATTGCGCCAAGGCACGATGTAAACGTGCAACACCACCTTTTAAAACCGCAAAACGGGTACCTGTCATTTGTGCTGCCACTTCAAAATCTAAGCCTTGAGCTTTTGCACCGAGTGCAACGTGATCAAGCACATCAAAATCAAATGAACGCGGTGTACCCCAGCGAAGCACTTCAATATTATCTGATTCATCTTTACCGGCAGGTACTTCAGCGTCGGGAATATTAGGGACGTCATATAAAAACTGCTGAAGCTTTTCATCAACATCACTGGCTTGCTGTTTAAGTGTCGACAAACTGCTATCAATAAGCGCTAGCGTCTCATTTACTTGTGCCTTGGCATCATCAACCGATAAACCGCTTTGCACTAACTCACCAATTTTTTTAGAAGCTTGTTTACGCTTAGCTAATAAAGACTGCGATTCAATATCGCTGTGCTTACGTTCAGCATCAAGCGCTTCAAATTGCGCCTTATCTAACTGATAACCTTTAATGGTCAGCGCTTCAGCAACATCATCTAAATGGCTGCGTAAATGTTTAATATCAAGCATGAAATTTAAAGCCTTGTGTCAATCAAATCTATTATGGATAAAGCTGATGCGTTTTAACCCAACAACAACTCGTTAAATCAGTACCAACGAGCAAGCTCAATGCCCGCCCATGTCAAAAACAAGCATATTATCACGCTGCCAAGGACATATACCATTGCCGTAAGCCATTCACCTTGCTGTAATAAGCCAACGGTTTCTAAAGAAAAGGTCGAAAAGGTCGTTAAGGCACCCAGAAAACCGACGACCAGCAATGGACGCCAACTCTCAGCAATTAAGCCCTTCTCGGTAATCGCCACAAACAATGCGCCAATAAGGAGTGCTCCCACTGCATTGGCGATTAATGTGCCTAGCAATGCAGCTGTTGGCACTAGCGCTTCGAACCGTTGAACGGCCCATAGACTAATGGCAACCCTCAGCATAGCGCCCAGAGCGCCGCCAAGACCAACAGCCATAAACGTAGCGTATGTTGCTTGAATCACGATAGATTACCTTTTTATCGATTACGAGTGCCGAAAAAATACGTTCGTTGAATTTTAAAAAAACCTTGTTGGTTAGCCATTATCATGTGGATAACGCGGCTGCTCACTCGCAGCATCTAAAGCTTTAAAGCGCTCGAGTTTTGCTTTAATTTTAGCCTCAAGCCCCTGCTCGGTTGGCTGATACAAAACTTCATCTTTAATGGCTTCAGGTAAATAATTCTCACCGACCACATAAGACTCATCGTAATCATGAGCATATTTATATTCTGCGCCATAATCTAACGATTTCATTAATTGAGTAGGCGCATTACGAAGATGCAAAGGAACCGGTTCGCTACCATGCTCATTCGCCATCTGCTTAGCCTTGGCCAAGGCTTTATAAACGGCATTACTCTTGGGTGCTACCGCTAAATAGATAACCGCTTGCGCTAAACTTAGCTCACCTTCTGGGCTACCTAAACGACTTTGTACATCCCAGGCATTTAACGCCAAGCTTAAGGCGCGAGGGTCGGCATTACCAATATCTTCGCTGGCCATGCGAACAACGCGACGCGCAATATAAAGCGGATCACAACCGCCTTCAAGCATACGCGCAAACCAATAGAGCGCGGCATCGGGCGCACTGCCGCGCACCGATTTATGCAATGCCGATATCTGATCATAAAAATGCTCACCTTTATTATCAAAGCGAGAAGCACGCTCACGTAACACCTCTGTGAGTAGCTTGTCATCAACGGAGCTTAGATTTCTAGCGCTAGCAAACTGTACAGCGAGCTCTAGCATACCTAATGCAGAACGTGCATCCCCATCGGCGACATCTGCAATTTTGGCAATCAATGCGGCATCTATATCGATACCACAATCACCGAGACCATTATCAACATCGTTAATAGCGCGCGTTAAAACCTTAACTAAATCGGCTGCCGATAAAGATTGCAGCGTATAAACACGCACACGTGAGAGCAGCGCATTATTTAATTCAAAGGATGGGTTTTCGGTGGTAGCACCTATAAAAACAAATAGGCCATCTTCTATATGCGGTAACAAAGCATCTTGCTGTGACTTATTAAAACGATGAACTTCATCAATAAAAAGCAAGGTACTTATATTAGCTTGCTGACGCTGCTTAGCCAACTCAACGATTTGTCGAATATCCTTAACACCGGCACTAACAGCAGAAAGCGTTTCAAATTCAGCGCTGCTCTGCATCGCTAATATTTTAGCTAGCGTCGTTTTACCGGTGCCTGGTGGCCCCCATAAAATCATCGAATGCAGCTCGCCTTTAAGCATCGCCTGACGCAAAGCTGAGTCTGGACCTAGAATATGCTCTTGCCCACAATAGCTTTCTAAACTAGTAGGCCTAACACGTGCAGCCAGCGGCCTTTTGCTATGCGTTTGCACAACTGAATTATTAAAATCAAAACCACTGCCGCCAGTATCAGTCATTAGCGGTAAATAACATCCGTATCGGCTGGAGGGTCTAATACAAATATACTGCCGTCAATTACTGTAGCCGTATCTATGTTTGAGAATTCAAAGCGACTATTTTGTTGTAGGTCATCGAGTATTGAAATAGCTTGCAGCACCCCACCCTTAAACTCCAGTGAAAGCGCTTCAAATAAACCCGAATTGCCTATTGGCTTTAAGTTAAACAGCTGCCGTGATGAAGAGTCACTAACTGTGGATTGAGCGGTAACAGCTTTTATTTGCGACACCGTAAACTGTCGGGCAATAGACTCTGCATTACCTGACAGTAACAAGAGAGGCAAAGCAGAAATTTGATCGGATAATGGCTCAATAATTAACTGATCAATATCGCTGTCATACTGAAAAAATTGTTGATCATTGACGATAAGTGTTTGCTCTAACGGTTCAACGATATCCCAACGCAATTGATTCGGTCGTGCTAACCAAATTTTACCCGTTGACTGATCAACAATATCGCCGTTAGCCTCTCGAACCGTTTGCTGAAAGTGGGCTTGAAAATAAGTGCTACTCGATAACAAATCAGCGAGCTGCTGATATTCACCCGTCACTAAAGGCTCTTTAAGCACATCATTAGCAAAAAGAGGAATCGCAGTAAAAGGCATAGCCAGCATTAAGATGAAAAGCTTAAACCGATGGATGAACTTTTTAGATCGCATTATTAACTGCCTCATAACTTCCCATAACTGCCTCATAGCTGCCTCAAAACACCCGCATTGCACCAGCATTAAACGCGCTTTTAATTTCTAGTAAAATGGCTTTTAAAATAGCGCCATTATTATGCATAATTTTGGACAGCGATTGATTGCCAATTATCCGTGGTGCCGCCTATCGTCTAGGCGGTGGCGGCGCAAGTACTTCCCTGCTGCCATTGTGCTGCATCTCAGTAATAACACCTGCGGCTTCCATCGACTCTATCATGCGTGCAGCTCGGTTATAACCGATACGTAATTTACGCTGTACTGATGAAATTGAGGCCTTACGTGTTTCGGTCACGAACATCACCGCTTCATCATAAAGTGCATCTTGTTCGTTATCGCTGCTCTCTGACGATTCAAGTCCAGGAATACCATCACCACCAGCACCACCTTCGTCAATAAGGTCTGGCAAGTAATCGGGCTCTGCTCTTGCACGCCAATCATCCGCAACTCTATGGACTTCATCATCAGAGACGAATGCACCATGAACACGAATAGGCACGCCGCTGCCTGGTGGCAAATAAAGCATATCACCGTGGCCTAACAGCTGCTCAGCACCACCTTGATCGAGGATAGTGCGCGAATCAATTCTTGACGATACCTGAAAGGCAATACGCGTGGGTACGTTGGCTTTTATTAAACCCGTAATAACATCGACCGATGGTCGCTGTGTTGCTAACACCAAGTGAATGCCTGCGGCTCGTGCCTTTTGTGCAATACGCGCAATAAGCTGCTCAACTTTTTTACCGACAATCATAATCATGTCGGCAAATTCATCTATAACAACAACAATATGCGGCAAGGTTTCAAGGTTCGGCGGAATCTGATCATCAACATCAATAATCGATAATGGATCGGGCTGCCAAACAGGGTCAGTAATCGTTTCGCCAGCGGCGGCGGCATCGGTGATTTTTTTATTAAAACCCTCTAAATTTCTAACGCCCATAGCGGCCATTAATTTATAGCGGCGCTCCATTTCGGCAACACACCAACGTAATCCGTTAGCGGCATCTTTCATGTCCGTTATAACAGGCGTTAATAAATGCGGAATGCCTTCATAAACACTTAGCTCAAGCATTTTAGGGTCAATCAAAATTAACCGAACTTCATCAGGCGTTGCTTTGTATAGCAAGCTGAGGAGCATGGCGTTAACCCCTACCGACTTACCCGAACCGGTTGTACCTGCAACCAGTAAGTGAGGCATTTTTCCTAAATCAGCAACAACAGGCTCACCAGCAATATCATGACCTAAAGCTAGTGTTAGACGCGAACTTGCTTCGGTATAAACCGGCGAAGTCAGCACTTCACTGAGCATAACCATGGCACGATTTTCATTAGGAATCTCTATACCGACAAAAGACTTACCAGGAATAACTTCTACAATACGCACGCTGATAACCGCTAAAGAGCGCGCTAAATCTTTGGCCAAATTACTAATACGGCTAACCTTAACGCCAGCCGCAGGTTGAATCTCAAATCGTGTAACAACCGGGCCAGGTAATACTGATTTTACTTCAGCCTTAATGCCAAAATCAGCCAGTTTGGTTTCTAGTAATCCAGAAAGCTGCGTTAACTGCTCAGAAGTAAAACCAATTTGTCGACCTGCTACAGGTTCATCAAGAAGTGCAAAATCAGGTACTTCTAACGGCTCACCATTGCTGCGCTCTCGCCTAACCGGCTTGGGCAATTTCTTTTTAGCGGGCGGCTTAGATTGAGAAGACGGTAATAATGACTCGGCCGATTGCTTAATTTGGGTAATCATTGCGCCAACAGAAATCTCTTCAGGAATACCTGCAGGCTTAACTGCTTCAATAGGTGCTGGCTTAATAACAGCAACGGGCGCTTTTAAACGAGCAGCTTCTTTATCACGGCGATGCTGCCGCGCTAACTCACGACGTCGATCATTCCAATCGATAAACCAAGTAATGAAACGATCAATTAAAACGACTGTTGATGCCCCGACCCTATCCATTAAAGCGAGCCAAGATATTTCTGCAAATAAGGTTAAACCGAATAAAGTTAAGGCCAGCATTAGCAAAACCGTTCCGGCAGGATGAAGAACCTGTAAGAGCCCCTCTTTTACCACCGAACCAAGATAACCGCCGCTACCAAAAGGTAAGCTCGTTTGATCGGTAATCGTCGACAATGACAGTAAACAAGTAAAACCCATTAACACTAAAATGAGCCCCGCCAACTTTAGGGCAACCGTTAGGCCATCAAAACGAAAAGCATCATAGCGATCACGAAAAATAAGCCATGCGCGATGCATTAAGGCAAAAGGGATAAAATAAGCGGTATAGCCCAACAGCGAAAACAACACATCCGAGAACCATGCACCTGACATTCCCGCGGTGTTTCGAACCGCGCTATGATCGCCGGTTGCGGACCAGCTAGGGTCTTGAGCACTATAACTAAACAAGGCCATCAAAAAATAACCCGCAATGGCCAGCAAGGCAATTAATGTTCCTTCGCGGACAACGAGTAACAAAGCGCCGGATTCATCAGTAGGCTGAGATTTAGCTGAGCCTTTTGGAGTTTTTGCCATAATGGTTTTACGCTATTAATCGGTTCATTTCTGATCAACCTGCCCGCTATCGGCAGATATCAACTCTGGAGGTGTAGGAAACTAAAAAACGGCCCAAACATCAAGGTACAATTCCCAACCCAGAGCAGAATTGTTGTGCATCATCAATCACTTGCATTCTAGCCAATCAATACTAGCGACTTACTAGCAATATACGGTTGTTTTTTCGAATTCATAGAATAAAAGCTTAACCAAACCCTCGTTGTCTATTATCATTGCTATCCGCTTATACAGGCTCACATTTTAATAAAGGATCCAACCTCCATGTCAGAAACGATACATCATCGATTAATTATCCTTGGCTCTGGCCCTGCTGGTTATTCAGCAGCCGTTTATGCTGCACGCGCGAATCTAAACCCCGTTATTATTGCCGGCATGGAACCTGGTGGGCAATTAACCACTACTACGGATGTCGATAACTGGCCTGGCGATCCTGACGGTGTTCAGGGGCCTGATTTGATGGTTCGAATGCAAAAACATGCTGAGCGCTTTGATACCAAAATTATTTCCGATCATATTGAAGCAGTCGATATGAATCAGCGCCCTTTTATCTTAACCGGCAATAACGGCGTCTACAGCTGTGACAGTCTAATTATATGTACTGGCGCATCTGCCCAATACTTAGGCCTTCCGTCTGAAGAAGCATTTATGGGCCGCGGCGTAAGCGCCTGCGCCACTTGCGATGGATTCTTTTACCGTGACCAAAAAGTAGCGGTTATTGGTGGTGGTAACACGGCTGTTGAAGAAGCCTTGTACTTATCGAATATCGCCTCTGAGGTAACTTTAGTGCATCGCCGCGACAGCTTGCGTTCAGAAAAAATATTACAAGATAAGCTGTTCGAAAAAGAAAAAAATGGCAATATCACTATTAAGTGGAACAGCACATTAGATGAAGTGTTAGGTGATGCAACTGGCGTAACAGGCATGCGTATAGCCGCTACCGATGGTTCTGGCACAGAAGATATCGATTTGTCAGGCGTGTTTATTGCCATAGGCCACAAGCCTAACACGGGTATTTTCAATGATCAGTTAGATATGAAAGATGGCTACCTAACCATTAACAGTGGCGCTCAAGGTAACGCAACGCAAACATCAATACCTGGCGTTTTTGCTGCGGGCGATGTCGCCGATCACGTTTACCGTCAAGCGATTACATCGGCCGGATCTGGCTGTATGGCCGCACTTGATGCAGAAAAGTTTTTGGATGACCTCGCTTAAATTAAAAAGACTGAATTAGCTGGCTTTAATAAGCCAGCTAATTTCAAATAATAGATGGATCACCAATAATAAAATTACGTTAGCAATGCAACGTTAACAAAGCAGTGTTATAAAAAGGAAGCTCCAGTCACCGAGAAAAATTGCTTAATGCCGCAAAATTCGCCCATTGATCATCAATTTCCTCCTTTGGAATCTGCACTAGTAGATCCTGAAGGCTTACTAGCAGTGGGTGGAGACCTCAGCTGCGAAAGGTTAACTAACGCCTACTCGCTCGGTATTTTTCCCTGGTATAGTGATGACCAACCCATCATGTGGTGGTCACCCAATCCTCGCGCCGTTATGCATCTCGACAAACTTCATTTATCCAAAAGTTTGAAAAAGAAAATGCGCCAAAAGAACTATCAATTAACGGTGAATCGCGATTTTGAACAAGTGATTCGCAGCTGTGCTGAAGTTCCTCGAAGTAAAAGCCACGACCAACTCGCCGAAGACAATTCTACAGAAAATGGACAAACTGACGACACGTGGATAACTGAAGATATGCTTGAAGCTTATCTCGCCCTGCATCATCAGAAACAAGCGCACTCTTTTGAAGTATGGGAAGGTGAAAAATTAGTCGGCGGGCTTTATGGCGTAGCCGCTGGTAATGTTTTTTCTGGCGAATCAATGTTTCATCTTCGAACAGATGCCTCAAAAATAGCTTTTGCATTAACCTGTATGCAAATAAAAAACTGGGGTTACAAACTGCTCGACTGCCAAATAATGAATCCACACTTAGAAAGTCTTGGCGTACAAGAACTACCAAGAGAACACTTTAAAGAAACTCTTCCTGGCTACAACGAGAAACAACCAACACTTGAAACCAATGCCTGGCAAACACTTGATTGGGATAACAGCTATGAATTAGCTAATGCCCACACTGATGCGCAGGTAAAAAACATATCATGAGTGTTCTCTCTAAACTAAAAGTATATGCAACCAAGCCTCATCCTTGCAGCTATCAAGATGGCAAAGAGGCAACCACCCTCTTTATCGATCCTAAAACAGAGCTCGATGAAATCGCTTATCAAGATCTAACCGAAATAGGCTTTCGTCGTTCAGGCACACATTATTACCGGCCCCATTGTCAAAGCTGCAATGATTGCATACCTGCCAGAATTCCCGTTAATGCATTTACGCCGGCGCGCAGACAAAAGCGCATTGAGAATAAGAACAAAGATTTAACGGTACAATCAGTCGTATCAATAGCGGGTGAAGAATATTACCAGCTGTATGCTAATTACATTGAATCGCGGCATGAAGATGGCGATATGTATCCGCCTACCCCAGATCAATACCAAGAATTTTTAGCCAGACAAACTCGCTTTGGACATTTCACAGAGTTTCGTCTTGAAGGAAAGCTACTGGCTGTTAGCGTAAGAGATAATCTGATTGATAGCTTTTCCGCTATCTATACGTTTTTCGATCCTGAATATTCGAATCGCAGCTTAGGCAACTTTGCCGTTTTATGGTTAATTAGCGAAGCTAAGCGTCAAAAGCTAGAATATGTCTACTTAGGCTATTGGATTCGCTCGTGTAGGAAGATGTCTTATAAAATCGACTATCGACCTATAGAATTACTGCTTAATAATCGCTGGCAAACGCTTAATTAGCGGTTGTAATTACTTATCTTTGATTCTGCCTGTTATTTAGGGCAAAATGCGCGGCTTCGCGTGCATTAGGTTATAAAATGCCTAACGCCGAAAAATGAACATTGTTGGAATACATTTAGTATGGCAAAAGAAGAAAATATTGAATTTGAAGGCGAAGTGATCGATACACTGCCGAACACTACTTTCCGCGTTAAATTGGAAAACGACCATGTCATCACGGCTCATATCTCGGGCAAGATGCGTAAAAACTATATCCGTATTTTGACGGGTGATAAAGTTAAGGTTGAGATGACGCCTTATGATTTAACTAAAGGGCGTATTACCTTTAGAGCTCGATAGGTAAAACGTTTTGGGGGTGGCCGGCATATCGAGTCGCCCTTCTTTCTTGTTCTTTGAGGTTTTACGTTAGGCTGCGGATTTTGCGCATTCTTTGAACCTTTAAGTTCAAGGTCGTCGGGGGTGGCCCGACATGCCAGTCACTTTTCTTTGCTTGTGC
>CAXAHI010000060.1:0-14773 GCA_963968645.1 uncultured Gammaproteobacteria bacterium | reverse complement strand
CATTAATAGCCCATTAATAGATTTTGTATAGCTATCAAATATTCAGGCCATAGTCATATTAAGCGAGTGTTTTTTTGTCTACAGTAGCGTCTAACCATTCTAGCCAAGCGTCTCAGCAAGAGGTCGAGCCTATTTTAGTACTCGACTCAGTAAGCTGTGAGCGAGGTGATCGGTTGCTAGTAGAGAACCTATCGCTGAGCCTATCACCCGGCAACGGCATTAGAATTGAAGGCCCCAATGGCAGCGGCAAAACAACATTGCTGCGTGTATTAGCCGGTTTAAGTCAGCAATACCGGGGCACAGTGCTATGGCGCGGCAACGATATTCGTCAATCTCGATCGGCCCTTGCGACAGATACCTTATATATTGGCCACCTTGCTGGCGTTAAAGCGCTATTAAGTCCTTTAGAGAACCTCTCTTGGTGGGCGTCGCTGCATATTCCCAGTACAAAGCCTCTTTCAAAAGCCACAATGCTAAACGCCTTAAGTCAGGTGAGCCTTGAGGCATTTGCCAATACCCCTTGTCATCAACTCTCGGCTGGCCAGCAGCGTCGCATTGCTCTAGCGAGACTCTATTTAAGTGAACATCGATTATGGATTTTGGATGAGCCTTTTACGGCCATCGATGCCGCTGGCGTTGTTTTATTAGAGCAGCGTATTGAAGAGCATCTTGCGAAAGGCAATATGGCTATTATCACTACCCACCAAGCCATGCAAATTGATGGATTTACTAGCTGCTCATTAAATGCAGCGCAGTCGGAAGAGGCTAATAGCCAATGACCGACAGCCAAGCTAATACTGAGGTCGCTATTTTCGCCTCTTTTAACGCCTTACTCATTCGCGACCTTCGCGTTTACTTTCGGTCTCGCGGCACATGGTTAAATCCTTTAGTGTTTGTATTAATGGTTATTACCTTATTTACGCTAGGTATTGGCCCAGACCCAACCACACTGTCGAATCATGCATCTGGCATTATCTGGGTTGTTGCCTTACTTGGAATTATGCTGTCGCTCGATGCCTTATTTCGTGCCGACTTTGATGATGGCTCTTTAGAGCAGCTGCTACTTTCACCGCAACCTTTGTATTTGGCAGTGTTAGCCAAAGTGTTAGCGCATTGGTTTATCACTGGTTTGCCTATTGTATTGGCCTCACCGTTATTCAGTTTAATGCTGGGTATTCCAGCGACTGCAATTCCTGCACTGGCATTGGGATTGTTAGTCGGTAGTGGCATTCTCAGCTTTATTGGTGCCATTGGTGCATCATTAACCGTAAGCTTACGCAGTGGCGGCTTATTAATTGCCTTGCTTACTTTACCGCTATACGTACCCGTTATTATTTTTGGCTCTCAGTTTGTCCAAAGTGCGATTGAAGGGTGGCCGCTTATGCCCACTTTTTCAATGTTATTAGGCCTGCTAATAGGTGCCATGGTGCTTGCGCCCATTGCAATTATTGGTGGTCTTCGATTGAGCCAAGATACCTAAAAGTCAGTATATATAGTCAAAGAAACAAAGAGTTATACAGAGATATTCGAAAACAGACTTCAATTGAAAACGAATAACTATCTCAATTTTGGAAACAGTGTTAAGGGTTAATTATGGCAAGTTGGCAGTGGTTTCATCGCCTTGGGTCACCTAAATGGTTATCTGGCACGATTGATCGTTGGCTACCGTGGGTGCTTGGTTTAGGTTCATTGCTGCTTTTAGTCAGTGCTGTTTGGGGTTTAGCGTTTACTCCACCCGATTACAAGCAGGGCAATAGTTTTCGTATTATTTATATTCACGTGCCTACAGCTATAGTCGCCTTGGCGGCTTACTATGTCATGGCAGTTGCCGGAGCAGTGTCTATTATCTGGCGTATGAAAGTTGCTGACATGGTGTTGCGTGCAATTGCACCCGTTGGCGCTGCACTAACATTTCTAGCATTGGTTACTGGTGCCATTTGGGGCAAGCCTACTTGGGGCGCTTATTGGATTTGGCAGGATGCACGATTAACATCAATGCTTTTATTATTCTTTTTATATTTAGGCATTATGGCCTTACATGACGCCTATCAAAATAGTGACAGTGGTAATCGCGCGGCAGCAATCATGTCCTTAGTTGGTACGGTGAACATTCCTATTATTTATAAGTCTGTTGATTGGTGGTCGAGTTTACATCAACCCGCAACGCTTAAATTTACAGAAGAATCGACTATTGCGACCGAGATGCTACAACCATTAATGTTAGCGATACCGGGCGCTTATTTATTTTTTATTGCTGCAGTTATGTTGCAGCTTCGAGTGCTAATTGCGCGTAATGAAAAAAACACTCGCTGGATGGCTGACCGCGCAGCACAGTAATTTTTGCTTTGAGAGTCAAGAATCAAGACTTAGAGACAGATGTAGAGGTAAAGTATGTATTTTAATAATTTAGCTGAATTATGGGAAATGGCGGGGCATGGGCCCTATGTTTGGAGCGCCTATGCAATAAGCTTTATTGTGCTTGCTGCTATTGTTGTTATACCGGCTAAGCGTTACCGTCAGCAATTAGCGCAAATTAAGCAGCAGTCCAATAAGCAAGACAAATAGTCAGTAAGCGATTAGAAGAGAGAATAAGTTAATTATGCATCCCGCACGAAAACAACGTTTAATCATTGTTGCCATTATTGTTATTGGTGCCAGTGCTGCTACAGCCTTAATTGCTAATGCATTAAAGCAGAATCTTAATCTGTTTTATGAACCTACGCGTATTGTTAATGGTGAGGCACCTATTGGTCGTAAAATCCGTGTTGGCGGCATGGTGGTTGAAAATAGCTTAACGCGCGTGCCAGATTCTCTGACAGTACAATTTGTTGTTACTGATTACGAGGCCGAAGTCACCGTAGAGTTTACTGGCATTCTTCCTGATATGTTTACCGAAGAAGCTGGAACGGTTGCCACTGGTGTTTTAACCGAAGAAGGTTTATTTGTAGCTGAGCAAGTACTCGCTAAGCATGATGAAACTTATATGCCGCCAGAAGTTGCAGCAGCCTTAAAAAATAAACCGTCTGCCTATTAACTAAGGTAGACCAAACACTTAAAAATTACTTCAATTAGCTTTTAAATGGGCCACACTTGATACCAGAAATCGGACATTTTGCATTATTGCTCTGCCTACCAATAGCAATATTTCTAGCGACTATACCTCTGCTTGGCGCTACTTCAGGTCGACCGCTCTGGATGCGCTTAGGGCCATTGTTAGCATTGGGTCAGTGGCTATTTTTAGTCGTCGCATTTATTTGCTTGAGCTATGCTTTTTTAACTGATGACTTTAGCGTTAAGTTAGTCGCCATGCATTCAAACTCCGCGCTTCCTTGGTACTTTAAGATGAGTGCCGTTTGGGGCAACCATGAAGGCTCATTGTTACTTTGGGTGCTAATTTTAGCATCTTGGACGCTAGCAGTAGGTTATGCCAGCCAAAGCCTACCCCTAGATATGCGCGCTAGAGTGCTCGCTGTTCTTGGCATGATAAGCATTGGCTTTTTAATGTTTATTATTTTCACTTCAAATCCTTTCGAGCGACTACTGCTTAATCCTGTCGCTGACGGAAACGACTTAAACCCTCTATTGCAAGACTTTGGTTTAATCATACATCCACCCATGCTTTATATCGGCTATGTCGGCTTCTCTGTCGCGTTTGCTTTTGCTATTGCAGCCTTGATGACAGGTAACTTAGATGCCGCATGGGCACGCTGGTCACGTCCGTGGACGAATGTGGCTTGGGCTTTTTTAACTATTGGTATTGCCTTAGGTAGCTGGTGGGCTTATTACGAATTAGGTTGGGGCGGTTGGTGGTTTTGGGATCCCGTAGAGAACGCTTCATTTATGCCCTGGTTGGCAGGTACAGCTTTGATTCACTCATTAGCCGCTACCGAAAAACGCGGTGTATTTCGCAGCTGGACAGTCCTGTTAGCGATTTTGGCATTCTCATTAAGTTTGCTGGGTACGTTTTTAGTCCGCTCAGGTATTTTGGTATCGGTGCATGCCTTTGCTAGCGATCCTACTCGCGGCTTATTTATCCTGGCATTTTTAGTATTGGTGATAGGCGGTTCCTTATTGCTTTATGCCATTAAAGCTCCGGCTATTCGCTCGGGAGCAAAGTTTGGTTTGTTATCGAGAGAGACCTTTTTACTTATTAACAATATTCTATTGGCCATTGCATTGTCTGTCGTTTTACTCGGCACGCTGTTCCCACTGGCGAGTAGTGCATTAAACTTAGGTAGCTACTCCGTAGGCCCGCCTTACTTTAATGCTATGTTTGTGCCGCTTTCATTACCAATGATAGTCTTAATGGGAATTGCTCCTTATATTAGTTGGAAGCGTAGCAACAAAATATCGACTGCAATACCTAAGTGGTTAACAGCTGCTTTCGTCGCTTTATTATTAGCAGGACTGGGTACGTTTAGCCTATCGAATCAATATCAACAAGATTTTAATTGGCTAGCATTTATCACGCTTGCGGTCAGTCTATGGCTAATAGTTTCTACGGCTTTGCACGTGCTTTCGAAAGCTAAACATCAGCAAGGTTTATTTACAGGGTTAAAACGTTTATCAGTAAGCTATTGGGCTATGGTCATTGCGCATAGCGGTATTGCGGTAGCCGCTATTGGTATTGGACTTACCTCTGTTTATGAGCAGCAAAAAGATGTTCGCATGCTATTGGGTGATGATATTTCCGTTAGTGGTTATCGCTATCAATTAACAGCTATTAATACGTTTAAAGGACCAAACTTTAGTGGTACTCGTGGCGACATTACGGTTTTTGATGGCGACACCGTTATTACCGTATTGCAGCCTGAAAAACGCTTTTACTATGCCGCACGTAATGTAATGACTGAAGCGGCTATTGATCCTAGCTTAACGCGTGATTTGTACGTGGCCTTAGGTGAAGAGTTAGGCGAGGGCGCTTGGGCTGTTCGTGTTCACGTTAAGCCTTTTGTACGCTGTATTTGGCTGGGCGCTTTAATGATGGCCTTCGGCGGGTTTTTAGCCGTTACTGATAAGCGTTACCGTAGTAAGGGAGCGCTCAATGTCTAAGTCCTCAACGCCTAAGTCCTCAACGTCTAAGCCGTCACGTATAAAACTCTTTATTCCACTGTTTGTGTTTGCCTTATTAGCGTTAGTTTTTTTGCAATTAGAAAAGCGTATGATTAGCGGTGATTATGATCCTTCAATGTTGCCTTCGGCCTTGATCGGCAAACCGCTTCCTGCATTCTCGTTAACGACATTAGACAATGCCGACTTAGCAATTGACGCTATCGATTTAAATAATAAAGCGGCATTGATTAACGTATGGGCTACATGGTGTGTTTCATGCCGTGTTGAGCATGCCTATTTAAATACCTTAGCGGAAAATGGTATTACTATTTTCGGCTTAAACTATAAAGATGATCGACAAAAAGCGAATCAATGGTTGGCAAGGTTAGGTAACCCTTATCAACTTAACCTGTTCGATGTCGATGGCAAGCTTGGCCTTAATATGGGTGTTTATGGCGCGCCAGAAACGTATGTGCTAGATGCTAACGGTATTGTTCGTTACCGCCATGTTGGCGTAGTTGATAATAAAGTTTGGCAATCAAAAATTCTTCCACTGGGATTAAACTGGCAATGATGTTGAGAGCTTATTTTATTGCAGCGGTTTTTCTATTATCCCTTACTGGTTTAACCAGTGCGGCTTACTCTTCAGGCTTAGTTAATAGCGATTCAGCGAACGAACTTAAGGTTTTTTCTGACCCTGAAATGCGTCAGCGTTATTACGGACTTATCGCCGAGCTTCGCTGCCCCAAATGCCAGAATCAAAATTTAGCTGATTCCGATGCGCCTATTGCCACAGACCTTCGCAATGAACTTTACCTATTAATTAATGATAACTATTCTGATACCGACATTCTTGAGTTTATGGAGTCACGTTATGGCGAGTTTGTTTTGTACTCACCACCAGTGAATTCAGTGACGGCTGTACTTTGGATTATACCGGCTGGCTTAGTGTTACTCGGTTTTGCGATTGTTGCGTTTATTGTATTGCGTAACCAAGAGAGTGATGAGACTAACAATGTTTGAGTTTTGGATTGCCGTTTTAATAATGTCAGCAGTGGTTATTGCTACGGGGTTTGTTTTTACTCGCCCTAAGTCTGCAAATATTATCGATACCAAGGTTGAAGATACGCGTATCGCTGATAACCTTCGCTTGTATCAGCAGCGTTTGGACGAGTTAGACCAATTATTGGAAGCTAACGACATTGACTCACAAGCACATGCCAGTTTAGTACTCGAAGCTCGATCACAATTAATAGTTGATCTAAACGATTCTTCATCGCCTAAATCAGATGATGATTTTGATCAGTGGATTCAGAGTCATATCCAAGCCGTTAAGCAGAACGCTGATCAGGCAAAGCTAGCTTCAGCTACGGACGAGTCTTCATCTTCTGGTCGCGGAGTTCTTTGGGCTGCAGGACTTTCAATACCGCTTTTCGCTCTCGCTATTTACTTACCACAAGGTTTATCTGTGGGTGGAAGTTTAGAGTGGCAGGTCGCTAATCAGTTAGATTCATTAAACGATTCAAGTGATGCTCGCCAGCGTCAACAAGAGCTGTTAACCGTCACTCAGCTTTTAGAGCAGCGTGTTTCTCCCTCGCGAAGTAAACCTGAACTCTTGCAGTTACAAGCCGAAATTTATAGCGCCATGAATCAACATAAAAAGGCCGCTAATGTTTATGCCTCTTTGCTTGAGCGCAATAAAGAAAACGCCGCCGTCACCGCTTTATTAGCGCAGTCTCTCTATCTACTGGATGCCGAGACTGCGAGTGCTGGCACCTCTGCTGCTGAATTAATGTCACAACGTGTAAAAGATCTTTTATCTTCTGCATTACGTTTAGATCAACAGCAATATTTAGCCTTAAGCATGAGTGGCATGCAGGCATTCAGTGAAGCTGATTACCCTAAAGCCATTCGCTATTGGGGTGCAGCAAAATTAGCCTATGGCGAATCAAGTCCTCAAGCGGTATCAATAAATGCTGGTATTCAAGCCGCTGAAGCACGATTAGCTGCACAGGCCAATGCATCTATTGCTAGTGATAAATCTACTGCAACAACCGCTCACATAAGAGTGCGTGTCAGTATTGATCCTGCTGAGTTATTAGCGTCTGACAATCCAAATACTCCAGTCTTTGTTTTTGCTCGCGCAGTAGAGGGGTCGCGCATGCCATTAGCCGCTAAACGACTCAAGCTATCTGATCTTCCTACTGAATTACTGATTACTGAAAATGATAAAATGGCCGCACAGTCCATAGCTGGGAAGAGCAAATTAATCGTTGGAGCACGTTTAGCAAGGAGCGGCCAGCCCATTGCCGAAGTGGGTGACTCACAATCAGCAGAACTCATTACCAAGGTAGAAGTTAATGCTGATGATGCGCGTCTAATTGAGTTGGTTATTGATCAGCGTAAGTAAGATAAGACTTACAACTATTAATCATGACATTCGTTAATGACTTTTAAGTCGAATAGCTCTTAAGATCGAATAGCTCTTAACAAAAACAGCCAGGTATTCCTTTCTCGCCTCATTAATACGATCAAAAAACAACCTAAGACATCACCTTAATAAAGCTCAGCAACTACTCATAAGTGACTTATTCTCGCTTGGTCATTCTTTACGCTCATTATGAACAATTAGCCTTTCATTATTGTTATCGACGTAAGATCAAGGCATCATACGCCTTTGCAAACTAGTCGCTTAAATAAGCGATTTTTTTGTTGTTTTAGCGAGTAATTGAGTTAATTTTGAACGGTTAACCCATCGAGACGATACAAGCGATGACGCTAAGCTTTAACTGAATGAGCTATTCAATAAAAAACAAAAACAAATAGCTTTTAACGCTAAGTTCAATGACTATAAATTGAACTATTAAGCACCTAATTTGCAGGCCGGAGTAAATAACGTTTTATGCGACTCAAGAATATTAAACTTGCCGGTTTTAAATCCTTTGTTGATCCTACCAATGTTCAATTAAATACCAATATGGTGGCCGTTATTGGCCCCAATGGTTGTGGTAAATCCAACATCATTGATGCCGTTCGCTGGGTTATGGGTGAGTCTTCAGCCAAGAACTTGCGCGGCGAATCAATGACCGACGTTATCTTTAATGGCTCAACCTCACGCAAGCCTGTAGGCCAGGCATCTATAGAACTTATATTTGATAACAGTGATGGCACCTTAGTCGGTCAATACGGTGCATTTACCGAAATATCTATTAAGCGTAAAGTGACCCGCGATGGCCAATCTGGCTACTATATTAATGGAGCTAAATGCCGTCGTCGTGATATTACCGACATATTTCTTGGTACCGGTTTAGGCCCAAGAAGTTATGCAATTATTGAACAGGGCATGATTTCTCGTCTTATCGAATCAAAGCCTGAAGAACTGCGGGTTTTTATTGAAGAAGCTGCCGGCATTTCGAAATACAAAGAGCGTCGCCGTGAAACTGAAACGCGCATTCGTCATACTCGTGAAAACCTTGAGCGCTTAACTGACATTCGTGAAGAGCTCGATCGTCAGTTGCAACGCTTAAAGCGTCAGGCAGCAGCGGCCGTCAAATATAAAGAATTTAAAGCAGAAGAGCGTACCGTAAAAGCACAAACGCTTAGCCTACAATGGAAATCATTACGTGAGCGGTCTAGCGGTCAGCGCGAAGCGATTGCCGAACATGAAATACAACTAGAAGCCTCTATCGCCAGCCAATTAGCTACCGGCGCTTCTATTGAGACTATTCGTGACGAGCAAGTATCAAGTAACGATACATTTAATACCATACAGGCTAAGTATTATGGCTTAGGTGCAGATATTGCTCGCGCTGAACAATCTATATCTCACCATGAACAACGCGCACAGCAGCTTGCTGATGACCTTCGCGAAACACAAAGTACTGCATCAGAAAGCGCTCAGCATCTTACCGAAGACCAAGAGAAAATGACTACTTGGTCAATGGAGCTTGAGACAATCGAGCCACGACATGAAGCATTAAAAGAATCAGAGTCGGCCTCTAGCGACGCATTACACAGTGCTGAATCAAACATGCAAGACTGGCAGCAACGCTGGGATAGCTTTAATGAAAACGCCGCTGAACCTCAAAAAAATGCCGAAGTTCAGCGCTCGCGTATCGATCAAATTGAAGATGCATTACGCGGCTTAAGTATTCGTTTAGAACGAATGAATACAGAGCTAGGCGGTTTAGATACACAAGAATATGAAGAGCAGCAGACTGAGCTTGCCATAAGCATTGAAGATCAAATTGCTCGCGTCGAAGAGCTTCAAGAGCAAGTTCTCACCTGCAATACCGAGCTTCAAGATAAGCGTGATGCACAAAAACAATATTCTTCTGAACTCAATACTGTTCGCAGTAGCTTACAACAACAACGTGGTCGTTTCGCCTCATTAGAAGCCTTACAGCAAGCGGCGCAAGCCGATGCAACAGGTGATACGAATGCCTGGCTGCAAACGCAGCAACTATCGGCAGCTCCACGTTTACTCGATCAATTAAAAGTGGATGCCGGTTGGGAAGTTGCCGTTGAAACGGTTCTAGGTGATTCGCTACAGGCAGTAACACTCGATACCTTAGACAACATTATTGGCCAGTTAGGATCTATTGGTAAAAGTAATGTGAGCTTTATTGAATTGGGTAGCCATTCAAATGCAGCTCAATCGAATACAGGGCTTCCATTACTCAGCAGTAAAGTAGCTGGTGTTGAAACGGGTGCCTTACTACATGGTGTATTTGTTGCCGATACATTAGAGCAAGCCGCTAGTGCTCGTAGTCGCTTAACGGCGCATGAATCCATAGTGACTAAAGATGGCATTTGGGTCGGCCCTAACTGGCTTCGTGTTATCAAGCAAACAGATTCAGGCTCAGGTGTTATTGAGCGACGTAAATCGCTGCTCTCTTTAGAGCAAGAGATAAGTGATAGCGAAGCATCAATAGATCATTTAGAAAATGCATTAAAAGAATCAGAAAATGCATTGCTTGCTGCAGAAAACAACAAAGATCGATTACTTAACGATAAAACAACAGAAGAACAAGCGCTCGCACAACACCGTTCAAACATGAGCGCCTTGTCAGCCAAAATCGATCAAATCAAAACGCGCTTTAGTCGTACCCAAGAAGAAATTCGTCTTGCCGAACAGAACCAAGTTCAGCAACGTGAAGCCTTAACGGCAGCACGCGAACAGCTCGATATTGCGATTGAATCAATGCAAGAAGTTGAAGAGCTGCGTGAAAGCTTACTTTTAGAAAGAGACAAAGTTCGCGACACCTTAACCATATCAAGAGAGACCGCAAGAACCGATCGTGATGCGCTGCAAGCCGTGGCTGTAAGAGCCGAAGGTTTACGTGCTCAATTAGATTCTGTACGAGGCACGGTTTCTCGCCTAAGTGGTCAGGTTGAACAATTAGAGCTACGCAGTACTTCGCTATTACAAGCGCAAGAAGAAAACAATGCACCTATTGCAGAATTAAAATCGAGCTTAACCGAGCAGTTAGAAACGCGCATAGCTATTGAAGAAAGCTTAAGTGAAGCCAGAAAATCTGTCGAAGCACTAGACCATAGTATGCGTGAAGCAGAGCAGGCACGAGCAAGTGGTGAGCAGAAAACCTTAGACATTCGTTCACGCTTAGAAAAACTGCGTATTGATAGCCAAGAAATGGCGGTGCGAACCAAAACAATAGAAGAGCAACTTGAAGAGAGTGGCTTTAAATTAGAGGCAGTTCTTAACTTATTACCTGAAGATGCAGAGCTCAGTGTTTGGCAAAGCACCTTAGAAGATATTGATCGTCGTATTAATCGTTTAGGAGCCATTAACTTAGCAGCGATTGAAGAATTCGAAACCGAGTCTGAACGTAAAAACTATTTAGACTCACAGAATGACGAATTAGAATCGGCGTTAACGACCTTAGAAGGCGCAATTCACAAAATAGATAAAGAAACACGAAGCCTATTTAAAGATACTTTTGATAAGCTGAATGAAAGTTTACAAGATCTATTCCCTAAAGTATTTGGCGGCGGTACAGCCTACTTAGAGATGACCGGCGACGACTTGTTAGACACCGGCATTGCAATAATGGCGCGGCCACCTGGCAAGCGAAACAGTACTATCCATTTACTATCGGGTGGTGAAAAAGCATTAACGGCAATAGCCTTAGTCTTTTCTATATTCCAACTTAATCCAGCGCCTTTCTGTATGTTAGATGAGGTTGATGCACCGTTAGATGATGCGAATACCACACGCTATGCTCGCTTAATTAAAGAGATGTCTGACCGCGTGCAATTTATATTTATCACTCATAATAAGATCACCATGGAAATGGCCGATCACTTAATGGGTGTCACTATGCATGAGCCGGGTTGCTCACGTTTAGTTAGTGTTGATATTGATGAAGCTGTAGCATTAGCGACAGCGTAACTGAATTGTATTGTTAATTTTAAATACTCATTTTTAAAATAGCCTAGAGGCCTTTAGACGTTATGGATTTGTTAACTGAAATTGGTGTACGTGAGTGGTTAATTGGTGCCGGCTTGCTGTTAGTGTTAGCCGTACTCGTTGATGGCTTTAGACGTATGCGCGCTGAACGCAGCGGCGGCTTAAAAATGTCCATAGGTATGGGCGGCGGCTTTGCAGATGATGGATCAGCGGTAGATTCACCAGAACTTCCCAATGGTGGCGCTCGCGTTATTGATCGAACAGATCCGATTATTAGCGATCAAGGGCCCGATGATTTATTTTTCGAAGAAGAAGCGCCATTAGACAATGCTGACTGGGAAGACGAAGAGCCGATGGTTGTTCGTCAAGCTCCCGTTGTAGAGCGTGAAATTATCGTTATGCATGTTAGAGCTAAGGCAGCCGATGGATTTAATGGCAGTGACTTGCTTCAAATACTTCTTGCTTGCGATATGCGTTATGGCGAAAAAGATATTTTACATCGTCATGAAAAAGCAGAAGGCAAGGGCTGCTTACAGTTTAGTGTTGCTAACATGCTTGAGCCTGGCACTTTTAACCTCGAAGATATTAATTCTTTCAGAACGCCTGGCGTAACATTCTTTATGACTTTACCTGGCCCTGAAGATGCAATGCAGGCCTTCGATTGCATGATAGAAACGGCTAACTGCTTAGTCAAAAACTTGGATGCACGACTCTTAGATGAAGAGCATTCAACGGCTAGCTTGCAAGTTATCAATCATTACCGTGATCGCGTTAAACAGTTTAATCAAAAAATGAATAGTGCTTTAGATAGTCGTACAGAAACGGTTTAAAGCGTTATAAATAACGTCTAATTAGCTTTTAAGTTTGATGATCGTCATCACAGTGGCATAAATAAAACTGCATAATTTTTGCCATGCACATGCTTTTGCTATCACACTATCTGACACATTAAATAAGCAATGACATCATCTAAAACCATTCAACAGTTATTAGCCAACCCTCTTGTCAGTTCTGATAAGGGCTTCAATCATGCTGCCATTGCTCGTCATGCTGAGCTAGCACAACTCATCAACGAGCATAATCATCACTATTACGTACTCGATGATCCCATTCTGCCCGATGCAGATTACGATCAACTTTTTCGTCAACTCGTCGATCTAGAAACAGCCATTCCCGAATTATTAACCGACGATTCGCCATCACGCCGTGTAGGCGCAGCACCACTGGCCCGTTTTGATTCTATCGAGCATAAGTTACCCATGCTGTCGTTAGACAATGCCTTTAATGCTGAGGAACTCAAAGCCTTTGATCAGCGCCTTAAAGATCGGCTACGCGAAGACAACGACAGTGCTGATACCATAATCGATTATGTCTGTGAGCCCAAGTTAGACGGCGTAGCCGTGAGTGTGACTTATGAGAACGGCGTACTCGTTAAAGCAGCCACCCGCGGTGATGGAGCAACTGGCGAAAACATAACCGAAAACGTTAGAACCATTAACACCGTGCCGCTTAAATTACGGGGTTCTGGTTATCCTGCAGTGCTTGAAGTTCGTGGCGAGATCTATATTTCTAGCGCCGACTTTGAACAATTAAATAATCGCGCAGCTGACAATGATGAAAAGCTATTTGTTAACCCTCGCAATGCAGCTGCCGGAAGTTTGCGGCAATTAGATCCAAAAATAACTGCGAAACGACCGCTTACCATGTGCGTGTATTCCACCGGTTTTATCGATTATCAATCAGCACCCCGTGCCGCTAAAAACAAAATAGCCAATAGCCAAATTGCCGATACCCATTTTGAAACCATTCAGCAACTCGCGGAGTGGGGGTTTTACACCAACACCGAAGTCAAACGTTTTGCCAACATAGAGCAAGCCATTGAGTATTGCTCAGTACTTGCCGCTAAACGTCCAACATTAAGTTATGAAATTGACGGTATAGTCTTTAAGGTCGATTCATTTTTATTGCAGGCCGAGTTAGGTTTTGTATCACGCGCACCGCGCTGGGCCATTGCTTATAAATTCCCTGCTGAAGAAGCCATAACACAATTAAACGGCGTTGACTGGCAAGTGGGTAGAACCGGTGCTTTAACACCCGTAGCAAAACTTGAGCCTGTATTTGTTGGTGGAGTAACAGTCAGCAATGCGACACTGCATAACGTTGATGAAATTAGTCGTTTAGATATACGAATATCAGACACCGTTGTAGTAAGACGAGCAGGGGACGTTATTCCTAAAATTGCCCGTGTCGTTATTAGCGAACGTAAGCCCAATGCAGAAATAATTGAAGCGCCGAGCTGCTGCCCGAAATGTCAATCACCCGTTATTCGATTAGAAGACGAAGCCGTTACCCGCTGTACGGGCGGCTTACTTTGTTCGGCACAGCTCAAAGAAGCCATAAAGCATTTTGTATCTCGCAAAGCCATGGACGTTGATGGCTTAGGCGACAAAATTGTTGATCAGCTTGTTGAAGAAAGACTCATAGAGACAGTTGCTGACTTATATTCACTTGAGCTGACAGCGTTATCGGGTTTAGAGCGGCTGGCAGAGAAATCAGCAAGTAACTTATTAGCTGCATTAGAAGCGAGTAAGTCGACGACCTTAGCAAAGTTTATTTATGGCCTAGGCATTCGTGAAGTCGGCGAGACCACGGCAAAGAATTTAGCTAAACATTTTGGTTCTTTGTCCGTCATTATTGAAGTGGCTAGAAATTATAATTCTGAATATAAGAATGACGCGGCTGATAACATTGATGAACTTGAGCTTACAAAATCACAGGCTTTAATTAATGTTGATGATGTAGGCCCGATTGTTGCCAAGCATATACACGCATTTTTTAGTTCTGAGCGTAATGTCGAAGTGGTTAATGCCTTGCAGAATGCAGGCGTTCACTGGGATGATTTCGATGTTAAGTCTGCGGATGAGTTGCCGCTGAATGGTCAGACTTGGGTGTTGACGGGGAGTCTTGAGACTTTGACGCGCGATCAAGCGAAGGCACACTTGGAATCTTTGGGCGCTAAGGTTGCGGGGAGTGTTTCTAAGAAAACGCATTGTGTTGTAGCTGGGCCTGGTGCGGGATCAAAGCTAGCTAAGGCAGAAGGCCTTGGCGTTGAGGTTTTGGATGAGCAGGCTTTTATTAAGCGGTTTGGGCTTTGAATGCTTGGTTGCATTCGATTTAACTCAAAATTTAATTCTACACTTATATTTTTGTTTTTTAATTTGTCTATTTGAGTTTTAAGGTCAAGGTCGTCGGGGGTGGCCCGACAGCCAGTCACTTTTCTTTACTTGTGTA
>CAXAHI010000059.1:0-14981 GCA_963968645.1 uncultured Gammaproteobacteria bacterium | reverse complement strand
CCCAATCGCCCAGAGACGCTGAAAAATCGACTAACGACTTAGTTTGTGGCGGCATAGACTTGCCTGATTTAGCGAAAAAATCAGCAAATTTTGGCACTACCTTTGTTACCAAAAAAATGAACATAGCAATGGCAATTAAAAAGGTAATCCCCGGATACAACAAAGTCGTCAATGCTTCTCGCTTAATTTCGTTACGACGTTCAATGTGAATCGAAATACGCTCCATGACTACATCTAACTGACCGGTTGCCTCTGCACTGCGAATCATATACTGAGCCATTTCAGGAAAAACTTTACCCTGCGCTGCAATCGCATTAGAAAATCGTTCGCCATTTTGCACTTCATTATTCAGTATGTTGGCAACTGCACATATTTTTCCTCGTAATATATTTTGTATTATTGTTAATGACTCGGTCAGCGATAGACCTGAGCGAAGCATTAATGCTAACTGACGAAAAAAAAATACTTTTTCTGTTGCGCTTACCGAACGTAGATTCGCAAAACTATCGGCTAGGCTTTTAGCGCCTAAACCTGCGTTTAGGCCTTCTTCTGATTTGTTTAACTCTAAAATACGCAGCCCACCGGACACTAATACTGTGCCGGCCTGACGTTCATTCTCAGCATCTAAAACACCGCGAACTGTTTCACCTTTTACGTTTAACGCAACATAACGATAGACGCTCACTGCTCTGGGCTCCTATGTTTAGCTGTGTGATTAATTGCTTTATGATTGAGGTCGTTATGATTACGATCTATAGGAGATGTGCTTGCTGTTGACGGTAATAAAGAAAGACCTTGTAATTCAGAAATAGAGGTTATGCCACGTAACACTTTATCAATACCATCAGCAGATAAGCTGAATAAATTATTTGCAGAGGCTTGCAAGGTCATTTCATTTGCACCTTGGCTTATCAATGCTGACATTTCTTCATCAACCCATAACGTTTCAAACAGAGCTACTCTGCCCCTATAGCCGATTCCCATACAACTGGCACAACCCTTGGGTTTATAAATAGTTACTGGCTTGTCACAGCCTAATTGTGACTGTTCAACTGCACTGGATACATACCCTTCTTTACAACGTAGACATAAACGTCTCACCAAGCGTTGAGAAACAACCGCTAAAACCGTAGCGCCTATTAAATAAGGTTCTGCACCTAAATCTATTAATCGCGTTACCGCTGCTGGTGCCGTATTAGTATGCAAGGTTGAAAGTACCAAATGGCCTGTCATTGAGGCTTTCATTGCAATATTAGCCGTTTCACCATCACGAATTTCACCAACCATAATGACATCTGGATCATGCCTAAGAAACGACCGCAACGCGCCCGCAAACGAAACTTTGGTACTAACATGCACCTGTGATACTCCATCCATAACATATTCAATAGGGTCTTCAACGGTAAGGACATTCACTTCATCAGTGGCAAGCACCTGTAATGCTGAATACAAGGTAGTTGATTTACCACTACCGGTTGGGCCAGTAATTAAAATCATACCGAAGGGTTTAGTAATTACCGACTTAAAGCGTTTTAAATCTGCACTGGACATACCTATTTGTTCAAGTGTTAATGCATTGGTATCAGAACCTAAGAGGCGTAATGTTGCGCGCTCACCAAATCGTGTTGGTAATGTCGCCACTCGAATATCCACTTCAACACCATCCTCCATAGCATGACTTAAACTGCCATCTTGAGGCATACGTTGCTCAGAAATGTCTAAACCTGCAAGCACTTTAAGCCGGCTCATTAAACCTAAGCCTTGCTCCAACATAAAATCACGTGGATAGTCCTGTAATCGGCCATCGACCCTTAAGCGCACTTGTATAGATTCCTTCATCGGCTCAATATGAATATCAGAACTACGAAGTAAATAAGCATAATTGAAAATATCACTTAATGTCGCTACAGGCTCAAACACCTCGGCTGGCGCAGCAGCAGCTAATCCACCACTTAGATTTTTTTTCAGTGTTAATGCCAACTCTATTGGGTCTGCAATACACCAACGCACAGGTACACCCAATAAACGCTCTATCTGCTGCATAGATATTTGGTTTTCAGCATCACCCGTAACCACTTCCAGCGAATCATCATCACTGGTATTACCCATTAATGGAAAAATTAAACAGCGCTCCACCATACTACGCGGCAGTTTTCTTAACAACTTACCATCAACCTGAATTTGCTTGCCGGTAATAAACGTTAGCTGATGCTCTGCCGCATAAGCTCGATAAAAAGAAGAAACCGGTAATCGCAACGATATCGATAATAACGACAGTAAAGATTTTCCCTCTCGCCGTGCCCGACGCCTAACATCGTCAACTAAATGAGAGGTCATAATATCTTGGTCAATACAGGCACTAACGACTGAAGATTCTGTTAACATAATGGCTAGACCTGAACCTGGTGACGGCTATTATCGCTAAGCATTAATTGGAATAACTGCTCCAAAGCGGCTTTTCTATGTGTAAGCTGTAGTGCTTGCTCTTTAGTAATAAGACGCTGTTTTACGCGCTCAACTAAGGCTACTTCCAAACTTTGATTACCCTGATCTCTTCCTGTCTCCATACTCGAACGGATTTGCTCAGGTTTATGAAGACGAATTAAATTCGCCACTGCAGCATCAACAATTAATACTTCATTTATAGGTAAGCGCCCTACCTCAGCATCTAACTTTACTAACTGCTGAGTAACAACCCCACGTAATACCATTGATAGTTGCTGCCTAATACCGTCTTGTTCTTCACCAGGAAAAGCACCCACTAGGCGGTCTATAACACCCACGGCATCATTGCTATGCAGTGTAGAAAAAACTAAATGCCCTGTTTCGGCGGCCATTAACGCCGAACGAATAGTATCGGCATCACGCATTTCTCCCAACAAAATCACATCCGCATCTTCACGTAGCGATGATCGTATTGCCTGCGAAAAGCTTTGCACATCAGAACCAACTTCACGCTGATGAACCATTGCCGACTCATTGATGTAAAGAAATTCTATTGGGTCTTCAATTGTTAAAATATGGCATGCACGCCGTTGGTTAATTTCGCTTATTAAGCTGGCAATAGTCGTTGATTTACCACTACCCGTTGCGCCAGTAACCAAAACCAAACCGTCTTTTAATTCAGTAAATTTACTTATTTGTTTTGGCAGGCGAAGGTCTTCTAACGAATAAAAGATATCATCTAAAAAACGTAATGCTAAAGCGATCTGTCCACGCTCAAAATATATATTAAGCCGAAATCGCTTGCCCGCTTTAGATGAGTAACCCATATCTAAAGCACGCTGTTCTTCAAGCCGAGCACGCCGCTCATCAGACAGAATTTCTTGAAGTATCTGTTCTAATAATTCTGGTGTCATTATTGATAACTGCGTATTTGATACTAGATCACCGTCAATACGAAAAACGGGGTGCTCCATACAAGTTAAGTGAATATCAGAGGCTCCATTAGCAATACAGCTATCCAGTAAGCTCTCGAACAAAGATAACTCTATTTTCATATTAGAATACATACTCAATAACCTTTTAAAATGCCAACGTTAAACTGGCATTTAAGCGCATAGATGTTGTTGTAGTGTCAAGGTTTGAATCAGTTTTAATCGATAGTCGAGTAATTACAACGCTGTAATCGAGGTCTTGTAAACGCTGGACAAAAGCGTTAACTCGCACAAATTCACCATTAAATAGCACATCGAATTGTGGCCGCTGTAATATCTCATCCTCGGCTGATACACTGACATCCGTTAATTTATCTAGCGTAACGCTCGACTGTTGAATACGTAAAATACGCATGCCAGTTCGGTCGGCGAGTGCCGTAATAGCTTCACGAACCACCGGCACGGCATCATCACGAGCAAGATCAACAAAACTCTTTTTAAGCCCAGTTAACGTCACCTGCTCAGCGGCAATGGTTGCTTTTAATGCAGCAATATCAGTATTAAGCTGATTGATCCTAGTCGCGTCTGGCGTTAATCGCTTTAAGTTTGGCGTATCCCTTTCACTACTTTGATATTGCTCACCCAGATATGCCGACGCTAACTGTAAAGACTGCATGCGAAAAAAATAGTAAAGAAAGCCCACTAAAACGAAAGAAAAGAGAAGCACCAAAATATTTTCACGCTTTGTTGCTTTTAATAAACGATTCATTAATCTTCCTCTATCACTTCTCTTTATTTTTCAATTAGTATTTAATTTTAAATTTTTTACTCTTACGCCTTAACGTGCGGCGCTAGTATTTTTCACTGACATTACTTACCGAATCTTTTAATGAAAGTGTAAAAACAAAATGGTAGCCATCTAAACCGTTTTTATCGCGATGAACCTCACTTGGGCTATCGCTAATATATAAATTCCAGAGCGCTATAGCGCGCGATAAGCCGGTATTAAACTCATCGATAGCGGCCTGACTAGTTGCCCACCCATCCAACCTAAATTCGTACCACCGAGTTTCAACCAGCTCATTAAAGGTTACTCCCTCGGGCACAATGTTGGCCAACATTGGCAATAGTGATTTAACAAACTGCTGTCGATTAATAAGAACAACCTCCATGAGTTCTTTACGATTTTCAAGACGTCCGGCCTGCGCGGTGAGCTCAGTAAACTCGGCTGATAATTTAGCCGCATCACGATTTTTTTGAGCAATGGTATTGTTAAGCGATTCATTGTGACTGGCTTTTTCAATGCTTACTGCAAAGTTTTTTTCAAGTGATTGCTGCTGCCAGTGGTAGTAACTTTCAATACTCAACAGAGTAAGTATAAAAAAAGCAATAGCAGAACTTAACTGTACTTTGGGGCTTTGATAAATAGGCGGTGGGGGTGGATGACCAACAATTGCAGCTACCGAAGTTGAATTAACCAAACCAAAATAATGCTGCATGGCACCAATTGCATTAATCCATAGATTAGTTTCGCTATGCATATTGTCGTTGAGCACAGCAACATTATGCGCATCATGCCAATCGGATAGCGGCGTCATTGGTAACGATGAGCAAGCCTGCAGCTTATTGATTAAAGACTTTGCATTGTTACCATGACCAACCCACCAAATTTGAGTAACATCGGCAGCTAATAATGGTTCTGCCAATAGCATTAACTGCTCGGCAACAGGTGCAGAATCGCTAATATTCTCAACAACAAAATGGCTGATTTTTTGTTCTTCTATACGACTCCAAATAATACAATGCGATTGAATTTCTAGTATTACTTTTACTCTCGACAGCAATGCGGGGTCAACTTTATTTTTGGCCTCTATTAAAGACTCCGGCTTATAAGCGAACGTTGCTGCTGCAATACCACAAGTAGGATAAATTGCCGCAAGACGAAAATTATGTTGACTACACGCAGCTAACCATTGATCCCTCAGCGCGCCACTTATACCAACAGCTAAACAGGATTTTTGAGTCGCGCTCGAATCGTCATCTAATAATACATAATTAAAATCAATCGCATTATCCAATAACAGAACATTTAAATCGGCCTGCATAGCCAAACAATCATCTAACTGTTCGGAGCTTATAAAATGCTGGGCAAGTGCAACATCACCAAACCGTTGCCTAGCAATACGTACGCCTTGAAGTTTAGCCTGCTGGGTAGACGCAGCCATTTCGGCTAACACCGACGCACGCTGTTCCTCACTTAAGTAACCGCGGCCAACTAACAACCAACCAATACGCGCCCAATGTACCGCTTGTTCGTTTATTAAGCTATCCATGTCCCAACGGATTATTTCAGATAATTGCGACTTTCCAACAACGCTATCATCCAACATCGGCAGATCAATTAATGCTGGCAATGCATAAGAGGTTAATACCACCGCACTATCAGGTAGCATGACACCGTCACGCTCAAACTTAGCTTTCACCTCACCCAATGCAGCACTAGGAATAATAGAAAAAGCCGTGGCGAACTGCTTAAAGTGAAGCTCACCATTGTGTAAATCAACAATGGCTGCACGTAACGCAAAGCCTGTCGACTCAATAACTAACACGCTTTTTGATGGCGAGCTAAACAATGCCTTAAGTCCATCTTCATGCCATTTTACAGCAGCAACTCGCTTGCCAAATGAATTAATAGGTCTAGATAATTTAGAAAGACTAGTAAATAGGCTCATATATTTTTAGTTAACCGTCAATGCAATGGTAGGAATTGAGCTTCGAGGTACCAGCAGCGTCTGACTGCTATCAATAACCAATTGGGAAGTTTCAGATATTAATGCAAATAAATGCTCACCCACAGGGATGCGCGTTGTGTTAGCCGTAGTAGCATCAAGCGTTACGCCATTATTTTTCCAACTGACTGCTGCACCCGCAAATGTCTTCGTACTGCCAGGACTAATGGATGTATTAATTTCAAATGCATAGGTACGCCAACGCGCACCAAGATTACTCGCTGGACTATTTTCAAATATCAATACTGCAGCAAAAGCAGTTGTTCCCAGCGCAGGAAATACAGCCGCTGTTTTATTACTAACGCTAAAGCTTAATTGGCCCAAAACAACACTCCAGTCCTCTGCTTTTACAGACCGGGTAATCGATGCTGTAAAGTCAACGAATTTTGGTGTAGCGCTATCACTTAAAAACCTCGAAAAAGTAATATCATATTGATTAACAACAGGAATACTTACATCCAACAAAACGCCCCACTCATCACGAAACTGATCATTTGAATCGAGCTCAGAGGGGGGCAAATAAGTACCTCTATATCCTTTAAACATTTTATAACTATCGGACAGTGTAAACGTAAGCAATGATGATGAAGCATCACCGCCGGTATAATGCGGCGTATAGGCTGCATAATTTAACCAGTTATTTGCTCCGCTAAACGACCAAGAAGTATTTTGAGCAACCAAAGGACGCAGCTCAAACTCATCAATAAATGCACCACCAAGAATAGGTGGCAGCACACCATTATCATAAACAAACCCTGATAAAATCGGTTGGTTTTTATAATCGCGCACACTAATAATGGCAGTAATCGCTTGGTCCAGCTTTTCTAGTGAACGCTGATAACGGAGCTGAGCATCTTCACCTTCAATAAAAGTAATAGATGCCATTAATAAAATACCCAAAATAAACACTACTAACACTAACTCGAGTAAGGTAAACCCATTGTGATAGCGAATATTTTTTTTTCTTAGATTTTTTTGCACCTTTTCTACCAAGGTTATTTCTTTCAATTAATAAAGACAGAGTAATAAATCATCACCACCTGCCGTACAAAGTGTTCCGGCGCTTTCAAATACACCGTTAGCTCCCATGCTAACAATCCTTGCTTTCGAAACATCATTTAAATCAAAAACCAAATAAGGGCGACCAAACTGCGCATGCGGTGTATCACCTCCAATACTTCCAACAAAGCGCCAGTCAAACAAACAAAGGGTATTAGCAGTGTTTTCGCTGCAAGCTGGACTACTTGCCACAGGCGAACTATTAAAGACTGGCCGCAAACTAAAAGGGTCGGGTATTGCACGTTGTAAAGACAGGACACCACTGCTAATGACATGGGGAGCACCCGTTCCATCTAGTTGAATATTGTCACCAATATCAACCACACCTTTATCTCCCGATGTCATATAAGGTCCACGCCACCCAATTTGATAATCCTGATTCCAGAGAGCAGCCGAATCGCCAGCCGTAAATAAAAAACCAAGATCTACAACTGAAGTTCTGCTCGGAAACACGGCGTTATCACGCTTATAATTAATTAATGATTGACGCAGCTGTTCCATTTCAAAGCGAGCTGCGGTCGCTTTTGCATCACTGCGAATGCCGCCTTGAAAGCTTATCATTGCAATGCCACTTAAAACGGCCAAAATAGCAACGACTAACAACAGCTCCAATAAAGTGAAACCTCTTGAGCCAAAGCTGCGCATAAAATTATGACTGTAATTATTCAAAAACATAGCGACCAATAAGTATCTCGATTAAAGTACGGCGATAAATACCCAGACATAAAAACAGAAAAACAGAAAAAACACTTACAGTAATATTGTTAAATAACCAATTGCTGAAGCAATCAAAAGCCAACAACCTTATTGTAAGTATGTTCACTTAACAAACTCTTGCTTTAAATATCTTTCTTCAAAAAAAAGAATGGCAAGATACTAAACTAAGCCCCTTGCCAAACTTTTTATACTGTTAATTCAAAAAATAAACTAACGTTTTTATTTCTTCTGATCAGTAAACTCAGCAATTTCCTCATCAAGGAAGTCACCACGAGCATCGATTACAGCAATAACTTCAGCTATTGAAGCTGCGCTAAAAGTTGATAAATCATGACCTGAAGGATTAGTAGCGCTATCGCCATCAGTATCTAACGTAGCAGTACCCACTTTTACCAATGCGATATAGTGAGCGTACTTATCTTTACCAATTTGGCCATAAAAAGGCGCTTTAGCATAAAGAGCTGTTGACTCGTTACCGACTAAATTAGACTCATTACCAATACCCAGACCAACCAATACATCAGTAGGTGCACCACCAACTTTAACGTTGTTGTAGCCACTTTCATCCGCTTCCCAAACCATTAAAGGCGTAGTTGCAGCGTTAGTGCTATTAATTAAGCCACTAAATCCACGACCACGGTTTCTACCGGTACCCGCACGAGGAGAAGCGAAAATATGGTTAGGGATTGAAACATCTTGTAACGCACCAGTAATAGTTGCGCCATAAGTGACTTGTGTTAATGCAGCACCAATATCAAATGCAGTTGACGAATCAGTACATGCAGTGACAGCAGCATAACGAAGCCCAGTTACGCCCGCTGAAATTAATGCGCTTGAATCTAATTTCGCAATTTGGAACTTACCAGCTAATTTAGCTCCCATACCACCACCAACTTTAGCTATGTTAGACTGACCACCTAATGGATAAGCTGTTGCTGCTGTTGCTGAAGCACCAGCGGCAATTGGAGTATTAGAAACGTTCGCTACTGCACCAGCATCATCTTCGTTAGCTGTTGGCAGACAAATTAACGACTCAAGGTTATCAGGAATACCATCATTGACCGCTTCAAATACGCGTAAACCATTTTCAATACCAGCAATTGTATTAGTTGCTGTACCTTGAGCTGCATTTTCTTCTTGACCGCCAAAAGTTGATACTAATGCACCACCAATAATGGCTAATATACCTACTACTACTAGTAGTTCGAGTAATGTAAAACCACTCTGCTTGTTATTACTTAACTTCATTTTTAACTCCGGTTAATAATATGATGCTCACGATGCCCGACACCGCTTTTGCACTACTTTTTAATTGCTGGCGCCTATCTCAGCTATTAGCATAATAAACAAGCAAACCCTCATTGCCTTGTGTCAAAACTATTTAAAACTGCATTTTAAAACTTTTATTTTTTTGCAATACTTAACGACACTACTTATATCCGCTAACCAAATGCGTAAGCTTGTTAGCTATCGTCCTGCTTTGCATCAATAACAAAGCGATACTGCTTGCCGCAATCTATAAGAACTTCTTTTTGATTACGCTTAAGAATTTTCACCTTGACCTCAAATCCGCCAAAGCCATCATGCGTAAGAATATCTCGATAAACTTCCAGAATTTTTTTTTCAACCAATAAAATAGACATTTCGTAGTGCTCTATGAGCTTTAAACCCTTTAATTATGTTTTAGATTATTCTTCCGATATGCTGCATATTTCAGACAGCGCATACATAAATTGAAGATAAGATCGCGCTGCAGCAAACCTATATAATCGCAGCGTAGGATCTAAAACCTCCTATAAACCAATCACTCTATTGGATTAATTAAATATTAATACGTAAGTAATAACGCACAGATATATTATGCAGACCCTTTCCTTTGAATGCAAACGATTATCATTTAGATTCGCAATAAGTAAATAATGTAGAAAAAGATGCGGCTATACCCACTCTCACACCTCTAAATAACTAGATATTCAAAATCACTACTCAATTGGAGCGCTAAAATCGCGAAATCCAAGCTAAAAGCCGGATTGACAAGTCGTTGATAAACAATCAGAGGTCTTAGAGGTACTTCTGTTGACTTAAGAGCCGCAAAAATCTGTTGATAACTATGCTTGAACGCTTATGACACAAATATAGCATCTGGGCGACGCCTCCGGATTTCTACCCACTCGCCACGGCTTTCATGAATAGTTAGGCATCCCCTACTCTAACGATATGGATTGGACAATTGACGATATCACTAGCACGAATGTAAATAGCGATCTCTCTATAACCCATGAAAAATGGGCAAAAGCTGGGCCCATTTTTAAAAAACAATTACTTAACCCAACATTAACCGATTGGAACGTACCTTTAATACATAGCTCGACCAATACTAATAAAACCCACACCGATAAAATAATAGAACGACCAGCCAATCAAACGCTTTAAACGCAGCGCTTTACCACTTAATCACTTTGCGTTATTAAGCAATCGGTTAAAGCAGACCGCAAGATGTAGAGACGATTAAAAAACGAGTAGCAGAATTTAAAGCAGCAACACCGATTGCACCTTCTATATTTGACCTTCAAAAATCTAAACAAGCCGAATAGTTTATTCGGCTTGTTTATGCAAAACGGATGGATTAAAAGCGAACGAAAGTTACTGCTGAATTAAAAAATCCGGACTAGCATTTATCCCATAGACGATATTATTAAAACTATTAGCGTCACTACCCGCTGTTGTAATTGCTTGAATTAACGCATTACGCATATCAGTGTTATTGGTATACTTCAATTTTCCCGCATTTAAATAAAAATCAACATAATCTACAACGGCTTCGGCTTTATCGGCAGCAGACCCTGGCGTAGCTTGCATCAATGCCTGCAGACGAGCGGGGTTTAACTTCACCTTTAATTGCTCTGCAGTAAAGTTAGAGAAACTAAGTGACCGATTAGAATACATATTTTCATTGAGTGCGCGGTTATAAACATTCATGGTTGCAAAAATTTGCGACTCGGTCATTAATTGAAACTCGGGCGCCACTAGCGACTGGCTCGCTAAATCACCCGTTGGTGAAAAATCGGGTACATAAAAGTTAAATACAGAAGCTGCCCCAAGTGAACGTTGGCCTAAACCTAAGTTTTCAATACGCATTAGACTGGCGCCATCGTCATAAAAAGCTCGCAGCGGGTATAACGGCGATGCGCTATCAGCAAAGCTTATTTGTGAGCTGGCCTGCAATAAACGCATTGTTGCTGTCAATTGCAATACTGGCTCTTTTAACTTGCCATAGGTCGTTGAGTTTTGCACATTGGGGTTACGGGCTTCGGCATCTAATAAAATCGCCTTCATAACCGCGGTTAAATCACCATTACTGCCAAAGGCATTCGCCACACGCTCAATATAATTGGCACTGGGGTTAGAGGTAACAAACCGCTGAATCAACTGACGACCAAGAAAGGGTGCGGTTGTTTGATGGTTAACTAAGGCATCAATAACAAACCTTAACTCGCTATCAGCTGTACTCGCTGACTGATTTGTTGCAGCATTAATAACCACGGCCGCGCCATTATCAGTGAATAAAGTCTTTGCATCATAGTCATGCCAACTGTCAAAAAACTTCATCGGGTTTGTCCAACGATACTGCTCATTATTAGCCTGATCACCGCGATCAAAATTATTGTTTACTGTTTTTACACCGTTTTGGGTAATGTAACTAAAAGATAGCCCTGTAAACACTCTAGCCATATCACGAATCACATCATTGTCATAAGTGGCTATGGGTAAATTATCACTGCCCAAAAGAATATTGCCGTTTTTAGCTCTATGCACTAAACCAAAACTAAACAGCTGCATAACTTCACGGGCATAGTTTTCATCGGGATAAGAGCCTGCGGTTGGGTCCGACTTTTTATTGCGTAAATGGCTAAGCCAAGTACCCATAATGGAATGTAAACTGACATCATGTAAGGCATCGTTATAATAACCAAAAGCATTAGCCGCTAACTGATCCCAATAATTAGCTGCACCACGATGGGCTCTACGAATAGTCGATTGAGAATCACCAATCACTAAAATTTGACTCAAGGCAAAAGTCATTCGCTGGCGTAATTGATCTTTACCGTATACAGCCATAGGCCAAAACGTATCATGACGTAAATGATAAGTCGGCTCTGAAAAACCATAACCATTTGAAGCCGTATTTCCATAGGAAAATAGCGGTATGCTACTCTCCATCAAGTCATACATACTGGTTTGTGGCAAGACTATCTGATCGTCAATCCAATCACTGTATACCTGTAATCGATTACTACCATCGGTAACAATTTGGCTGCGTAAAGCCGTGTATTGCTCTGGTGTAGCACCAAATGTTGCCTGCGTTAAAAAGCGAATAATATCTCTATCAACATCATCAGCGGTTAACTCGGTTTCTTCTGGCGGCTCAATGGTTTCGTTATAAATAAAGCTCGCTGAAATCTCACCCGAAGGATAATTAGCCGTATGAATATTTATGTAAAACTCACCGTTGTACAAGGCATCAAGCATGGCTTGCTCAGTTGTGAAAATACCACCCGGCGCCAAATCCCATTGGAAATCATAAACACTGCCAGAGTCCTGTACATCTTTAATCACCGTACCCGATGGTGCTAAATGAATGTGTTGGTCAGTTTGTATGGCACTTAAGTTTGAAAAATTATAATTTAATGAGGCATTATCATTATCACCATCAACAATAAGGCTTAAAACACCTGATCCAGATGTCACGGCATTATCTTGCGGCGCAAAAATACCGATAAACACTTTCGCACTGGAACTGTCGTTACTGGCATCGGCAATCATTACACTAACAGCGCTATTGTTGTTTAACGCATAACCTGCACCACTGGCTAATGTTAGCTGCAGCATTTCTGGCACTTCATGTAAGCCATCATCAACAGGCTGTAAATAAACCATTCGCGTACTCTGATTTGACAGTAACGTAAGCGTTTGCCCTACTACACTGCCATCGGCATACATTAACTGATAATCATTAGCTGCTGCCGAACCTTTAACAGGGTTAGGGTTTCCACTCAGATTAAAATTAATTGTTATTTCTGCCGCGCCGCCACTTCGCACAACATTAAATTGCGCCGCCTGCTGACTTTTTTCTAGAGCCAACCCAGTCACTAAATTAAGCGATACAAAAGGGTTAGGCGTTGCATCACATAAATCACCGACACCATCACCATCAAGATCGGATTGCAGCGGATTGGGCACCGTAGGACAATTATCAGCTAGCTGATCGATAAGGTCGCCATCATCATCGCCATTGGGCGTGAAGGCACAAAAGCTACCATCACCGGAAAAATCTTGATTACAACTGCAACTATAACCTGCAGGCTCATTACTACATGAGGCATTGACATCACAAGGTGATAACGACAAACAAGCATTAGAAACATCACTAACATCAATACGAATAGCAATATCACCGTCATTGGTTTCTGTCATGTAAACATCTTGTAAATCAATAGCCGTGTCAGTCGTATCACCAATAACATCAGAGGCTATTGGCGTTTCTTGGCTCCAATCAATACACCATCCCCACAGCGTACAGTGGTCATTTAATTGGCCATCAACGTCGTTAATATATAAAGTGCTACTGACACCAATAATTAGCATTAACCCAGAAATAGAACTGCGTAAATGTTTATGCCTTACCCCAATAAAAGCAAACGCAGCAAACAATAAAAGTAATCCCGCAGCAGGTAAAATAGGTACGTTTCCTGCTGCTCTTAAATAGAAAATAATTGGTGAACCGGCATCAACTTCTAAGCTGTCGACTTCATTATTACTATTGTTTTCTGCATGCAAAACTACCCGAACTTCATAGCTGTCCTCCAGCACACTACTGGGGATAAAGGCATCAATAATATCGGCTTGAGTAGCATCTGGGTTTAGGCTTGCCGACCACATATCGTTAGACAACGCTGCTGCATTCGCATAATTCCAGCTACCGTTATTACATGAAATAATTTGCCCACTTATGCCGTACTGGTCAATTTCTCCGGGGGCAAGCATGGTTAATTCAAGATGGTGTTCAAAACCATCAATATCGATAGGGCTTGCTAAAGTACCAATATCATAACTACAACCATTGCTAGAGTTAGTGCTGCTGGTATCAATAAAAACGCGATAAGTGAATAGCTCTTGAGCTAATGTAAATACACTTGCCAACAATAAAACAGTAGTAATAAAACTGAGCAAAAGTAAACGTAACTTGTTCATACGCCTGCTCCTGAATTAATAAAGCCTAAGTTCGCATCGGTATGAAACGGGTCTGCAAAGTTTGCCACTGTTGGAAATAACTGTGGCAAATCGGGCTTATCAATACCAAACCAATGCGCAATTACCGACACACATTGCGTAGTGGCTGTGGTGGGCACCCATCGCCCTCTGTCGGCGCTAGCATCCAAGCCCTGCCCTAGCTTCAAATCGGGATGCTCACCAAATAATTGTCCACCATTAATCATGCCACCCATCACTAAAGCATGGCCGCCCCATGCATGATCGGTGCCTGTGGTTGCGTCATCACCGTTAGGCGTTAATGTTCGGCCAAACTCTGAACCGACAAAGCTAAGGACTTTGTCAAAATCACCTTGCTGCGTAAGCGCATCTCGAAAACCTTTTAATGCGGCATTGAGTTCACCCATTAAAACGCTATGGTCGGCCAATAAGTTTTGGTGTGCATCAAAGCCCGTAACTTTAACAAAGTAAACTGGGCGATTATTGCCGGTGGATGCTCGACCCGCTATCATTTTTGCTATGGTCTTTAATTGGCTACCCAGTTTAGAATCTGCCGTGCCAGCTGCCGCAAAAATGGCATCATAATCAACACCCGTATTATCAGCCTCAGTAAAAGCACCGTTAATAATCGACTCGGCTTGAATCGCCGAGTTAAATATATCACGATGTTTTTGCATCATTAAATGAGAGGACGCATCAATTGAAGCCATTACATCTTCAACCATTATTTTTCTAGAGCCGTTGTAACTCCACAATGGCGTTACGCCAT
>CAXAHI010000058.1:0-15021 GCA_963968645.1 uncultured Gammaproteobacteria bacterium | reverse complement strand
CTACGTCAACAGCTACCTCAACACCTGCGTTGTTAAGCAATAATCAATCGTTAGAAGTGTTTACTTTAGCTACCACCGTTTGTGGCGATATATTGATAATTGATGATATCACTCAAATGAATTTTGCCAGTAGTGCCTATCAGCATTGGTTGAATGCCATATTGTTATCTTTGGGCCAGAAACCGTTACCAGATTCAGGCAGCATACAAGACCGTTTTGATTGGCCATTACCGGATAGTGGTTTATTTGATGCGAGTCAAAAAGCGGCTAAAGAGATTTTTTCTGCATGGCTGCAGCGTAAATTACAAGAAAACAATGCGCATTGGGTATTGCTGATGGGTAAAGCGGCCGTCGCTATGCAGCTCGATGCAAGCAATGAAGGTATTGAAACGAGTGAAGGCGATGCAAGTAAGAAAAACGACTTAGGTCATGTCGTGCCACTAGAAAACCGCCAGGGCGTTCAAGTATTGTCAACCTATGGCAGTGGTGAATTATGGCGTCAGCCTTTATTGAAGCGTGAATTCTGGCAGCATATTCAACCGCTTCGTGCAGCCGTTAGTGCCGACGCTTAATTATTCCTTTGAATATGTCGGCGAATATAGCAACGAATATACGTGCATGCACCTTAGCCGATATTGAGTCTATTAGTGATTGGCTAGATACAACGGTGAATAACCCTTGGTCTGTAAAGGCGATTACTGAGGTACTTGAAAAACCGCATTATCGTGTTTTAGTCAGCCATTCAGCATCGGCTGTAAAAGGTTTATGTTTGTTTACCTTAGTCGCAGATGAATGTAATTTACTGTATATCGCGGTAGATGCTCAATGTCGACAACAAGGCATTGGTAGGCAGTTACTGAATACGTTAATCACGCAAAGTAGGCAGCACAATATAAGCCGCGTTTTTTTGGAAGTGCGTGAAAGTAATCAAGCCGCCATTGCATTATATATAGCGGCAGGCTTTGTTAATAATGGTATGCGGAAGAATTATTATCCTGCCATAAAGACAACGTTAGTGAATCAGCTAGACAGTCAGTTAGGCAGTCAATTAGATAGTCAGTTAGACAATGAAAATAGTCAACGCGAAACAGCTTTGCTGTTTGATTTATCCCTTATTGAAATAAATAAAGAAGCGAATTAAATTATGTCTATGGTACAAACTGAATGGTGGTGTCTTGAGTTACCCGATGAGTGGTCGGCTGAAATGGAAGACGATTGCGTCACTATATCGGATTGCGATGGCGTGAGTGAAATCGATATTACTGTCGTGAGAAAAGACGGCGGCGATGTTGATGAAAGCGATTTAAAACAGTTTGCAGAAGATTTGATTGCTGAAGGCTTACAAGGTGAGGCAGTTAGTGCAGGCATGGCATCAGGCTTATTGTTTGCTTATGACGATGAAGACGGTGCATGGCGTGAGTGGTATTTAGGTTGCCATTCATTGCTAATTTATATTACTTATAACACTCCGGAAGAGCATAAAGGCCTTGATGATGCGATGGTCGACGATATTATTTCAACCTTAGTCGTGTTGGAAGAGGGTGATTTAGATAGCGATTTAGACAGTAATGATGGCAGCGATGAAGGCAGCGATGATGAGTAAACTGTCCTTGTTAATAAGAATCGATTTTTTAATAATAAGAATTTTATATACCTAATGTTTAAAAACGGTTTTACATTATCATTCTTGAAACACATCATCTTGTTGATGACGGTGGTGTTGTTGGCTGCTTGTGTATCGAGCACTAATACAGTCGTAAAAAAAGATAAGGGGATTAAAGAGGGTGCACTACCTTCAAGGCTGACTATAGGCGTTACCTGTAAAAAATCGTTAGATACTGCTCGGAAATGGATTGAATCTTACTCATTGAGCACTGCAGAGAAGGTGTTATTAGGCGCATACAATAATGATTGTGTCAGTGGCTATGAAAAAGCACAGTTGCAGCGATTAATGGCTTATGTGATGTCATCGCAAAAAAAATACCCTGCCGCTATCGATGCATATCAATATGTTGTTGACTCAAAATATTTAGATTTAATGACACGCAGTGAAGCGGTTTATACCTTAGCGCAAATACGGTTTTTAACTGAAGATTATGAGGCGGTTGTTGATAGCATTAATCAGGGGTTAAAAAATGATTTGCTGCTCAATGCTGAGTCCAATTTATTATTAGCAAGAAGTTATTATAGGCTTAATCGCTATAATGATGGCTTAGCTATTATGGAATATATTATCGCTGAACAAGAAGAGAGCGGTGGTAAAGTTAAAGAGTCATGGCTTGCATTGCTTTGGTCGCTTTATTATGAGAATCAGGATTATCAGCAAGCCATATCAGTGAGTGGAAAGTTAATGGCTCATTATCCGAAAGATAAATATCGAAAGAAGAGATCGCATATTTGTGATGTTGCTAATATGTCTCAGCTTTGTGAATTAAAATAATCTCTTTTTTAATCGTAAGTAGTAAATAGATAGCAGCGAGATAATTAACTAAAGAAGACACTTTATATATCGCTGATGTTTGAATTATGAGCATCCTTCTTAGGCTTTTTTATCTTGCGGCAAGAGCTTTCTAGGTATTACAATTAATGAGAATAGCATTGTTTAATAAACAGGCAGAGGGTTGAATGATAAACACCCTCTATCTCATTATGCTTCCACGTATGTTCTGGAGGCAATTTTCGACTAAAAATATCCCGTTGGCCTTGAGTTTTAGGTTGATTGAATGTATTCAAATTAAGAAATTATTTTATTTAATTTAATTAAAAACTACTTTTAAGTAATTAAACTGTTAACGTAATGTTATTGAAGTAAGGGTATTTATTCTTACCTAAATACATGATGAGGAAACTATGAAAAAAACATTTAGCTTATTATTGATTTTGCCAGCTTATTTTTGTGCAATGTTGTTTGCACAATCGAGTTTTGCTGAGAGTTCTGCAGATACCGTTCAACTTAAACGTAAAGTGGCTATTGCTCGGTTTACCAATGAAACACAATCAGGAACATCTTTTTTAGTTGATAATTCTGGTGATCGAGTCGGTAAGCAGGCATCCGATATTTTGAGTGCTCGACTTACTGATACGGGTAAGTTTTTAATGTTTGAACGAATGGATGCCGATAAGACTTCTTCAGAAAAAATACTTGCCGGCTTAAAAGATTCTGGTGTTAGTGTTGATTATTTGATTTTAGGATCTGTAAGTGAATTTGGTCGATCGACTGAAAGCCAATCGGGCGTTTTTTCTAGAAGTAAAACGCAAACAGCTTATGCCAAAGTTAATGTGCGTTTAGTTGATGTGAGTACTGGGCGTATCATACATTCTTCTGAAGGCGCGGGTACTTCTGAATCCAGTACGAAAAAAACATTGGGTGCGGGATCAAGTGCGGGCTATGACCAGACACTTAACGACAAGGCATTATCAGCGGCTATTTCACAACTGATCAGTAACTTAGTTGAAAGTATGTCAGGCAAGCCTTGGAGATCTTTTATTCTTGCTGAAGAAGACGGTAGCTATTTAATATCGGGTGGTGCAACGCAAGGTTTATCACCGGGTCTTCAGTTGGTTGTTTATAGTCAAGGTAAGAAAATTAAAAACCCTCAAACAGGCGCTATTATTGAGCTGCCAGGTAAAAAAGTAGCAAAAATTGAAGTGGTTGCTTCTCTGGGTGATGATGAGTTTAATGAGATATCTTATGTTTCTTTAATAGAGGGAACATTAACTGCCGATTTGAATACCTATTATATTCAACAAAATTAATATGAAGTTCATTCAAATTCTGAACACAATTAAAGGTAACTTAAAATGAAAAAGTTTTTATTGATTGCAATTGCTTTCTTAATCACTGGTTGTGGGTCTGCTATACAAAAAAGTACATCAGGTTATGTAGAGGAGACTCGTCTTCTTCTTAGAGCCGATAAGTTGGCAGGCTTAAACGTTTCGATTGGAGATATTGTTAATAAAGATGTCGTAAAGGCAGACTTAGAAAAGTATCGCTTAGGTATTTTGGGGGCAAAAAATAGTGAGCGAGAAAATCTACAGTCAGCCATTTTTATTATAGAGAAAGGCGAGCATCAGGTATTGGTCACAGATGGCGATACGGTTGTATATGATGAAGTGTTATTTTTTAGTAACGGACAAACAAGAGAAATAAGGATTAAGCAATGAGATATAACAAAGGGATTTATATTCTATTATTTGTTTTATTACTTTCTGGTTGCGTAGTCACTTCTCCAGTAGGGTATTACTGGGGTTCATATTCAAAAACATACTATACGCTTCTAAAAGATCCATCTGAGAAAAATGTATTAGCGCATGAGGATAATTTAAGAAAAATTGTCCGAGTATCAGAAGAAAAAAATCTCAAGGTTGCTCCTGGTATTCAGGCCGAGTTGGGCTATTTAATATCTAAGAGAGAGGAGAATCAGGAAGCTACTGCTCTTTATGAAAAAGAGGTAAAACTTTACCCGGAATCAAGGGTTTTTCTAGAGCGCTTAATTAGCAGTAATAATAAATAACGGAAATGATAAATAGGAGTTATCAAATAATGAGTAAATTTTTCTGTAACGTAATATTGATCATGTTCGTTGTTGGCTGTGTCCCTTTAGAGACTAAGCAAACAGCATTTCCAGATATGTATACTGATGCACGTCCAACATCTATTCTAATTTTACCAGCAATTAATAAATCGACTGCATCGGATGCAGCCTCGTACATAACAGCCACGCTTACACAGCCGTTTGCAGATGCTGGTTATTATGTTTTCCCTACATTGTTAACAACCGATATTTTTAATAAAGAAGGTATTTTAGATGGAAGGCAGGCGCTTGGAATACCAAAGTCGGTGTTCAAGAAAAGCTTTGGTGCTGATTCTGTTTTATTTGTGACTATCAATAAATGGGATAAAAACTACGCTATATTAGCCGCTAATGTGACTGTGGCGATGAGCTATGTGCTGATTTCTACAACAACCGAAGAAGTGCTCTGGTCATATGATCAAGAGATTGTTATTGATACAGGCGGAGACAGTTCTGCAGGCTTGTTAGGGGCTTTAATTGCGACAGCTATTAATACTGCTGTTCAAGATTATATTCCTATTGCGCAAAAGGTGAATAACGCAGCAGTAGCTACTCTGCCTGTTGGCGTTTACCATCCAAGTGCTGGTGTAGACGGAACTGTGACAGGTGTTTCTACAGAGGCAAAAAATAGAGCGTTGAAATAAATAGCTGCTTCTATACACTTTTTAGTACTAATAAAATTTTACGGGGAATACTAACTTTTAGTGTTCCCCGTTTTTATTTCTAGCGTTCCAATATTAAGCTATTAAGCCAAAAATACTAAGAAATATTTCCAGTGACTCGCACTCGTTTCGAAATTTTCTCTTGGTCAGCGAGCTTTGCTTCTTGCTTACGTTTAATGCCAGCATCAATACTATTTTTGGCAGCAATAATTAAACCGGTAAGAATAAAAGCACCAGGCGGTAAAATGGCTAAAAGAAACTGTGGGTAGTTATTGAAAACGGTTATTTCCCAGCCCTGTGCCATTGAGCCGAACAGTAAATCCATATTGGCAAACAATGAACCGGTGCCAATTAATTCTCTTGCAGCGCCAAGCAAGTACAATACGGCAGCAAAGCCTAAGCCCATCATAAGTCCATCGTAGGCAGATGCTGCAACAGAGTTCTTACAAGCAAAGCCATCAGCCCGGCCAAGTATTACGCAGTTGGTGGTAATAAGCGGTAAGAAGATGCCTAAAATTTCATACAGCTCGTAGGTGTATGCTTGCATTAATAATTCTGTGCAAGTAACGGCGGCTGCAATAATCATCACAAAAGTCGGCAGTCGAATAGCATCGGGCGTTACGTTTTTAATAATCGATACACAAGTGTTAGAAGCAACTAAAACAAAAATGGTGGCTAAACCTAAGCCTATAGAATTGACGACCGAGTTGGTGACACCCAGTAGTGGGCACAAGCCCAATAGTTGGACGAGCGCGGGATTATTTTTCCATAAACCATTAATGGTGATGTCAGAATAGTTCGCCATGATGCCGTTCTCTAATGTTCTTCTGTTTGTTTTTTCGATCTTTTTGTTTAATAGCGCTTTACGGTTTTACCTTCGCATCAAAGCGTTGCAAAAGGCTGTCAACATTTTGATGGTGATAACGCAAAACATTGGCTATTGAAATTGTGACGGCACGCGCTGTAATGGTGGCGCCTGTAAACCCATCAAAGATACCGCCATCTTTTTTAACGGTCCAGCCTTCAATATCCGGGTCACCCAAGCTGCGACCATTAAAATCTAAAATCCAATCTGATTTGCGCAAATCTATTTTGTCACCTAGCCCCGGTGTTTCTTTATGGCTAATAACGCGCACGCCAGCAATGGAGGCATCGCTAATATTAATGCCAATAATATAATCAATATCGCCGCTATAGCCATCACGAGTCGTCACGGGGTAAATTAATGTCAGTGGCTGTTGTGCGCCCGCGATTTCTTTTTTCGCTAAAAATAGCGTCTGATCATTTCTATGCCCTAAGGCTGCATCTTCAAAAGAAATATTGTCTTGTAATAAATCATTATCATGCTGGTTTTTAGGCACAATTTGATAAAGCGCTTTGAGCTGGGCTTGGCGCTGCTGCTCAAGAATATTATCTACGGTGCCTAAATAAGTGCCGGCAATAATCGCGGTGCAAATAAATGCAAAGAAGCCCAGTATCGCGCTATTGCTTGATATGGATGAAACCAATGACGCAGTCTTTTTTGCATCATCAGATTTTTGATCATTGGGCTTGTCATCATTAGGGGGTGTATTAGTCATCACTTGCTCTTTTTGCTATGGCCATAAGTGGTGGGTTGCGTGTAGTGATCAATTAACGGTGCAGCAAAATTCATTAGCAATACGGCAAAGGCAACAGCATCAGGATAATTACCCCATTTGCGAATTAGGAAAATTAAAATACCGATACCGGCACCATAAATGATGCGGCCTTTATTACTAACAGCCGATGACACAGGATCAGTCACAATAAAGAAGGCACCAAATATCGCGGCACCGGTTAAGAGCTGAAATGACGGTGAGCCACTGCTAGCGGAAGAGCCACCATCATAAAAAAGAGCGGACATTAATCCGAGAGCCACCAGCATTGAAATAGGCGCGTGCCAGGTAAAAATTTTACGGTAAAGTAAAAACAGTCCGCCAGCTAAAAAGCCGAGGCTAACCCATTCCCATCCTGTACCGCCCCAGTCACCAATCTGCGAGTATTGTTGCTTGAGGTCATCAATCATCAGTGCATTATTTTGACGCAGTAAATCCAAGGGTGTGGCCATGGTAAAGCCATCAACCGAAGGAAACTGCATAAACCCTAATGCGATTAATAAGCTTTCCCACAAATTAGGTATCGAGATAGATGCCGGTAACAATTCAATCGGTGCCGCCCATGTGGTCATTTGTATTGGAAACGAAATAAGCAAAACAACATAGCCGACCATAGCCGGATTAAAGGGATTGTAGCCAAGGCCGCCGTAAAGTTGTTTGGCGACAATAATAGAGAAGAACATGCCGGTTAAAAGAATCCACCATGCGGAGTAAGGCGGTAAGGCAATACCTAACAGTACGGCTGTGACTAATGCGCTGTAGTCTTTAAGATAAAAGGCAATAGGGCGCTTGCGAGCTGCTAGCGCTAATGCTTCTAGTCCTAGGCCAAAAATACTGGCTAATAGGATGTTGATAAGTGTGCCCCAGCCGAAAGCCACTGTGAGTGCTAGCACGCCCGGTAGGGTGGCAAGCAAGACCAGTTTCATAACGTCGCTAGTGCTCTGCTTATTGTGAGCATGCGGTGATGTGATGCGCATTAACGCCATAAGCGTTTATTCCTGTGCTGAGTTCTGTGCTCTAAAATCGATTAAGGCTTGTTGGGCTGAGGTAAGTTTGGCTTCAGCTTTTTCTGCCGCTTGTTTAAATAGGGCTAGGTTTTCATCATTATTGGCTTCAGCATCAACAACACGTGTTTGGCTTTTACTGACACGTTGTTCTGCACTTGCTACCGCGCGCACTAATTTATTTTCGGGATTAGCGGCATCTTCGGCTTGTTGGGCGGCGCGTTTAGCAACCGCGCGCGCAATAGGATCATCGCTTTCTGTAGCAATAATATTCGCTTGGTTTTCTTTTTCTTTGGTTTCTGGGGATCCTGTAGATTCCTGAGCGCCTTTGGCTTTTTTCGCCTTAACGCGTTCAACCGCGGCTTCTACCGCTGCACTTTTTACGTCTTCTTTACCGCGTTTCTCAGCAGCGAGTTTGGCTGCTGCTTGACGGGCTTGGCGCGCTGCGATTTTTTCATCTTCTAAACGTTGAAGCCGTTCTTGTCTGGCGTCAAAGCGCTCTTTGGCTAATTCGGCATTCTGATGGTCAACTTTACGCTGTTTAATATCGACCTTTGAGGCGCGATAGTATTGCACTAACGGTATATTGCTGGGGCAAACATAAGAGCAGGCGCCGCATTCAATGCAGTCGGCAATATTATGTTCTTCTAACTTATCTAACTCTTTACCTTGTGCAAACCAATACAATTGCTGAGGCAGTAACGATGCTGGGCAGGCTTCGGCACACATGCCGCAGCGAATACAGGCTTGTGCAGGTGGCGGTGTAGGCAGTTCTTGTTCGGTTGGTGCAAGAATGCAGTTGCTTGTTTTAATAACCGGTACAGCGGTGTTGGCTAGCGCAAAGCCCATCATCGGGCCGCCCATAATTAAACGAGCACTTTGATTTTCTTGATAGTCTGATTGCGCTAATAAAAATTCAACCGGCGTACCTAATAAAGTATGGTAGTTACAGGGCTGGTTAACCGCATCACCGGTTACCGTTGTAATACGTGAAATTAATGGCTCATCAAGACAGACTGCATTGTGAATAGCGACGGCTGTACCAATGTTCTGGCAAACGATACCTAACTGTGCAGGTAAGCCGCCAGAGGGCACTTCTTTGCCGGTTAAAATTTGAATTAATTGTTTTTCACCGCCCGATGGATACTTAGTGGGAAAAGTGATGACCTCGGCTTCGGTTGCAAGACCGGTAAGTACAGCGAAATCATGTTTCGCTAATGCCGCAGATATTCCTTCAACCACATCGAGTTTGTTATCTTCAATGCCAAATAGAATTTTAGTGGGCTTAATAATTTTAGCCAGAATAGCTACGCCGCTGGCTATCTCATCGGCATACTCTCGCATAAGTGAGTGATCAGCCGTGATATAAGGTTCACACTCAGTGGCGTTAAGTATGAGCGTGTCTATAGAGGTATCGTCACGAGTATTCAGCTTAATGCTAGTGGGAAAGCCTGCGCCGCCCATGCCAGAGATACCCGCATCACTAATTATCTTAATGAGCATGCTTTTATTGAGCTGCGTGTAATCGGCAATAGGATTTCTTGCGCGCCATTCATCTTTGCCGTTAGTTTCAATAACAATACAGTTATCTTCTAACCCTGAGGCATGCGGAATAGTGCGTTGCTCTATGGCAATGACAGTGCCAGACGTTGGCGCATGCAATGGCACGCTCACTGGCCCTACGGCTTCGGCGATGCATTGCCCCTTTAATACGTAATCACCCACTTGCACAATGGCTTTAGCTGGCGCGCCAATATGTTGTGACAATGGCAGCGTTAACTGCGGGGCAATAGGGGCAGTAACAATCGCTTTGCTTAGCGATTGTGTTTTATTTTCAAGTGGGTGAATGCCACCGTGGAAATCCCAAATATGATTCATTGTTGGCCTTTCATGCCGCATGGCCATTTTGATTATTAGTATTGTCCGTCACAATGATATTAGCGTTATGGCTAGGATCACGATCGGGGATTTCCCACTTCCATGCGCTAGTGCCTGTTGCAACGGGAATCATATCAATGCAATCAACGGGGCAAGGTTCTACACATAAATCACAACCGGTACATTCGCTAACAATAACGGTATGCATTAATTTTGCTGCACCTAAAATGGCATCAATGGGGCAGGCCTGAATGCACTTAGTACAGCCGATGCATTCATCTTCGCGGATGTAGGCGACTTTTTTAATATCTTCGACGCCATGTTCATCATCTAATGCGACAGGCTCTACATCGAGTAAATTAGCGAGTTCATGAATACCGGCTTCGCCACCAGGTGGACATTTATTTATGGCGTCGCCATTAGCAATGGCTTCGGCGTAAGGTTTACAGCCAGGGTAGCCACATTGACCACATTGCGTTTGCGGTAAAATAGCATTGATTTGATCAACAATAGGATCGCCTTCTACGGCAAATTTAACGGCACCGAACCCAAGGGTCGCACCAAACACAAGGCCAAGCGTTAGTAAGGCAAGCAATGCGGCGATAAACGGATGTTGTGAGATAAGTTCTATCATGAATTTTCAGTTCGTCTCATTAAACGAGACCAGCAAACCCCATAAATGCGAGTGACATTAAGCCTGCGGTAACCATGCCTATAGCTGAACCTTGAAAGGGTGCGGGTATGTCGGCAACGGCGAGCCTTTCTCGCATGGCAGAAAAAAGAATTAATACTAATGAAAAACCGGCTGCTGCACCAAGGCCATACAAGGCGGACTCAATAAAAGAATGTTGTTTATTGATATTCAGTAAGGCAACACCTAAAACGGCGCAGTTGGTAGTAATAAGGGGCAAGAAGATACCCAGTACTTTATAGAGTAAGGGGCTGGTTTTATGGACGACCATTTCGGTGAACTGCACAACCACGGCGATGACTAAAATAAATGAAATGGTTTTTAAATACGTTAGCCCTAAAGGTATTAGTAAATAGGTGTAGGTTAGGTAGCTGCAAATAGAAGCGAGTGTTAGCACAAAAGTGGTGGCGGCCGACATACCCATAGCCGTTTCTAGTTTGTTAGAAACGCCCATAAACGGACACAGCCCTAAGAACTGTACTAATACAAAGTTGTTAATTAAGATTGCGCCAATTAATAAAACGGCGAATTCACTTAACATGATGCTTACCTATTTTTTTAACGTATGGATTTCTGAATCTGTGTTTACGTTTAATATTTGACTATCAGCGTTTATTTAACACGCATGCCGGGTATTGCACCTGCATGAGGCTCTAATAAGTAAATTTCCTTTCCGCCAGGCCCTGCTGCTAATACCATGCCTTCTGACATGCCAAAGCGCATTTTACGAGGTTGAAGGTTGGCCACCATAATGGTGAGCTTGCCTTCTAAATCTTCTGGGCTGTAGGCATCTTTGATACCCGAAAATACGGTGCGCTGTTCATCACCTAAATCTAATGTGAGCTTAAGTAGTTTATCTGCACCGTCTACGTGCTCGGCTTTGGCAATTAAGGCAATGCGTAAATCGACTTTAGCAAAGTCATCAAATTCAATTTCTGGTGCAATCGTTTTTTCATCGCTGTCTTTTTTAGGCGCCGATTTTTTCTTTTTCTTGGCTGGCTTGCTGGCTTCTTTTGGCTTACCTGCATCGAGCATTTTCTCTACGCCAGCATTTTCTATTCTACTAAGCAGCGGTTTAAACTTATTAATTTTCTTGCCGCACAGTGATTCTTCTAAATGCGTCCAATCGAGATTGGCGTTTAAAAAGGTTTCGGCCTTAACTGCAAGCTCTGGCAGTATTGGTTTGAGATAGATGATTAATGTGGCGAACGCGCAAATACCTTGTGTGCAAATACCTTGCAGCTCAGTTTCACGACCTTCTTGTTTTGCGACTACCCAAGGTTCTTGTTCATCAATATATTGATTAATGCGATCGGCTAGCGCCATAATTAAACGCGTGGCTTTAGCAAACTCTCTATTTTCATAGGCGTTACCGATATTTTCACTTTCGGCAATTAAATCTTGCTGCAATGCAGGGTTCGGCAATTCCGCAGCCAGGGTATTATCAAAGCGTTTAGTAATAAAGCCCGCGCAGCGGCTAGCGATATTCACTAATTTACCGACTAAATCGGAATTAACTTTTTGCACAAAATCTTCAAGGTTAAGATCGATATCATCTATGCCATTGCCGAGTTTTGACGCAAAGAAGTAACGTAAGTATTCGGGTTGAAAGTGCTCAAGGTAAGTGCGCGCCATAATAAACGTGCCGCGAGATTTTGACATTTTTTCGCCATTTATCATGACAAAACCATGGGCGAAAATAGCATTCGGTAATCTTAAATCGCAGGCATGCAACATGGCGGGCCAAAACAAACCATGAAAGTTGATAATATCTTTGCCAATAAAGTGGTAGAGCTCAGTGCCTTGTTTTTCGGCTTGTGCACTATCCCAAAAATCATCGAAGTTTAAATTGGCCGTGTCGCAGTAATTTTTAAAGCTGGCCATATAGCCAATAGGCGCATCTAGCCATACATAGAAAAACTTACCGGGTGCATTGGGTATTTCAAAACCAAAGTAGGGTGCGTCGCGGCTAATATCCCATTCTTGCAGACCAGCTTCTAACCATTCACCTAATTTATTGGCAACGGAAGCCTGAAGATTTTCGTTAGATAACCATTCAGTTAAAAAGGCTTTGAATTCGGGCAGTTTAAAAAAGTAATGTACCGATTGTTTATCGATCGGCTTTGCGCCAGAGATTGTCGAGAAAGGATCGATAAGATCAACGGGGGCATAGGTAGCGCCACATACTTCACAGTTGTCGCCGTATTGGTCGGCGGCCTTACATTTAGGGCAGGTACCTTTGATATAGCGATCGGCTAAGAATAATTGTTTTTCAGGATCGAAAGCCTGCGTAATTTCTCGCTCTGCAATAAAGCCTTTGTCATAAAGCTCGTTATAAATTTTGGCAGAGTAGTCGCGATTTTCATCGGAGTGCGTGCTGTAGTAGTTATCATGACTAATTAAAAAATCATTAAAATCACGGCTATGGTCGCTATGTACTTCGGCGATAAGTTGTTCGGGGCTAACACCTTGCTGCTCGGCTTTAAGCATGATGGCCGTACCGTGCGTATCGTCGGCGCAAACATAGTGACATTCATGACCGCGGGCTTTCTGATAGCGCACCCAGATATCGGTTTGTATATGCTCTAGCATATGTCCCAAATGCAATGGACCATTGGCATAAGGTAGGGCGCTAGTCACTAAAATGCGGCGTTTTTTAGAAGGTTGTTTAGCTAGTGCAGTCATGTTTTTTGGGGCCAATCACAGACGAAAATAAGGTCATTAATATAATCGATTAATATACCATTTTTAGGTTGTGATTAAACTGCTCTGTAACGGTCTTTGTTACATAGCCTTATGGTCAGATACAAGGGGAATGTTAGCCGTATTGGCCTTGATTTTTGCTGGTCCAAGTGTTTTTTCGGCTAAATCAGCCACTAGTTTTGCAGTGACTCGATAGGCGGTTAGTTTACCGCCATAGAGGCCAATGGAACGAGGTTGTTGAGAGTCATTTTCAAATAGAATAGTATCCCTTGCCTGCTTAGAAAAAGGTCTAGTCAAACTTGTTACAGCCGATTGATCGCCAGCGGGTTCGTTTCTAGGCAGCACTCTTAAACCGGCCCAGGCTTGGGTGTATTGGCCTTTATAATCAGGAAAATAATGAAAAAGAGTCTTTTTAAGGTATTCAATTTCATCATCGCCGGGTTTGCATTGAGCAGGATCACCCTGAAATTTTTTCTCTGTGGTGCCCACTAATACACCACCATGCCAAGGCATAATGAATACTGCACGTTGATCATCGGGCGATTCTACATAAAAAATGCCTTCGCCTAGCGGTGCATCGAATTCAACATGGCTACCTTGCACTAAATCAACAGCAGGGCCTTTTGGCGCGAAATCAATAGCAGATTGAATGCGATCAACCCATGGGCCAGCGGCGTTAATGATGAGTTTACAGCTAACATCAAAGCTTTGCTCTTGATGGCTAGCGGTGACGCAGACCTGTTGTTCGCTATTCAGTGTTGCCTTTTCAAAGGCGGTTTCTTCCATAACATCGCAGCCTAGTGAGACCGCTGAGCGAATGACAGCTTGGGTTAAGAGGAAATCATCAGTTTGTCCGTCCCAATATTGAAATACATCAATCAAGCCCTGTTGTTTGATGCCTTGCTCTTGAATACAGCCGAGCTTATGCCACTCGGCTTTTGGTACGCGGGTAAAGCGAGCTTCTGCTTTAAAGCCGCCTAAAGCGCTGTATAAAAATAAACCGATAGCCAGCTGCCAGCGTTTTAAGCGTTGTTTTTTGTACACGGGCAAATAGAATTTTCGGCTTTCGACTAACGATGGGGCTATATTTTGTAAGGTTGAGCGTTCGGCGATGGACTTTTTAACCAGAGAGAATTGATAGGTCTCTAAATAGCGTAAGCCGCCATGAATCAACTTGCTTGAGCGTGAAGAGGTAGCCGTGCCGACATTGGATTTTTCGATTAATAATGCTGAGAAGCCGCGTGCTGCAAGGGCTTGAGCGCAGCCAGCACCTTGGATGCCACCGCCAATAATGACGGCATCATAGTGTGTTTTGAGTTGTTCTTTATTATTTAATACACCTTTTGCAGGCATTTTATAAGTTCCAATAAGTGATTGTTATCGCCGTATAGGCCTTATTTAGGCCTCTTTGTTAGACGTTTTGTCTCTTTCTCTTTTTAAGTGTGGTGTTTCTTTTTAAGTGTAGTGTCTATTTTTGATATGTTCCTGATATCTGCTGGTTATCTTGAATATATTTTGTAGGTATATTTGACCGTACTTATCGGGTTTTGTTTAGGGTTTTGTTGCTTGCCTGTTAGGCGTCAACAGGGCATTATTCGTTTGGTTGAATCCTTGTAAATGGGCTGTTTTAAAAAGTTAGAGGTTGTTTGTAGATGAATCTTGAATATTATCCAATTAGAGGCAGAGGCGTGTTGGGCGATAAATTCCAACTAGCGAGAGTTAAGGATGAGGCTGGCAATATGTATAAGGGTCAGTTTGATCAGGCGATGCATTTTAGTTCTGAAGCTGAGTTGAAGACTTATTTGGCGGGTGTTTTAAGTGTTGCTGAGGGTGAGTTGTCAATTTCGAAGATGGATTTGTAGATCGGTTTAG
>CAXAHI010000057.1:0-15128 GCA_963968645.1 uncultured Gammaproteobacteria bacterium | reverse complement strand
AAAATATTAAAATATTAAAATATTAAAATATTAAAATATTGAAAAAGCATTTTTAAGACTATCGAGCAAGATAAGCCGGTCGGCTATCTGCCATTAAGACATCTAACTTTTTCTGTGCCGCTTTAGGATTCAAAAGATCTTTCACCTCTATCATCTCGCACTCGTCTCTAACCATCTCATCAATATGGGTAGGATAATGGCGACAATCATCGGGCCGATCATGATAAATAGAACAAGCGTATTTTTCTTGCTTAGGTTTTTTCGAGCGCGATAAGCTATCTATGCTTAATGCCCTTTCAGCATCATCCACCAACCGCAAAAATGGACAGCGCCTTAAACGCTCACCACTATTAGGATCGGCCCAGATTTCACCGTCACGCACATACTGGTAAATATCCGGCCGCGACGCTTCCCACCAGTCAATTTCATCTTGGGTAGCAGAAAGACCTCCATCACTATAATGGATACAACATTTACCGCATTGATTGCATTCTTTCATTATTATGATCGCTTAATGGAACCGTATAGACATGCGTCTAAGCCAATAAAAAAGCTCACTTTGCCAATAATTCCAGGTAATGTCTATTAATCAACAAACCCGCAAAGCCTGATTAACGAACCCGCAAAACGAGCGCAGTTAAAAAGCTGATTGTCAGGGGCGAAAAAAGGCGATTCTTAAGATTACAAAGACGATCCTTAAATATAAGGATTCAATTAAGAAGAATAAAAAAAGGTTATTTCAGCACGAAAAAGACTAACCATCTAATAGTATTAGATGGTTAGTCTTTAAATCTAGAGCGGGGTAAGCTTTTAAGGCTTACCAAATGTGAACGGCTGTTTAGAGCCTAATAATCCACTTCATCTTCAACAGGCGAACTTTGTTCTTTTTCCTGTTGAATCCGTTGATAGATCTCTTCACGGTGGACGGCGATTTCTTTGGGTGCGTTAACACCTAATCTCACCTGGTTACCTTTTACTCCAAGAACAGTAACTGTAACGTCGTCTCCGACCATTAATGTTTCGCCTATACGACGAGTTAAAATCAGCATTACGCATCTCCCGATGTCCTGCTGGCTTTCAAGCACAAATGTGCGTGTAGCCTCCGGCTAACTTCCCTCCCATTACGGCAACCACAGCAAAAAAATAATTGAAATGTTCCTCAAATCATCTTTATGCATACAAACTGTCACTTAGCTTTTAATTCTCGTAATGCGGCTCATCTTGAGCTTTATTACGAATGGTTACCTAATCCCTGTGACAGCTTGCGCTTACTTAACCGTTATCACTTGACTCAACAACACCGGTATCATCTAAACCAAATGCTGTGTGTAAAGCTCTAACCGCCAATTCCATATACTTTTCTTCTATAACAACTGAAATTTTAATTTCTGATGTTGTTATTAATTCAATGTTTATTCCCACATCGGCAAGGGTTTTAAACATTTTGCTGGCGGTGCCTGCGTGAGATCGCATTCCGACACCCACCAATGAAACTTTGCATATACTACCATCAACCGCTACTTCTCGCGCATTTAATTGCTTGGCAATATCTTCGGTAATTGCTTGCGCTTTATCAAGCTCATTACGATGAACGGTAAAAGTTAAATCGGTTGTGCCATCGGCAGCAACGTTTTGCACTATAACGTCAACCTCAACGTTGGCATCACTTACCGGCCCTAAAATTTTATAAGCAACGCCCGGTGTATCGGGTACGCCGCGGACAACAACTCTTGCTTCGTCACGATTAAAGGCAATACCTGAAACCAGTGGCGCTTCCATATCTTTATTATCATCAATTGAAATCAATGTACCTGGACCCTCTTCAAAACTGGATAGCACCCTTAACGGCACTTGATATTTACCTGCAAATTCAACAGCACGAATTTGTAAAACTTTTGAACCTAAGCTCGCCATTTCTAGCATTTCTTCAAAGGTAATTTGCTCTAGGCGACGCGCAGAATCAACTACACGAGGATCCGTTGTGTATACACCATCGACGTCTGTGTAAATTTGACACTCGTCGGCATTTAATGCGGCAGCCACTGCTACAGCCGTTGTATCTGAACCACCACGGCCTAATGTTGTGATGTTGCCATCGGCGTCAATACCTTGAAAGCCTGCTACTACAGCCACTTTACCAGCATTTAAGTCGGTCAAAATCGATTCACCATCAATCGCTTTTATTCTTGCCTTGCCGTGCGCATCATCCGTTAATATTTTAACCTGCGAGCCTAAGTATGAACGCGCATCTAATGACTGCTCTTGCAATGCTAATGTTAATAAAGCAATGGTGACCTGCTCACCAGTCGATAATAAAACATCCATTTCTCGTGGATGTGGATTACTGCTTACGGCTTGTGACAACGCAACTAAGCGATTGGTTTCACCACTCATGGCAGAAACCACCACCACAACTTGATCGCCACGATCGACAAAGCGTTTGACACGATCGGCCACTGCTTTGATACGCTCTGGTGTACCGACAGAGGTGCCGCCGTATTTTTGAACGATTAATGCCATTTAACGTTTACTTATCCTGAAGTCATTAACAAATATTTTCGAGTATAAACACTTTAATAACCTGTACTTACGACTTAAAGCTCATACCGGTTTAACACTAAGGCGCGAAACTTACACTATTCAACATCAGATGAGAAATAAAATAGTGTCATATATGACCAGCATGTGCGTTTTTACGGTATTTCATGCCTTTTGATGGCTTTTCATGCCTTTATGGACATAATTGATGCAGATCATTCCACTCTATTGAGTTCAGACACACAGGTCACTATGCGCTCAGCTGCTTCAATACACACCTTTAAAGAATGCACTAAGGCTAAACGACTATAGCCTACACCGGGGTTGTAACCATTAACGGTTCTGGCTAGATATTGGCCAGGTAAAACTTTTACATGCTGATCACGATAAAGCGTTTGTGCAAAAAGCTCATCATCTATTGGCAGCTTTGCCCATAAACAAAACCCTGCCGCAGGAATATCAACTGACATCACTTGTTGCAATATAGGCACCACAGCCTGCATTTTCTCTCGATACAACACGCGATTTTCTTGCACATGTGATTCATCATCCCAGGCCACAATACTCGCCGCCTGATGATGATTAGGCATCGCTGAGCCATGATAGGTGCGATACAACATAAAGGCTTTAATAGTGGACTTACAACCCGCAACAAAACCCGAACGCATGCCGGCTAAATTGGAACGCTTCGATAAACTGTTAAAAACCAAGCAACGTGAAAAATCATCTCGCCCTGTGTCATGGCACACTTCTAATAAACCCGGCGGCGGAGATAACTCGTCAAAGTAAATTTCTGAGTAACATTCATCACTGGCAATAACAAAGTTATAGCGATCGGCCAGCGTAAGTAAACGCTGATAAAATTCGCGCGTGGGCACAGCACCGGTGGGATTCGACGGATTACAAATATACATTAACTGACAACGCTGCCACTGCGCTTCGGTCACCGAATCTAAATCGGGTACATAATCGTTGCTACTATCACAGGGTAAATACAACGGTTCAGCACCGGCCATAATAGCCGCCCCTTCATAAATTTGATAAAACGGCGAAGGGATAATAACTAACGGCGGCTCAACACTTGCTGAGCTATCAACCACCGTTTGAGCAATGGCAAATAAAGCTTCACGCGATCCTACTACTGGCAATACCATTGTGGCAGGGTCAACTAACTCTAACGGTAATTGATAGCGGCGACATAACCACGCAGCAATGCTTTCGCGTAACGGCAAACCACCCTGCGTTGACGGATATTTATTTAGCCCGCTTAACTCAGCGACCAAGGCATCTATTACAGGTTTAGGCGGCGCGTGCTGCGGCTCACCAATAGTCATGGCAATGGCCTCACTTTGGCTTTGCACCTCTACATTGCCCAGCAATGCGGCTAGCTTAGTAAAGGGATAGGCATGCAGTTTGTCTAAATAGGGATTCATAAGTGTCTACTGCTGCCTGTGTTCATCGAGATCATTTTTAAGGTCCTGCTGAATGGCTTCAATCAGCTCAGGATCTTCTATCATTTGATCTTGACGGTCAGTAATAAAAAACACATCTTCTACTCGCTCGCCTAAGGTCGATATTTTGGCGTTATGCACCCGTAGCTTATGCTTAAAGAATACTTGCCCAATAATAGTCAGCAACCCTGGCCTGTCTGGCGCCACCACTTCTAAGACACTTAAACCCGGTGCAGAATCATTTGAGAATTCCGTATGACAAGGCCAATCAAAACTTCTTATACGACGGCTCGCACGACGGTCTGTTGATAACCAACGAACCTTTGACTTCATCATGACTAGAAGTAACTTTTCTTTAATATCATCAATGCGTGGTGAATCGTGATCTATCGCTTCGTCATCAGCATCTTGCACATAAAAAGTATCTAACACATGCCCACCGCCAGCAATCAGCAAACGCGCATCATAAATACTTAAATTTAACTGCTCTAAAGCCAAGGTAATAAACGAAAAGCGATTCTCGATTAAAGGCGAATAAATCGTAATTTGCGTCACATCAGTATCAAAAATATCGGATGGTTTTTTAATAATAATTAAAGGTGCATCCCCGCCTTTATGGGCCAAAATACTCTCGGCATGAAGCACTAGATCATCGACAGACTCACGTAGAAAATAATCATCTACTCTGTCTTCCCACTGCAAATAAACATCGGCAGAATCAATGCCTGCTTCGTTGAGTATTTCCAGTGCCGCTTGCTGTTTCTCGGCAATCATTTCTGATTTATCGACTGGATTCTCTAAGCCACGACGCAAAGCACGTGTTGCTGCTGCATAAAGTTGACGCAGTAGCGAAGCACGCCAGGCGTTCCACAACTCAGGGTTAGTACCTTGAATATCGGCAACGGTAAGTACGAACAAATAATCGAGACGTGAACGGCTGCCTACCGCAGTCGCAAACTCCCTTATGGTTTCAGGGTCTGACAAATCCATTTTTTGAGAAATGGTAGACATCACCAAATGGCTTTCAACTAACCATGCAATTAAGTTTGTATCGCGCTCATTAACACCATGGCGTAAACAGAACTCACGCGCATCGACCGCACCGAGCTCAGAGTGGCTACCGCCACGTCCTTTAGCAATATCATGAAACAAAGCGGCGAGGTATAACAACTCAATTTTGACATGGCCGTTAATGATTTTTGCAGAGAGCACGTAATCTTGCTCGGAGCCTTCATGAGCAAAACGATACACATTTTGCACTACGGCTAAGGTGTGAATATCGACCGTGTACATATGGAAAAGGTCGTACTGCATTTTACCAATAATATCGCCAAACGCCGGCAAATACTTACTCAAAATACCGTGCTTGCGCATGCGCTTAAATTGCAGTGGCACATTACGATTAGACTTGACTAACTGCATAAATAAATCGATTACTTTAGGGTCATTTCTAAAGTCATCATCAATACGTTCGCGATGCGTACGCATTAAACGCATGGTTGAGGCGCGCACCCCACGAATATAATTATGCTCGGCCATCAATACAAAAATTTCTATTAACGCCCAAAGATGATCAACAAACACTTGCTCATCAACAACGTCTATATAGCCGTTACGCACACAAAAACGTTCGTTAAGCGTAATAACTTCTTCTTCTTCACCGGCACGCACACTGTCTTGATCAAAATGCTGAATCAACACATCGTTTAACTCGGCCAATAGCAGCACGCGGCGATAATACTCGTGCATAAATTTTTCAACAGCAAGGTTGGCATCATCATCGGCATAACCAAACAGCGCGGCGACTTTTATTTGGTATTCAAATAGCAGACGGTCTTCATAACGCTGAGAAAGCATATGAAGTGCATAGCGTACCTTCCATAAAAAATTGACACCCTCAGCCAAATTAATAGCTTCAACCTCGGTTAAAAAGCCACTTTTTTCTAACCGCGAGATATTGCCCTCACCTAAGTGCCGGCGTGCAATCCAAATAATATTTTGAATATCACGTAAACCACCCGGTGAAGTTTTGATGTTCGGCTCAAGATTGTATTCATTGCTATTGGTATCTCGATGACGATCACGCTGCTCTTTACGCTTGGCAACAAAGAATTCACTCGAACTCCACATATGCTCGGTATCGGTCAACATTTTTAAGCGTGTAAACAATGATTCATCACCCGCTATAGGGCGTGATTCGAGCATGTTGGTTAATACGGTAATATCGTCTTTTGCATAACCCAGGCATTCATCCAAGGTTCTAACGCTGTGACCAAGATCTAAACCGCAATCCCATAAATAGGTAACTAAGCGACCAATCGCTTCACCGTTTGCCGCTGTGGCGGTGGTATCGAGAATAAGTAGCAAGTCAATATCCGAGCGTGGGTGCAACTCCCCTCGCCCATAACCGCCCACGGCGATTAAAGCAATTTTTTGATCACCCCAGTCTTCTTGCGCCCAAAGGTAACTCAGTAATATATCGATTAACTTAGAGCGTGCTTGAATCAATAAACGGGGATCAACACCCGATATAAACGCAGCATCCATTTGCTCTTGATATTCTTGCAATAAAGCTTTGCACTCAACCGCGGTTTCCAGCTTAGCTAGCTGTGACAAAAATCGATTATACGAGAGTTCAAACGGAGCCAATCCATCGGCACTATTAATTAAGGGCGTGACAGAAGTGTTCGATGCTTTAAGCGAATCATTATTAACGTGAGGAGCCATGAATTTAGAGCCAGTAAAAAATTATAAAATATAAAATATAAATACGAAGCTGGCTCCTAGCACTAAAACTAGGAGCCCTTAGATAGAGTTAGAAACAACAGCCATGAACCAAAAAGACATGGAGCATAGTTAAAGCGTTAGAATGACTCTTCGCTTCGTGCCGTTAGCACTTCAACGCCCGTCGCTGTCACCGCCAAAGTATGCTCCCATTGAGCTGATAATCGGCCATCTTTTGTTTCTACGGTCCAACCATCACGACGGTTCAATTTAACCTGCCTTTTACCGGCATTTAACATGGGTTCAATGGTAAAGGTCATACCCTCTTGAAGAACCATGCCTTTGCCAGGATTACCATAATGCAGAACCTGTGGATCTTCATGAAATACTGCACCAATACCATGGCCGCAATACTCTCTAACGACACTGTAGTAGTGCTTAGTCGCATGTTGATAAATAACATGACCGATATCACCTAATGTGGCACCCGGCTTTACGGTTTCTATCCCTAAATACAAACACTCTTGCGTTACTTCAATTAAACGACTGGCATGCGCAGGCACTTCACCCACCACAAACATCTTACTAGTATCACCGTGATAGCCATCTTTGATAACGGTAATATCGATATTAATAATATCGCCGACTTTCAGCACTTTTTTATCGGCAGGAATACCATGGCACACCACCTGATTAACCGATGTGCAAATGGATTTAGGAAAGCCGTTGTAATCCAATGGCGCTGGTATAGCATCTTGCGTATTGACGATATACTCATGACAAATGCGGTCGAGTTCGCCCGTTGAGATACCGGGCACAACATGATCGCCAATCATCTCGAGTACTTCGGCAGCCAAACGTCCCGCCACTCGCATTTTATCCAACTCAACAGCCGTTTTAATCATCGTACTCATATATTATCTTCCGACAGCGACTTCCTTAAAAACATTAATAGAAAGCCAAAAATAGATTAGCACTACCCAAACGTCAAAAGCATGAGTAGTCAAAAAGCTGATTTTATACGAAACCGCTAGCTAATGCCCCATTAAGCAGACATCTTTATTGGATTCGAATGATTATATATGGCAACTTTTGACTAAGAGAGTATATTCTTTGATCATTGAGGGTCATAGCTAGCGTGTTATTCACACATGACTAGCAACTTACGGTTTGTGTAAATGCCCAATGAAAAGCGACTAAGACATTACATAGCTCAACAAAAGCATCATGAGAATAGCCAGCCAGTCATTTACGATGGCTGGGTAAAACGTATCTAACACTTTTTTTATGGACATAATGCTGTGGCAATCAGAGCATCAATAACCCTATAATCGACTACATAAATGACTCAGGCATAAAACATTTATAGATTTTCAGGGATTTTTTGAAATTTCAATCGCTAGGTCACGCCTGAACAGCATAATGGACCGCTAGCGCTTGATAACCGAGGAAGGAATTTTGATTAAGGTACTTATTGCCGACGATCACGACATGGTTCGTCACAGCTTTACACTCGTTCTCAGCGAGGTAGAAGATATTGCTATTAGCGGTGAAGCAAAAACCGGTGAAAGCGCAGTGAAATTGGTGAAGCAAGATCCACCCGATGTGGTGTTAATGGATGTTCGCATGCCCGGCATTGGCGGGCTCGAAGCCACTAAACGTATTCTTGCACACAGACCGTCGACCAAGGTTATTGGTCTATCTGGCTATAACGATGGCACCTACCCCGGCATGTTTATTCGGGCTGGCGCTATGGGTTATGTGACAAAAGATGTCGGCGTTGATGACTTAGTAGAAGCGATTAAGACCGTCTATCGTGGCGAGGCCTATCTATCTAGCGAGGTCGCTCGTCGCGTTGCACAAATGGGCAGCAACACCAATGAAAACCCCTTTGATGCATTAAGTGAGCGCGAGCTACAAGTCGCACTTATGCTGGTGGAATGCTATCAAGCACCCGAGATTGCCATTAAGCTCGGCATTGCCGCCAAAACGGTTGGCATATATAAGCAACGTGTATTTGAAAAGCTCGAGCTACACAGCGATGTTGAGTTGACGCTTTTAGCCCTTAGGCACAGAATGATTGAACCAGAAAATACCACTGTGAGCGCCAGTACGAATGACGACAACCGCATTAACAACCCAAGCAATAATGAAACGGGTAAAGGGTCAGAGTAAACCCGCGCAGACGTATCGCTCAACAACTGGAGTTTAACCTTGAGCGATTCTTCCTCGGCGGATAAACCGCCTGAAAAAAACAATAAGCCCTCTTTTGATTCCGAGTCTTTTCTTGCTAGCTGCAGCCAGAAACCCGGCGTGTATCAAATGTATGATGTCAATGGCAAGCACCTATACATAGGTAAAGCCAAACATCTTAAAAAGCGCCTTGCCAGTTATTTTAGGCCGCAAACACCGGGCAGTAAAACCGAAGCTTTAGTTAGAAAAATTATTCATATCGATGTCACCGTTACCGGCAGTGAAACCGAAGCGCTGATTCTTGAAAATAACTTAATTAAAGCTGAACGCCCGCCTTATAATATTTTACTCCGTGATGATAAAACTTACCCCTATATCTTTTTATCTAGCGCGCATGAATACCCACGCCTAGCATTTCATAGAGGCAATCGCCGTGCTAAGGGGGAATATTTTGGTCCCTTCCCCAATAGATATGCCGTTAGAGAAAGCTTAGGGCTTTTGCAAAAAATATTTAAGGTAAGACAGTGCGAAGATAGTTTTTTCAAAAATCGCTCACGCCCTTGCTTACAGCATCAAATTGGTCGCTGCTCAGCGCCTTGTGTCGATTTAATCGATAAAAAAGATTATGCCGATACCGTGCGTAAATCCACTATGTTCTTACAAGGGCATAATGATGATTTGACCAATGAAATTCTCAAAGAAATGGACAGTGCCGCTGCCGATTTAGAATTTGAAATTGCCGCTGAAAAGCGCGATCAAATAAGCCATTTGCGCGTAGTACAAGAAAAACAATATATTGATAATGGCCGTGGTGATATCGACATTATTGCTGCCGCTATTGCTTCGGGCCATGCTTGTATACAAGTGTTATATGTTCGTCATGGTCGTATGCTTGGCAGTCGCAGCTACTACCCCAACCTTGGCCTTATTGATAATCAAAGTGACTTATTAGAAGCCTTTATTTCGCAAGCCTATATTGTCTCTGGCGGCGGGCTTGGCAGCGTGCCTTCAGAGCTTATTACCAACGCAGCTCCCACCGGCTTAGATGGCCTAACGGAAGCGCTCTGTGAGAGCAGCAGCAAGCAAATTAAGATTCTTACTAATGTTCGCAGTGGCCGAGCACGCTGGTTAAACATGGCGACTGAAACCGCCAACCAAAACCTCACCGCCAGAGTAAATAGTCGTCAGCAAGTGCGCGATCGTTTTGAGAAGCTACAAAAAGATTTACAACTCACCGATTTACCCGAGCGTATTGAATGCTTTGATATTAGCCATATCAGTGGCGAGCATACGGTTGCCTCTTGCGTTGTATTTACCCATGAAGGCGCTAAAAAAAGTGACTACCGTAAGTTTAATATAGAAGGCATTACTGGCGGTGATGATTACGCCGCTATGCGCCAAGCGGTAGAGCGTCGTTATACCCGCATCAAAAAAGGTGAAGGCGTACTGCCCGACATTTTGTTAATTGATGGCGGTAAAGGACAGATTAACCAAGCCATAGAAGTGCTCGAAGAGCTGCAAATAGATCAAGTGCTAATTATTGGTGTAGCTAAGGGTGAAGCGCGCAAGCCGGGATTAGAAACCTTATTTGTGGGCAGCGCAGATAATCCTTTAACACTGCCTAGTGACGCTCCCTCGCTGCACCTTATACAGCAGGTGAGAGATGAAGCGCATCGCTTTGCGATTACCGGCCACCGCGCGCGCCGTGCTAAAAAGAAGACAAGCTCGCCGCTACAAGATATACCCGGCGTGGGCCCTAAGCGTCGTCGTGAGTTATTGCGTCACTTTGGTGGCTGGCAAGATATTCAACGCGCCACCGTTGATGAACTCGTAAAAGTAGATGGTATTAGCAAAAAAATAGCTCAAGATATTCATGCCGAGCTTCATAAAAGCTAAAACAGCCAAAATTATATGGCCGTTATTAACAAAGATAGATTAAATAGGTAGATAGTCGCCTATAATGCGTCGCATAATTGCTATGCACACACCATCGGCGCTAGCGCCTAAACCATTATTCGAACTTAAGCTGTCAACTGAATGAATATTCCAAACGCCTTTACACTCTTTCGCATACTCCTGATTCCCGTTCTGGTTGTCGTTTTTTATCTTCCTTACACATGGACAGGTATTGCAGCGGCTGCGATATTTACAACAGCAGCCCTTACTGATTGGCTAGACGGCTATTTAGCCCGCAAGCTCAATCAATCTACCCCTTTTGGCGCTTTCCTTGACCCGGTAGCCGATAAGCTTATGGTCGCTATCGCCTTAGTTGTACTGTTAGAGCGCTACCCTTACGCCTGGTTCACAATACCGGCCATGATTATTATTGGTAGAGAGATAGTGATATCGGCATTACGTGAGTGGATGGCAGAAATAGGCAACCGCACCAGCGTAGCGGTTTCTTATGTGGGCAAATTCAAAACCACCATGCAGATGATCTCAATTATCATTTTATTAACGCAGACCAGCGTGGTTGACAGTCGTATAGAAATTTTAGGCTTTGTATCGCTCTATTTAGCGGCAGCTCTCACTTTATGGTCTATGATTATTTATCTGAGAGCCGCATGGCCAGACTTTAAAGGTTCGATGTAAGCGGCTAATTATCAGCCAGTATGGACAAAAATCGTTACTGAGCAGTGTTAATAGCAAAAGTCTTTAACTGTTAATGACTTATCTTCATTAGAAGAGCTATTTTTTCTTGACAAGAGGCGATAAAACCATAGAATATGCCGCTCTCTTTTGAGGCATCTAATCATTAGTCAGTTAAAGCCATTGGTTTTAATAGGCGTAGTGATTAAAAGCAGTATTGAAAGTGAATTGCGGGAATAGCTCAGTTGGTAGAGCGCAACCTTGCCAAGGTTGAGGTCGCCGGTTCGAACCCGGTTTCCCGCTCCATTTTTTAGCCGTTGCTTAGGCGGTAATAAGCGCCCGCCCACAAGTGGGCGTTTTAGTTTTAGAGAAGGTGTTTGAGAAGCTAAGCGTAGTTTAAGGCGCGGTAGCAAAGTGGTAATGCTGTGGACTGCAACTCCGCCATCGTCGGTTCGATTCCGACCCGCGCCTCCAAGTTTTGGTTAGATTGTTTTATTGTAAGACCGGCGAATCATTCAAGATAAGCCAAAGGCTTTACCAGCCTGCTGTAAGTACTCTGCCCGAGTGGCGAAATTGGTAGACGCAAGGGACTTAAAATCCCTCGGTGGCAACACCGTGCCGGTTCAAGTCCGGCCTCGGGCACCATTCTTTAGATTATAAAATCCCTTGGTGGCAACACCGTGCCGGTTCGCTAAATTGCATAGCAATTTCAACGAGCGCAGCGAAGCCCGCAGGGTAAAAAAACGCCTTAGCGGATTTTTATTCACTCCGGCCTCGGGCACCATTCACTTAAGAATCCTTAAGCTAACCTATTGATACGCACGCACCCCTTCAGGATTTGAGTGTTTGGGAAGACGATAGCGTAGACAATTACGTTAAACTTATGCTTTTAGTTTATGCTGCTATGGCACCCTCTTTTTAGCCATCCCACCCGACAAATAATAAGGTAGAATCCTCGTGACAATTGACTCAAACCTGCAACCCAATGCCGCAACGAGCATCGAAGTAAAAAACCGTAAACTCAAAAAATACGAAGCGCTGCCGCAGACGGTTTGTCAAAGTAATGGCATTATCCCCATGGATTTCTTCACTCCTTTTGGACCGATGATTGCCAAGCTCACTTTTCCCAGCGCACTAATTAATAAACTGAATGATTTCGCAGAAGATTTTTATGAACAAGGGGTCAGTAAAGAATTTCTAGTCCCTCCGGAAATAGTCTTTGATGGCGGCGAACAATCCATTGCTAAAACCCTCGAAAGCTTAGCGCAACAATACGTCTCCACCATAGAAAATCATGAAGTTAAAAAGATACAACTGGAAACCGCCTGGGTGGTAAGCCAATACGAGTCCACAGCTAGTCCCATGCACTTTCATTCCAGTAATATTTCTGGGGTATTGTATTTAAAAACCCCCCACATCGATCCCGAACAAGAAGATAAATCTTATATCTCAGGTAGACAGGCAGGCTACATTAATTTCATGATTGGTGGTAAGCAAGCCCTCTCAAAATCATTGATGAGCTTTAAACCCAAAGTGGGAGATTGTTATATCTTTCCCGGTTGGCTGCTGCACGGTGTCGAACCATTTAGCGGCACCGGTGAGCGCCGCTCCATGGCCTTTAATTTGACCTATCAAACACCCTGAAACTGTGAAGCTGGGGTTCTAGAAACTTTCATCTGACCCCCAGTTTCGTGAATTTTCTTCAGCCTTAATGGGACACTCATGGGGCACTGAAAAATAAAACAGTTATCTGTCTCAGTCACCTCCTCTACTTTGTTTCTGTTTTTCCACAACCAAACACGTTTTCCCAATTTCACGCTAGCGCAACCATACCCCCCGGGTACCCCCGCATCTTGTCAGCTGGGACTCCTGCTACCTATAGTTTACTAATTTTTAGACGAAGGAATTGGTTTTTACTGAAAATCAGAGTATCTAACAGCTTGATACTGTTGCGAAATTCTTTCTGTTTGTTTGCTTTATAAACATTTGCTATATTCATTCTAATAAATAATAAAAATTATAGAGCCCCATGTCCCCCGATGGCTCTACGTAAATAGAACTTGGAGAAGAAGGATGACCTATCTATTACGCTTAATTGCGTGTCTGACCCATGTTTCAAAATACTTGTTGATTTATTTATACTCTTTTTTTTCAAGCTGGGCCTGTGCAGAAGTATCTATTATTGGCAGTTATGCTAGAGGTTATTTTGCTGAAAATGGCTTTGCCGGTAATGGTTACTTTGTGGGATCAGCTCAAAACTTTTATGGTCCCAATCAACCTGCAGAACTCAGGAATTGGTTTGTTTTTAATACCAACCTCATTAGAACAGCGACATCTGCCACTTTAAATATTTACTTACCCCCACAGGCGGGTTCATTGCAAAACTGTCCTAACCATGAAGATGGTTACGCAAGTCAAGATGTATCTGAAAGACTAACATTAAGGCATGTTTCTACAGATCCAGTGCTGTTAACGATAGGCTCTGGCGGTATCGGCACATTTAACGATCTAGGCACTGGAGCGATATACCGTGAGGCTAATATTTTTCCAGGTGATATGGGAAGTGTCATTACGATTCCCCTCAATCAAGATGCAATTGAATCATTGAATCTTCATGAGCCGCTCTGGGCGGTAGGTGGTTCTATATCTACCCTTTCAGGCTCACCCGGTGGCGATGAAGGCTTGTTTAGTGGATCGACAGGTTGCGGTGTTCAATCTTATATAAACGAAACCCTCATTGGAAACGGCTCAAATAGCGCTGTAGCATTCCTCGAGGTAGTTGAAGAACCAGATTTCGATAATGATGGAATTGCAGACGCCAGCGATAATTGTTGGATAGCACCGAACCCTTCTCAAAGTGATATTGATAATGATGGGACTGGAGATGCATGCGACTTGGATAAGGATGGGGACGGTACATCTAATGGTGTTGATAATTGTCCCGAGATAGCAAATGGCAATCAATCTGACTTGGATGGCGATAATATTGGCGATGCTTGTGATTTGTTACCCAACGGAGATACAGACAATGATGGCATTGATGAGCTTTTAGATAACTGCCCGCTCATCAGTAATCCCAGTCAGAGCGATCTAGATTTAGATACTATCGGTGATGCATGTGACACTACACCTAATGGCGATAGTGATAATGATAGCATCGATAATAATATTGATAATTGCCCATTGCAGGCCAACATTGATCAATCTGATACAGATAATGATAGCGTGGGCGATGCTTGTGATTTAACGCCAAATGGCGATTCGGATAATGATGGTATTGATGAATTAGTTGATAATTGTCCTTCCATAGCCAACCCTCTTCAACTCAATGTTGACAATGATTTTTTTGGTGATTTATGCGACCCAGATATTGATGGTGACGGTGTCCTAAACTTAACCGAAGACAAATTTGGCGGAAATAAAATGGATGCTAATGATAGCGAATCTGTTTTAAGCGATATTGAAAACTATGTCGCAACTATCCCCTCAGATATTGATAACGATGGTGTACCTGATGATGTAGAAGTCATGCTAGGTGAAGATAACACCGCAAGCACATTCCAAGACTTACTTGATACACTCAGTACAATAGCTACTGCTAAAAACGTCCCAGCCATGGGCGGCATAGGCTTG
>CAXAHI010000056.1:0-15326 GCA_963968645.1 uncultured Gammaproteobacteria bacterium | reverse complement strand
TGGCGTTGACGCAGGAACGCTGGCCTGAGATTCAGTTTCGATCTACACGAGAACACTAAAGTAGGGTGTTAGAGTAGGGGTGTTAGATTAAGGGTGTTAGATTTTTAGTGGAAGTGGGATGTCCTGAGGTTTTACTTTTTTTGTTTAAGTTTTAACTTCAAGTTCGTCGGGCCACCCCCGACTCCCTTGATCTTAAAACTTTTAAAAAAATATAAAATCCCAGAATGCATGATTACCATTAAGGACTAACAAGCTAGACCCCATACATCAAGAGTCCAATACCCTATTGACCAATCAAATCATTAATCAACGCTTTATTCGCATTGCTCCGCTCCTGCGAAATAGACGAAATATTATAAACAGAAACCGGATCCGTCTTACCACGAATCTTAATCGTCTTATGACTATCCACACTCAACGTATGCTTCACTTGCAACGCATCATGACATTGTTCCTGAATGATAATTTGCCCCGCGTTAGCTTCATTACAAAGCCGTGACGCCAAATTAACCGAATCACCAATCACCGTATACTCCAAGCGATCTTTCGATCCCAGTAACCCAGCAAGCATCTCTCCGCTGTTAATACCAATGCGTAAATGAATCGGAATTAAACCTTGGTCAATACGTTTTTTATTAATTCGCTCAGTCAACTCTTGCATGAGCAATGCACAACATACAGCATGGTATTGATGATCTTCATCGGCTTTTGCAGCGCCGAAAACAATCATGACGCAATCACCTAAAAATTTATCGACGGTGCCATAATGCAACTTGGCGCAAGAGGCGTAGTAACCAAAGTATTCGTTTAACAGATTGCTCACTTCTTCGGGTGACATTTGTTCTGACATTTCTGTAAATCCAACAATGTCTGCAAATAGCGCTGTGGCTTCTACGTTCTCACCTTTAAAGTTCACATTGTCGAGTTCGCTAATAATTTTATTAGCCACGTCAGGATCTAAAAATCGCCCTAATACATTTTCAACTTCAGACTTTCGCGCTAAATCTTTGCTCATTCGATTCAGTGACTGAATTAATTGACCAAGCTCATCATTGCGGCGCTCAGGAATAAACGTTAAATCGCCGTTGTGTATGTTGGCAGCAACATGGGCAATGTATTTTAACGGTGCCGTAACATGACGACTCATAAAGAAAATAATAGTGGTGAGTAACAAACATAGCGCTGCTGTAGTGGTAAACAGCGTGTAAGCCATTTGCTCGAAATGCCCCATTAATGATGACTCGTTAAATACGGTAACGGCATAGCCACCGGTGGCGCCTCTGAATGTAATAGGGTGCGAGTAAACAACGCCGTAATCAAATTTTGAAACGTCCTTTGAAGCGTTAGTGGCTAGCGCTTGAAATTCTTGGGCAGGAAAAAGTGATTTGGTTTTTCTTAAGTCGCTCGCTGTTCGATTGGGCATAATGCCAGATACGGCAATAGCTTCTCCGCGATGGTTAAAAATACCTGAGCCAATAAAATTGTTATCGAGCGCAACTTGGTTAATTAATACGGCGAGTTCCATTTTTGCATCGGCAAATAAGGGTTCTATTGCACTAGCAGCTACTTGCGCGGTAATCACTCTGGCAAATTGATCCATCTGCTTTTGCTGAAAATTGCGGTGTGCATCAATCATGATGTAGGCGAGAACTATCATGCCAAAGAGTAGGGGCAGCAGAAAATAGGCTGAGACTTTTAGCTCAATAGGAAAACGAATATTGGGCGCGCCTATGGGCTCAAGTTGTGGCTTGCTTCGACGTTCGTGTCTGCGTTCAGGTCGTTGAGATTGGGCGCGTGCTCGGCGCTGGTCACTGCGGGTATTGGATGCTTCGTCACGCCTATCAGACCGATTACCTTCTCTGGCATCGCTTTGTCGTCTTTGGTGTTCAGGATGATTGTTTTCCACAACGGAATTCCACGACTGAGATAATAGGTGTCTTATTTTAGACGGTTAAGCAATGCTGGGTTAAAGGGTACTAATACATTGTTCATTCGCGCTTATGTGCAGTTTGTAGCTAACAAATTGGGTAAATGTTGAAACTGTGAGCTGTCTCACAATCATTTTGACTACTAGTAACCTTAGTTGAATTACCATGATTTGCGACCGACAAGCGCAACTATTGACTATTTTTTATTCATTTTCCTTTAGTTGGCCAATTATGGATAAAGTTTTACAGTCATTTTCGATTTTTGTCTTGCAATGCGGTTGCGAGAAGAGCCGAATAGCCGTTGGTGAATGTGAGCATCTTAGAGCGGTAAACCGCCGTCATGTTTACTTGAGGGTATCGAGTATTTTTAGAGTGGTATTTTTAATTTTATTAAATAGGGGATTGTATGAAAATTATATGTAAATCATTAATTGCTATGTTCACTGTCGTTCTTTTAGTTGCTTGTAATAGTGATGATGGTTCGTCAGTATCCAATACGGGTGAAGCAGCATCTGATGCGGTTGAAGGTACTTTAGACAGTATTGGTGGTGCGTTAAGTGATGCCACAGAAAGCGCTGGTGATATGGTTGAGAGTGCGTCTGACGCTGTGAGTGAAACGGTAAGTGATGCCGTTGATGGCGCTTCTGAAATGGCTGCTGATGCTGCCGATTCTATTAGCGATATGGCCTCTGATGTGGGTGCAAGCGTTGAGGGAGTCGATGCTGCTGATGTTGAAGTTGATACTTCAGCCATTGACGATGCAAAAGCGGAAGTGGATACTTTATTAAAGTAGCTTCTTTATTGAACTAGCTCCTTTATTGAAGTGATTTTTTTATAGGAGTAACGCTTTTATTGAAACAGCGCCGTTTATTCGGTCAGTGATTCAATAATAAAAATGCTAGCCGGTATAATAGTAAAAAAAATTATGCCGGCTTAGCGCTAAAGTCAGTTTTTATTCTTAAAAAACAGCATTAATCCATTCCCATTTTCTTACGTCTTAATGTCCCCAGGCGACGAGCTAATACCTGCATATCTTCTACCGTGTCAGATTCATCCATAATTTCCAAGCCCAGCAAACTTTCGAGAATATCCTCTAGCGTAATAATGCCTTGTGTATCTCCGTATTCACTGACCACCAGCATGATATGCACATGGCTGCTAATAAACGTTTCGAACGCTTGAAGTAACGAAGAGGCATCCAATATGGCGCCTAGTTCACGTCCGTAATTTTTTAGGGGTGTCTCACCATGTTCATCATTTTGCGCTATTAATAAATCATCACGTAAAACAAATCCGGTTATTTTATCGTGGTCGGTATATATGGGAATACGTGAAAACATTTTACGGTTTTGCTTACCCAGTAAATCGTTAATCGTACTGTCTTCATGCATTGCGAATACGACCGAGCGTGGCGTCATAGCACTGCGTACTGGTGTTTCGCCTAATAAAAATAAATTTCTTAGCACTACCGATTCATTTTTATCCAGCTGGCCTTCTTGCTCACCCAGTTTAGCCATGGCAGAAAACTCTTTACGACTAAAGCCTTGCAGCTTGGGCTCGTGCGACAAACCTTGGGTTAATTTATTTGAGAGTAAAACAAAAGGGTATAACAGCCTAATTAAAAAGCGCAGGCTATAAGCCGTTACAGGCGCTAGCTTGCGCCAATAGTGAGCACCTACGGCTTTGGGAATAATTTCTGAGAAAATCAAAATTACCAACGTAAGAATGGCAGAGAAAACACCTAAATAGATACTGCCAAAAATTTCTGCAGCTTGTGCGCCGGCGCCAGCAGCGCCCATAGTATGGGCAACAGTGTTTAGGGTCAGGATAACCGCGAGAGGGCTGTTAATGTCTTCTTTGAGCTCTCGCAGCACGCTGCCATAGGGTTTGCCTTCTTGTTCGGCGTTAACAATAAAGGACGTCGAGACACTTAATAGCACTGCTTCTGCAATAGAGCAGAGGAATGAAAAGCCAACAGCGATACAGATAAAAATCGTTAGTAATAGCATGCTTGCTATTGTGCCGAATAAAAATAAGAAATGACATTTAAATTGGGCGTTTTCGTTTTTTTCTTTTTATAGCGTCTTTATACTATTGAAACGAACCGCATAACGTTAAGACGAACAACTCACACTAATACGCTTACCCCAGTCCGGCGGCATTTTCGCATAGTCTTCAAATTCAGGCTGCTCTTCAAAAGGCTTACTTAATATTTTTGCCAGTTTTTCTAATTCTTTATAGTCACCCACTTCAGCTTTATCTATCGCTTGCTGCGCTAAGTAGTTGCGTAAAACAAATTTAGGATTAACTTCCGCCATTGCTTGATGGCGCTTATCTTCATCGCGAGCTTCTTCTTTTAACCGCTGTTGGTATTTACCTAACCAAGCATCAAAGCTTTCTCTATTAATAAAATTATCGCGCAACGGGTGTTGTTGGTCATTTATGCTGACCGTGCCAAGCTGTCTAAACGTATTGGTAAAGTCGGCCGCTGATGTTTGCATTAGCGCTAGAAGCTCAGAGACAAGATTTTGATCGTTATCATTGGTGGTTTGTAAGCCGAGTTTATTACGCATCAGTGTTGAGTAATGACCAACAAGGCTAGGGCGATAACCTTCTAATGCCGCTTTAATTTGTGTTTCGTCAATGAGGGATGAAAGCGCTTGTGCTAAGGCATTCAGATTCCACAACGCTACGCCAGGTTGTGCATTAAACGCATAGCGACCTGAATTGTCAGAGTGATTACAAACAAAGCCTTCATTGTAATCATCTAAAAAACCAAAGGGGCCATAGTCAAAGGTTTCTCCTAGTATCGACATATTGTCTGTGTTCATTACGCCATGTGCAAAACCCACACTTTGCCATTGGGCAATCATGCGCGCAGTTTTTTCGACAACTTGTGATAAAAATACGGCATAGCGTCCGCTACCACTGCGCTCAGCAGCCTCAGGAAAATACTGCTCTATACAAAAGTCCGCTAATTTTTTAACGAGTTCGGGTTGCTCGGTGTAGTGAAAAAATTCAAAACTACCAAAGCGGATATGGCTACGAGCTACGCGTAATAACATGGCAGCTGATTCTTCTTTTTCGCGCCAAACCGTTTGTTCGCCAGTAGTAATGCAAAGTGATCGCGTTGAAGCAATGCCCAGTGCTGTCATGGCTTCACCGCATAAATATTCTCTAATGCTTGAGCGTAATACGGCACGGCCATCACCCATACGTGAATACGGCGTGGGTCCTGCGCCTTTTAGATGTAAGTCGAACGAACCTTGTGGGGTATCAATTTCACCGAGTAATAACCCGCGGCCATCACCTAACTGATTAACATAGTGACCAAATTGGTGTCCAGCATAGACCATGGCTAAAGGTTTACTGTCGGTTAATGGCGTGCCACCACTAAAGGCGGATAAAAACGGTTCGCCATTATTGCTCGTTAAATCAATACCTAAATTATTAGCCAGGGCATGGTTGCGAATCACCCAGCGTGGTGCACCAATAGTGCTAGCTTGCGTAAGGCTGGAGAGTCGTGAATCGAGCTCTGCAAAACGGTTATTTAATGTGGGTATTGAATTCATAAACAGCTAAAAAGTTAGTTAAAGAGTTGAGTCGGTTTTATTGTATAGCTTTGTGGCACTAGTATATCGTTAAATTGACTTGTTTGTATGGGCGTCTGCTAATGGTTTGGAATATGGCTTATGAATGCAGATGGTGAGTGAAGTCACTAGGGGCGTAATAATGTAAGTGTGGAGGAAAGAAAAGGAGGATGAATAGATTATTGAGCAAGGCGAAATTTAATAGGCATAATCACTTCAAACGTTTCTCCAAGCAATTGCTTAGGAGCAGAGGGGTAAGGCGTAGCATTTTTGACCGCGCGTGCGGCGGCTTTATTGAGTGAGTTAAAATCAGCGCGTTTATCATAATCGACTTTTTGTATATCACCCTCACGACTAATGGTTAATTTTAAAATAACATCTCCTTGTTGGTTTCTATCTATGGCTGAACTAGGGTAAATAACATGTTGATAGGTTTTCTTTAATAAGTTCGATCGATAAATTCTAAATAGCCCGGCTTGTTGAGCTGATGATGGTTTTTGGCTAGCGATAATAATATTTTGAGAAACAACCGTTTTTTCTGGCGGGTTATCTAGCTTAATAGTAATTTCATTATCATCGGTTGACTTCAATACCGATTGAGTAGCACCGCTGGGGTAATCAGATAATGATTCGGTTGCGGTATTGAGCGCTGCAGAGCTAATAGATACTGAGCTAGTTTTTGAGCTCAAATTGGCGGGTGCTGAGCTTTGTAGATCGAATGAAGAGGCATTAGCGAGCGATATAAGGCTGACTAAACTGGTAGCCACTAAACTGATTGTCACGGCGAGTTTAATAAGGCCGGATAATATTTTTGAGAGTTCAACCTGCATTTTTTTACTCCATAGTCCTTAAACAACGAATAATTTTTACATATTGATTTATTATTTTAGGAAATGGTCACACAAGAATTTGAGCTTAAATAATTCGTGCTTGCAGTAATAGTATAGTGAAGCTTAAATAAATCACATGAACTAATTAAAAAAATGGCGAATATTTTTAATTTATTTGGCAATATAAGCGTGATTTTAGCTTTTTTTAGCCATAACTAATAACTTGATCTCATTTTTTATAAAGCGAATGAGTACTTTGGTAGGGGTTGTCTTTAAAGCCTGCCGCTACGCCAATGCTGTTCCCAGATAACGAGTACCTTTTCTGAATAGCGTGTTTGTCCTACGCTGCCGTTGTAGCGTGCTAATGCCAGCGCCAAATCCCCTTTTTCTTTTTGCAGATAAAATTGCAAAATTTTGCAGCCATAGCGAATATTAGTTGCGATATCGGTGAGGTTATCATCGGCGCGGCCAATTTCATTTTTCCAAAAGGGCATTACTTGCATTAAGCCTTGTGCGCCAGCCGATGAAACGGCAAAGCGATTAAAGCTGCTCTCTGCGGCAATAACGGCTAATACAATATCTGGAGCTAGGTTGCTATTAAGTGCTTCTTCGTAAACGGTGGTAAGAATGGAGTACGATTCTTTATCACTGACTTTATAGGCAGCCATACGTGCACGCATGCCGAGTAGCCAAACTTCGCCATCAAATTTATCTTTTAGGGCAGTATCTTTACCAAGGGTGCTTTGTAAAAAGGTTTTTAGTTCTGAATCATCGATTTGCTGTATGCGATTATCACTGGCGACGCTTATGGAGGAGATGCTTATAGTGAATAAGCAGAACAGTGCGGTAAAGTATTGGCTGATGTGCGATGAGGGCATAAATAGTCATTGGCTCGGTGGTTGCTCGGGCTATAAATGAATATCATTTCTTTCTCTTTCTATCAATTATAAATAAAGATTGTTTCTTTTTAGAAAGAGTGGGTAATAAAACTAAGTGGGTTACGACCAATAATAAACAGTATAGCTATTTATTATTGGTCTATTGTCATTAACCCAGCAACTTTAACAATTCTTCAAGTGCAGTTTCAACCGACATATCTTGATTATCTGACGAAGGACGTGCGCGATATTCCAATACGCCTCTGTCTAAGCCTTTATCACCTATGACTAAGCGATGAGGAATGCCGATTAACTCCATATCGGCAAATTTAACACCAGGTCGCTCATTTCTGTCATCAAGTAATACTTCGATATTATGATCGAGTAATTGTTGATACAAGGATTCGGTTAGCGTTTTTACGCGTTCAGATTTCTGCATATTAATGGGTATGAGTACCACCTGAAACGGCGCAATAGACGCGGGCCAAATAATGCCACCGTCATCGTGATTTTGTTCAACAGTAGCGGCCATAACGCGTGATACGCCAATGCCGTAACAACCCATATGAACCACTTCGGCTTTGCCCGATTCATTCAGTACGGTGGCGTTGAGTGCTTCGCTGTATTTTTTACCTAGCTGAAATATATGCCCAACCTCGATACCGCGTTTAATTAATAACTCGCCTTTACCGTCTGGGCTTGGATCGCCAGCAACAACGCAGCGAATATCAGTAATTAAAGTGGCGGTTGCATCACGATCCCAGTTACCACCGGTAAGATGCTGGCCATCATGATTAGCACCACACGCAAAGTTGCTAACCGCAGCGGCTGCATGATCAACAATAATCGGCATAGCGAGTTTAATCGGCCCAATAGACCCTGGGGTGCAATCGGTCGCAGCAAGAATGTCGGCTTCGCTTGCCATGGTTAATGGCGAGGCAACATGTTCAAGTTTTTCTGCTTTAATATCGTTAAGTTGATGATCACCACGTAATACAAGCGCAACTAAGGGTGTTGGGCTGTCTTCGTTCGCATTAACTAATAATGTTTTTAAGCTTTGTTGAGCAGGGATTTTCAGTTGCTCGCAAACTTCATCAATCGTTTTGGCATTCGGTGTATCAACAGTATTAAGGGATTGTTGTTCTATTGCAGCATTTGCAGTGGGTGCAATGGCTTCAGCGAGTTCAACATTCGCGGCATAGTCACTGCTATTACTAAAGGCAATATCATCTTCACCCGATTCAGCCAGCACATGAAACTCATGGCTAGCACTGCCGCCAATAGAGCCTGTATCGGCTAATACAGCACGAAAATCTAGACCAATACGGCTGAATATTGCCGAGTAGGCATTGTGCATAACGTGATAGGTGTCGTCTAGGCTGGCCTGACTAATATGAAAAGAGTAGGCATCTTTCATGGTGAACTCACGCGCGCGCATTATGCCAAAGCGAGGTCTTATTTCATCACGAAATTTTGTTTGGATTTGAAAAAGGTTAATAGGCAGCTGCTTATAGCTTTGTAATTCGTTACGCATTAAATCGGTAACGACTTCCTCATGGGTAGGCCCTAAGCAAAAACCGCGTTGATGACGATCTTTAACGCGCAATAATTCAGCGCCGTATTGATCCCAGCGTCCAGATTCTTCCCAGAGCTCGGCAGGCTGAACAACCGGCATTAATATTTCTTGTGCGCCGGCGTTATTCATCTCTTCACGCACTATGGCTTCAATTTTTCTCAATATACGCAAACCCATGGGTAGCCAGGTATAAAGGCCAGATGCTAGTTTGCGAATCATTCCCGCGCGTAACATTAGCTGGTGACTAATCACCTCTGCATCGGCTGGGGTTTCTTTTAGGGTAGCTATTAAGATTTGGCTGGCGCGCATAATATCGTTTATCTAGTTATTTAATGTGCATGATATTGCTAGTGGTTAGCAATGTCGGCATTGTGATTTATAGGAGTTAGAAACTAAAAACCGGGGCTGGAAAATCCATACCCCGGTTAACGACGAGTTCATTGTATTGCGTGAACAGGTCTATCTTTCATCGTTCAATGACGTTTGAGTAATTACTCAGCCATTTCTTTCAGTTTCTTCAAAGGACGTACTTTAACTGCGATGCTTGCTGGTTTTGCTTTAAATACAGTTTCTTCACCAGTGAATGGGTTAATACCTTTGCGTGCTTTACGCGCTGGTTTTTTAACTGTAGTTACTTTAAGCAGGCCAGGTAAAACGAATTCACCACAAGCACGTTTCTTGATGTGACGCTCAATCAATGATGTAAGCTCTTCAATAACCGCACCGACTTGCTTACGGCTAAGATCAGTTGTTTCTGCAATTTCAGTCAAAATTTGAGTTTTGCTATAGCGAGCGCTAATAGCTTTGCCAGCAGCTGGTTTAGCAGCAACTTTAGCAACGGCTTTTTTAGCAGGTGCTTTTTTCTTAGCAGGTGCTTTTTTAGCGGCTGGTTTCTTGGCAGGTGCTTTTTTCTTTGCAGCAACTTTTTTAACAACTTTCTTAGCAGCTGGTTTTTTCTTAGCAGCAGTTTTTTTAGCAGCCATGGGTTATCCTCAGATTAGTCAGTTAAAGCTATTATAAATCCAGCACACGCTGGGTTAATTTACGTTTTTCTTTGATGCTTTGTTTTAAGTTAAAAGGCAAAAAAAGCTATAAAATAAGGCTTAATTTGCCGTTATTCAAAACGCTGTTTCAAAGTTTAAAAACGACGGACGTATATATATCGAAAACAAGATACGCTGGCAATCAAAAAAAGCCTTATTTTTAGGGTTTTTTTGGCATTTCTGTCAAATTCATTAAAACTGTTTTTTAACTTATGATGAAAAAATGCGTTAATTCACCCCTCTATTTAAGGTGTTAGATGGCAATGATGACGTGATTATTTTGATGCCCTCGTGATGTTTGATGAAATGAAAATAGATTCACTTAAATATTTGTATTATGCGCTGTGATGTATCAATAAATAGCTCTGAAAGTGATCGCTAACCGCTAAAGGCTCTGAAATGGGCTTTTTACGTGTTCTATAATGTTATTCTGTGTTTAACCGTAAGCAAAACATAGAGTATAATGCCGCGCGCTCAAGGTGGGTGTTGGTGATATTTATGCCAATACAGGCCGATAATTGGGTGGTTTTAGTTAAGCATTCTCAATGCACAAAGCAGTCAAAAGAGCAGCGGAGATACAAACGGTTATGCCGATTTACGAATATCAATGTGAGGCATGCCATCATAAGATGGAAGCGTTACAAAGAATGGCCGATGCGCCGTTAACACAATGCCCTTCTTGTGAGCAGGCATCATTAAAAAAACTGATCTCTGCAGCGGCCTTTAAATTAAAAGGCAGTGGCTGGTATGAGACAGATTTTAAAAATAATAATAAGCCGGCTGCCAGCGCTAATAAAACCAGCGCCGATAAACCCGCCAGCGACTAATAGCAATTATTTTCAGGCAGTGGTTGTATCAATGCAACGGCTGTTAACTCTTATGGTCAAGCTGGGTAAAATGGTTTTGCTCAGCAAGTACAAACAATGATAACGAGGTTTTCTTGACAGATTCAGTGAGTAAGTCCGGCGCTAGCAGCCGTAGAAGTGACTATTGTGGCAAAGTTGGCTTGGCACACGTCGATACAGAAGTGTCGCTTTACGGCTGGGTTGATCGCCGTCGTGACCATGGTGGCGTCATTTTTATCGATTTACGTGACCGAGATGGCATTGTGCAGGTCGTATTTGATCCTGACACCGGTGATAACTTTACGCTGGCAGATAAAGTGCGTAGCGAATACGTAATACACGTTAAAGGTGTTGTGCGTGCACGTTCTGAGGCTACCGTTAACGCCGATATGGCTACGGGTGCCATTGAAGTCTATGCAAAATCGTTAGAGATTTTGAATCAGGCTGAAACACCGCCTTTTCAATTAGATGAATTTACTGATGTCGGTGAAGATGTTCGTCTTAAATACCGTTATTTAGATTTACGTCGCAACGATATGCAGCAAAAGCTTCGTTTGCGTTCAAAGGTGTCTTCTAATATTCGTAGTTTTCTTGATCGTGAAGGCTTTTTGGATATTGAAACGCCGATTCTTACCCGCGCTACGCCAGAAGGTGCACGTGACTATTTAGTGCCCAGCCGTACGCATGAAGGTAAGTTCTTTGCCTTGCCACAATCACCACAGCTGTTTAAGCAGTTGCTTATGGTGTCGGGTTTTGATCGTTATTATCAAATTGCTAAATGTTTCCGCGATGAAGATTTACGTGCAGACAGACAGCCTGAATTTACTCAAATCGATATTGAAACCACGTTTATGTCCGAATCCGAAATTATGGATATGACAGAAAAATTGATTTCGGAGCTGTTTGCCGAAGTTATGGACGTGAAATTCGATCGTTTTCCTAAAATGCCTTATGCCGAGGCGATGAAAGATTACGGTAGCGATAAGCCTGATTTACGTATTCCATTAAAACTTGTCGACGTGAATGATTTAATGTCGTCAGTTGAATTTAAAGTGTTTAACGGTCCTGCGAATGATCCCGAAGGCCGTGTTGCTGCATTAAAAGTGCCTGGCGGCAGTAAATTAAGCCGTAAAGAGATTGATGGTTACACGAAGTTTGTCAGCATTTATGGTGCTAAAGGCTTGGCTTGGGTCAAAGTGAATGATCGTGCTGCTGGTCTTGAAGGGTTGCAATCGCCTATTCTGAAATTTATGCCAGATGACACTGTGTTGGCATTAATGGACCGATTAGAAGTAGAAGATGGCGATATTGTCTTCTTCGGTGCCGATAAAACCAATATTGTTAATGAGGCGCTTGGCGCATTACGCTGTAAGTTGGGTGAAGATCTCAACCTATACACCTGTAAATGGGCACCGCTTTGGGTCGTTGATTTCCCGATGTTTGAAAAGACTGATAGTGGCCAATGGACTGCATTGCATCATCCATTTACCGCGCCATCATGCAGCCCTGAAGCACTTGAGGCTGACCCTGGCACAGCGTTATCACAAGCCTATGACATGGTACTTAACGGTACTGAGTTAGGTGGTGGCTCTATTCGTATTCATCGCGCTGACATGCAATCGGCGGTTTTCCGTTTATTGTCGATTAGTGAAGAAGAAGCGCAAGAGAAGTTTGGTTTCTTGTTAGATGCTTTAAAGTACGGTGCGCCACCGCACGGTGGTTTGGCTTTTGGCTTGGATCGTTTAGTCATGCTAATGACTGGTTCTAGCTCTATCCGTGATGTTATTGCCTTTCCTAAAACGCAGTCGGCTGCTTGTGTAATGACTGAGGCACCGGGCAATGTTGATAATAAACAATTGCGCGAATTAAATATTAAATTGCGACAAGTCGAGAAAGAAGTCAAACCTGCTTAATGTTTGTGCTCTCTTTCTGCTGAATTAAGCAGAAAGAGAGCGTCTTCTTTTTTCCTGCTTCTTTCGTCCTCTCTCTATCTCTCTCTCCCTCGTTTTCCTTCTTTTTCTCTCTTTATCCTTTTTATTTTATTCTTTGTTGCGTCCTTTAAAGGCCACTTTTTTTCGTTATCTCACTCAGCAAATAAGTTAGACCAAGCGTTTTTTTATGTGTGCCAACCGAAGTATAAGAATGCTTGGTGCAAATCCTTAATAGCTGGGTATAATCACATGTGTTTTATTCAGTAAGCGGGTGCCTCTTTTAGTGATGAGTATGATCTTTTGACGATTATTTTAGGTATCGATCCGGGTTCGCGAGTCACGGGTTATGGCGTTATTGTTGCCGATAAAGGTCAGCCAAAATACCTTGCCAGTGGTTGTATTCGCATGCCAACCGGTGAAATGTCTGCGCGTTTATTAACCATTCATCAAAGTGTGACTGAATTAATAAGCCAGTACGCGCCAGATCAAGCAGCAATAGAGCAAGTGTTTGTAGGTAAAAGCGCGAGTTCGGCGCTTAAGTTGGGGCATGCACGCGGTGCTGCAATGTTGGCCATTGCCGCAGCAAATATTCCCTTAGGTGAGTATGCGCCACGATCAATTAAGCAAGCGGTTGCCGGTACGGGTGCAGCCGATAAAATACAAGTACAGGATATGGTGGTTAAATTGCTGCGGCTCAGCAAGTCTCCACCTTCTGATGCGGCAGATGCACTTGCTGTAGCGCTATGCCACACTTACAGCGATAATCCTTATGCGCAACTTCGCTAAAGCTTTAAAGTGTGTAGTGTTAGACGCGATGGTTGCTTCATTTGCGAATAGAATGAGAATGCAATTGTTTGCTTCACCATTTATAGGTTTACGGTTTATAGGTTTATGAATAATCGATTTTTCGATACGTTTTTTTCGCCCCTTAATATGATGATAGTAATGCATGATTAGTTTTTTATCTGGCACTTTAATTGAAAAAGCCGCGCCGTTTTTAACCATTGATGTTCATGGTGTAGGTTATGAAGTGCAGGCCTCCTTAAATACCTTTTCTGTTCTTCCTAAAAAGGGTGAAGCCATTCGTCTGCTCACCCATTTTGTGGTGCGAGAAGATGCCCAGTTACTTTATGGCTTTGCCGATTCCGCCGAGCGTCAATTATTTCGTACCCTAATTAAGGTTAACGGTGTGGGTCCAAAGTTGGCCTTAGCGATATTGTCAGGAATGGATGCCGCTTCTTTTAGTCGCTGCGTGTTGGCCGGTGATGTAGTGGCCTTAACCCGTTTGCCCGGTGTAGGTAAAAAAACGGCTGAGCGTTTAATTGTCGAAATGAAAGATCGCTTACGCGAGTGGCATTTAGAAACGGCCAGCTTGTTAGAGGGCGATATTGATGGTCAGGATGCAGGTATAAGCCAGTCAGTGATGTTGGCTGAAGCCGAGAATGCCCTGATTGCCTTAGGTTATAAACCGGTTGAGGCGAGCAAAGCATTGGCTAAGTTAGATTTGTCGGCCATTGATAGTAGCGAAAGTGCTATTCGCGCCGCCTTAAAAACCATGCTTCAGCGTTAGTCTAGGAATACACCATGATAGAAGCAGATCGAATTGTTGCCGGTGATGTTGCCGATGAAGAGTTTCAACATGATCGCGCGCTGCGCCCCAAAATGTTGGCCGACTATGTTGGTCAGCCGGCGGTGTGTGAGCAAATGGAAGTATTTATAGGCGCGGCTCGTAATCGCGGTGAAGCGTTGGACCATACTTTAATATTTGGCCCCCCCGGTTTAGGTAAAACTACGTTGGCACATATTATTGCCAATGAATTAAAAGTTGAGCTGCATACCACTTCTGGCCCTGTGTTAGAGCGCCCCGGTGATTTAGCCGCCATGCTCACCAACCTCAGCAAAGATGATGTGTTGTTTATTGATGAGATTCACCGTCTAAGCCCCGTGGTTGAAGAAGTCTTGTATCCAGCAATGGAAGATTACCAGCTGGATATTATGATAGGCGAGGGGCCATCAGCGCGCTCAATAAAATTAGATTTACCCCCGTTTACTTTGGTAGGTGCTACTACCAGAGCAGGCTCTCTAACGTCTCCTCTTAGAGATCGATTTGGTATTGTTCAGCGCTTAGAATTTTATGGCATGGATGACCTTAGCCATATTGTGACTAGAGCGGCTTCATTACTGGGTGTCGAAATTGAAAAAAACGGTGCGCGTGAAATTGCTCGTCGTTCACGCGGCACACCGCGTATAGCTAATCGTTTATTGCGACGAGTGCGTGATTTTGCTGATGTAAAACATGATGGCGTCGTGACTGAAGCCGTTGCTGATAGCGCATTGAATGTATTGAATATTGATCCGCAAGGCTTTGATCATATGGATCGACGACTATTATTGTCGATTATTGAAAAGTTTGATGGTGGGCCGGTGGGTGTTGATAATTTAGCAGCAGCTATTAGCGAAGAGCGCGGCACCATAGAAGATGTGTTAGAGCCATTTTTGATTCAACAAGGTTTTATTCAGCGTACACCGCGAGGTCGTATTGCTACACGTCGCGCGTATGAGCATTTTGGATTGCCGGCACCTCAGCGTGATGAATAGTGACAAAAGTATTAGCAAAAACAGTCGAGTGGTAAGCCAAGTAAAAAGCCAGGTAAAAAGCCGAGTGAGGTTTGTGGGTGTCATCTAACGTATCGACAGCAGCAGTA
>CAXAHI010000055.1:0-15362 GCA_963968645.1 uncultured Gammaproteobacteria bacterium | reverse complement strand
CGTGCTAAGTTATTTATCTACCGGTTTTTAATCTAGCTATTATTGATCTAGCTATTATTGATCTAGCTATCACAGGGCCAGCGGTTAGGGTCGACTGTTATAGGACCACTTCATTTAATAGACGGCTTACGCTTTATGGGCCATTTAAATGATCGGCTTTAGATAAATATATCGGTAACTTAACTTAAATAAATAGTTGAAACAAACAATCTAAGTACATATCTTGGCACGACGATAGTCTAACAGACCCACCCAAGGTTACGAAGTTGCAAGAGTTAAGCTTCTTCCATCTAAATACCAAAATAGTATGACGCGAGTCCGCTATTTGACCCCACCTAGGGCTTTACCAGCAAGAATATTGTAAAAATTTACGCCTGCTTCGCACTGTACTCAATCTACAACTATCTTTACTCTTTAGCGACTAGAGTTATAGCTATTTAGCTCAACTCGATGCCCTGCCTTTAGTGGGCCAACTATATAAAGAAGTGAATATCTGAATTGAAAAAGAAATACCGTTTTGACATTAAAATGATGATGGCTGATTGCGAGGCAAACTATGCGCGTATCTGCCGTATTATGCCGTCAGTTTTACTTAAAGGTCTCACCGGTAATTCAGCTAATAACAGTGAATCAATCATTTCTTCTGCCCCAGCTATAGATGAAGCACAAGACAATATTAGCTTTGACATTGACCTAGCGACTAATAAACCCGCCAAGCTTTCGCTATCTATCGCTGAGCGCTGCCGGTTTACCACCATGGTTAATTTACAAGTTTTGATCGATAGCTTTGTCGATGTTGATGGCGAGTCTGGCTGTGTAAACATGTCGATTCGGCTTTATCATGATGTGAATATGGCCGAAGTCATCGCCTGTAACCATAAGCCTAATCGCCTCGCGAGTTATGAATATCCTAATGAGTTAATGTTTCAGCCAGATGAAAAAGCGCAACAAAATCGATTTTTAAGTGAATGGCTCGGCCTATGTTCAAAACATGGAATGAGCAGTGAAAGCATGACGACCGGCTTATACACACCGGCAAGCTCAGCAATTACAGATGCAGATCATCTAGACACTGGCCATTCAGAACAACAAGTATCGCCATCCATCGACACCTTATTGGTGGGCGGTCGATCTTTAAGAACATGAGTTAGAGCACTTAAAACCATGACCAAAAATGATAATCATTCAATCCTTAACGTTGCCGTTAGCGATGCTGATACCCCAACAAGGGTAATTCAAATTACCGACTGTCATCTTGGCAAAGAGGCTGGTGAGCAATTGGTTGGTATGGATACCGATGCTAGCCTTGACCACGTACTCAAGCAACTGCAATTGGAACAAACCTCAGCAGAACTGTTATTGGCTACCGGTGATCTTTCTAATCATGGCTCACATGAAGCTTACTCGCGGTTATTCGATAAACTCAAACCGCTGAACATTCCCAATGCTTGGTTAGCCGGCAACCATGATTCGCGTGAGTTAATGGTCGAAACTGTCGGCGAAGCCTGTATGCCAAGGGCTGTAACATTGGGTCGCTGGTTAATCCTAATGTTAGATTCAGCGGTACCCGGTCAAGTAGGTGGTGAATTAGGCGCGCAAGAATTAGCACGCATAGAACCGCTGCTTAACGCCGTACCCGAAGCAGAGCATGTCTTAGTCTGCTTGCATCACCAACCCGTCTCAATTGGTTGTGAGTGGTTAGACGAGCAGCAAGTAGCCGATAGTGACGCCTTAATTGACTTGCTCGCCAAAGAGCCTCGCTTACGCGGTATTATTTGGGGCCATGTGCATCAGGCCTTTAGCGCCGAAGATCCTCGCTTACCTGGCGTTCAATTACTCTCTGCACCTTCAACCTGTATTCAGTTTGCGCCTAATAGCACCGGATTCAAATTAGACGAATGCGCACCAGGGTATCGCTGGTTAGATCTTTATGCCGATGGCCGTATAGATTCAGATATCTCAAGACTTGAAAATATCGACTTGCCTGTCGACTATAACTCCCAAGGCTATTAATCATGTAATGCGCTGGCATTCTGCATTGCCATTCTGCTTTTCCTTTTGTATTTTAATTTTAATCTCAATAAGAGAAGCCTTGTGAAAACGCTTATCTATCTGCATGGCTATAACAGCTCCCCGCTTTCTCATAAGGCGCAGCTAACGACTCAATACATGGGCAAATATCATCCATCTATTCAGTGCTTGCTGCCACAACTATCCTTTGCTCCAGCCAAAGCCATAGAACAAATTACCCAGCTAATGGATACGATTGATGATCCTGTCATTATCGGCAGCTCATTGGGTGGTTATTACGCGAATTTTTTTGTTGAGCAATACGGCTGCAAGGCTGTATTAGTTAATCCAGCGGTGTATCCTGATCGCTTACTCGAAGCCTATTTAGGCCCACAGAGTAATGACTATACCGGTGAAACATACACGTTAACCAAGCAACATATGGTAGAGTTACGCGCATTAGCCGTAGCGCGAATGACAGAGCCAGAAAAGCGTATGCTAATGATTCAAACGGCAGATGAGACCTTGGATTTTAGTGAGGCCACACAATTTTACCGAGCCAGCCGCTCTATTATTGAGCACGGTGGAGATCATAGTTTTATCGGTTATGATCAATGGCTGCCTGCTATAGCTGATTTTTTAGCGCTATCGCGTTAAAATTTTTCAATAGACCCTTTTACAGTGAAACGAATATTTATTTATGTCAGATTATAACGCCGATTCCATTGAAGTCTTAACCGGTTTAGAGCCTGTTCGCAAACGTCCGGGCATGTATACCGATACGCAGCGACCTAACCATTTAGCGCAAGAAATTATTGATAACTCTGTCGATGAAGCCTTAGCGGGTTTTGCCGATCGTATTGATGTTATTGCGCATAAAGATGGTTCCTTGTCCGCATCCGATAATGGTCGCGGTATGCCAGTCGATATTCATCCTCAGCATAAAATGTCTGGCGTTGAACTGATATTAACCAAGCTGCATGCGGGTGGTAAATTTTCGAATAAGAATTATCAATTTTCTGGCGGCCTTCACGGTGTAGGTGTATCGGTAGTTAACGCCTTATCGACGCTTCTTGAAGTTGACATTAAACGCAACGGCAAGGAATATAATATTTCTTTTGCCGACGGTAAAAGAAAAAGTAAGTTAAAAGAAACCGGTACAGTTGGTCAGCGCAACACAGGCACCACGGTTCGGTTTTGGCCAGACGCACAATATTTTGACGCCATTAAATTTTCTATACGGCGCTTACAACATGTTTTACGAGCCAAAGCGGTGTTATGTCCCGGTTTACGCATTACCTTTCTTGATGAGCACACCGGCGACAAAGATGAATGGTTTTATGAAGATGGCTTAAGAGATTATCTTGTCTCCGCAACGCGCGGCTGGGAAGTGCTACCTAGAGAACCGTTTATGGGTAGCTTTTCTGCCGAGACAGAGGCGGCCGATTGGGCAGTGCAATGGATGCCCGATGGCGGAGAAATTATTGCCGAAAGTTATGTTAACTTAATTCCGACGGCTCAAGGTGGTACGCATGTTAATGGTTTGCGAACTGGCTTACTTGAAGCGATTCGTGAGTACTGTGAATTTAGAAATTTATTACCGAAAGGTTTAAAGTTAACTGCCGACGATGTTTGGGATCGCTGCAGTTATGTTTTATCGGCAAAGCTTGCAGACCCACAATTTTCAGGACAAACCAAAGAGCGATTATCTTCACGTGAATGTGTCGCATTTATTTCTGGCGTCGCAAAAGATGCATTGGGACTTTGGTTAAATCAACACACTGAAGAAGCCGATCAAATTGCTGAACTCGCAATTAACAGTGCTCAAGCACGCTCACGTAAAGCTAAAAAAGTAGCGCGTAAGCGTATTGTTCAAGGGCCCGCATTACCGGGCAAGCTAGCCGACTGCTCTAGCGATGATCCTGAACTCGGTGAATTATTTTTAGTAGAGGGTGATTCCGCGGGCGGATCGGCAAAGCAAGCACGCAGCCGAAACTTCCAAGCCATTTTGCCGCTACGAGGTAAAATTTTAAATTCTTGGGAAGTCGATTCACAAGAAATTCTAGCATCAGATGAAATTCATAATATCGCAGTAGCTATGGGTATTGATCCAGCTTCAAGTGATTTATCGGGTTTACGCTATCACAAAATTTGCATTTTGGCCGATGCCGATTCGGATGGTTTACATATTGCGACATTAATCTGCGCTTTATTTGTTAGGCACTTTAAACCGTTAGTATCTGCAGGACATGTCTATGTTGCTATGCCGCCACTGTATCGTATTGATATAGGCGACAACGTTTATTATGCCTTAGACGAAGCCGAAAAAACCGGTGTGTTAGATCGTATTAAAGCAGAGAAAAAACGTGGCAAAGTTAACGTACAACGCTTTAAAGGCTTGGGTGAAATGAACCCTCTGCAATTACGCGAAACCACTATGGATCCAGATACACGCCGTCTTGTTCAGCTGACTACTGACGCGACGGATAGCGCGGAAAAATTATTAGATATGTTGTTAGCAAAAAAACGCGCTCCAGATCGTAAAAAATGGTTAGAAACAAAAGGAGACTTAGCGCAAGTCAGCTAACTCAGCTACTAGGCTCCGAATGCGTCTTTTTACTGACTAAAAAGACGCATTTAAAAAATAATTTTTTATTATGCGGCTAATAAATCCGCTCCAATCTTCGAATACATTTCACGCTTTTATCAAATACTGAACTCTTCGCTAAGAAATTGTCCTTATATAGGTATAACATTGAACTTATACTTGGTTCTTCTTATATTTTTTATATATTAATACCTTACACAAAGAGTGATGACTAACCATGATCAAAGCCCTTCACTATTTAAAGCAGCCTCTAGCTATAATGGTATTTACATTGATGGCCTCAGCCAGTGCTGAGGTTTATCGCGTTGTTGATGCCGATGGAAAAATCACTTTTACTGACCACCCTCCAGAAAACACGGATAGTTTAATTGAAGCGGTTCCTGATACCGACCCACAGCAAAATATTACACCAACACTCGAAAGCCTTATTGAGAATCAGCCTGAATGGCTCAAAGAGGCACAAGAAAAACGTGCGCAAGAAGCTAAGAACAACAATCGTGATAAGCAACTTCAAAATCAGCAAGACAAAAAAAATTGGAAGCGCTCACTTAAAGCCGCAAAAGCTAATTTAAAAGAAGCTGAATTATTATTAGAAATTGGCAAAGAACCTAGCGAAGGTGATTATGTTGGCAATGCAGGCGGCGGCGCTAGACCATCATCGGACTACCTTAAACGGTTAACGCTATTAGAAAAAAACCTAGCTGATGCAAAGCGTCATTTAATTAAAGTTCAGCGCTCCCAACCAAAATAGGTTTTAATATTAAACGCTGCGAAAATCTATCTACAAATAAATGTTAACGTGGTTTTAATAACAACCGACTGTTTTTCTGATCAATTTGAAAGTTAAATGCTTTCAAAAAATTCATCCCCAACAATCCATCACCATTATTTTTACTGCTGTTATTTTCTAACACCATTACTACGAACTGCATATTGGGCATTCGGTATTCATCTATTTCAAAAGAAGAGAACTGATAAATCGGCGCTTTTACAATGCCTCCTGCGGTATTGATTGTAGCGTTTCGAACAAATTCAGGTGCAAGTTGATTTTTAATACCGTTAAAATATTCTGCAGACATAACCGAAATGGATGCCCCTGTATCAATCATTAAACGAATAGCACTGCTATTATCAACAAGACCATTGACTAGGTAATGCTCTCGCTGCTGCTCTAATTCAATCGATACTGATCGTAAATCACTTAAATCAATTAAGGCTAATAACGATTTCACTTGTTCAGTATAAAAGGTATTAAATTGTAAGCTATACAATAATGTCCTTGCCTGCGAATATTGTTGAAGCTCTATATGCGCTTTTGCCAACATTAATAAATAAGGAGGATGCTGCGGCTCATGCCAAAGTAAACGCTCAATAAAAGTAATCATGGGTTGCCAAGCTTTTTGCTCACTTAAGCGTGCAATCTCAGCATCAACTATTGCTGAAATTTCTCGTGCAAAACGGCCTTGTTCAGTAGCCGGCAATTCTTCCATTAAGCCATAAAGTGTTTCTACAGCATTCTCAACTTGTCCCGCCGCTAATTCCCATTGCACTTGTAAATAACGCAAGGCTTTGTCATAGGGCCGCGCTCGGAGCCATACCTCGGTCAATTGTTTCACTGCCTCAACTTTGTCTTCAAGCAACCACTGCCCTGCACTGTTAAGCCATTGGATTTTTAATTGCATCGCTAAATTGACATCATGACTGCTTAGCCATTGCCAGCCATCAATAGCTGTATCGAAATCTCCAGCAAGAAAAGCGTCGTTTAAATCGGCTACCAATAAGGCTTTATCATTTTTTTTATCACCAACACGAAATAAGTTTTCTAAATGACGTCGCTGCCCCTTATTACTCTCTATGACTGCAGATTCACCACTATACCCCGCCTTTAAACTCTCCGAAGCCGAGCCTAGAGCACCGCTTATAGCAGGCAGGCCAATGGAGTGACTTAACAATAAATAAGCGTTAAGGCCCAGAGAGACCATCAAGAGGGCAATTAATAGTGTGTTAGATCGCATAAATTCCAAACGTAGCTGTGTTTAAAAGAGAAATTAATATAAAAGTAGTCATCAACATTAGCCTAAAAGCGTATTCATCCAGTATTTTTTTATTTTACGCTGGGCCTCAGTAATCTTCCACTGGCCAAAATTAAAACAATAAATTAGTGCACCATGGTGGTGCAAGGGCTACACTAGACTCACTCGGGTTTATAAAAATAGCAATAAAGCAGCATCACCTTCTTTTTATTTCAAGTTTACTAATTTTAAGCTGCTGTTTTATAACTGTTTTTTATAAATTTTAAATAACGCCCCAATATTGGCATTTTGCGCACGATTCTTGCAACGACTATATTATGATTTCAGAACAACTACATACACGACTACTTGAGAACCTCAGTACAGCGATTTTGCTACTGGATGATCAACTGCGCCTGAGCCATATTAATGCAGCCGCTGAAATTTTACTGGGCCTGAGTGGTAATCGACATATTGGCGAACCCATTAAAAAGCTACTGATGGCAGCCGATTCAACCATTGTTACGCTACAAGAAACACTGGCATCAAGTAGGCCACACACGCAGCGTGAAGCAATATTAACGACAAGCACGGGTAGTAAGATTACTAAAACCACTGTCGATTACACTATCACACCCATTGAAGACATACCCGGCAGCGCGCTGATTGTTGAGATTCAACCTATTGATAGGCTCTTGCGCATTAGCCGTGAAGAAACACTTTTTTCAGCTCAAGAATCAACGCATGCATTATTAAAGGGTATGGCTCATGAAATCAAAAACCCTCTTGGTGGTCTTCGCGGCGCAGCACAACTGTTAGAGCGCGAATTAAACGATGAAAACTTAAAAGAATATACACAAGTTATTATTAGCGAGGCAGACCGTTTAAGAAATCTGGTTGATCGCATGCTTGGACCAGCAAAGCCGCAGAGCTTATCGACAATTAATATTCATGAAGTATTAGAGCGCGTGCGGCAGTTAACCGAAGCTGATGCCGGTGAACGCATTAGCATCGTCAGAGATTATGATCCTAGCATTCCTAATTTTCTTGCCGATCCAGAGCGCTTAATTCAAGCCGCGTTAAATATTACTTGTAATGCCGCTCAGGCATTAGAAACAAAACCCGATGATGGCAAAAAGCCACAAATTACAATTTCTAGTCGTGTTATCCGTCAATTTACTATCGGTGGGCATAATCATAAATTAGTCTGCCGTGTCGATATTAGAGACAACGGTCCAGGTATACCTGATGACATTCGAGACAACGTTTTTATTCCCATGGTCAGTGGTCACGCAAGTAACTCTGGTCTTGGCCTATCTATTGCGCAATCTATCGTCAATCAACATCACGGCTTAATCGCTTTTACTAGTGATGTCGGCGATACCTGCTTTTCAATTTTTTTGCCGTTACAAGTTAGCGGTTAACTGGAGATTTTAGTATGTCAAAAGCAAACAATGTTTGGATTGTTGATGATGACAAATCCATACGCTGGGTTTTAGAAAGAGCGCTTTCTCGCTCAGGTATGAACGTTGATGTATTCACTGATGCTGAAGCATTATTAACGCGTTTAGAATCGGATGTTCCCGATGTTATTGTCAGTGATATTCGCATGCCAGGTATCGACGGCTTAGAAATGCTAGCTAAAATTGTAGAGCTACATCCTAAGCTTCCCGTCATTATTACTACGGCGCATTCGGATCTCGATAATGCTGTATCTTCTTATCAACGCGGTGCTTTTGAATACCTTCCTAAGCCTTTTGATATTGATGATGCAGTAGCAATGACGCGCCGAGCACTTGATTACGCCGATGAGAATGACAGCGGTGCAATTGATAATTCAGACAATGAGCTGACAGAAATGATTGGTCAAGCGCCGGCGATGCAAGAAGTATTTCGCGCTATTGGTCGTTTATCGCAATCAAATATTAATGTTTTAATTAATGGTGAATCCGGCACGGGTAAAGAATTAGTCGCTAAGGCTTTGCATCAACATAGTCCACGTCGTGACAATGCTTTTATTGCCTTAAATATGGCGGCTATACCCAAAGACTTAGTTGAATCAGAATTGTTTGGTCATGAAAAAGGCGCATTTACTGGTGCCTCTCAGCAACGTGTTGGTCGCTTTGAACAAGCCACTCGTGGCACTTTATTTTTAGATGAAATTGGCGATATGCCAGCAGATATTCAAACACGATTATTACGCGTGCTTGCAGATGGCGAGTTTTATCGAGTCGGTGGCCACTCACCGATTAAAGTCGATGTTAGAGTTATTGCAGCAACCCATCAAAATCTTGAAGAATTAGTTGAACAAAAACTATTTCGTAATGATTTATTCCACCGCCTTAATGTTATACGTATGCACTTGCCACGCCTGGCCGATCGCAGTGAAGACATTCCTCAACTAGCCAGACACTTTTTACAGGTGAGCAGTAAAGACCTTGGTGTTGACCTTAAAATATTGAGTGATGAAACTGCCAAATTATTTACCGCGCTTCCGTGGCAGGGTAATGTTAGACAGCTTGAAAACACTTGCCGCTGGTTAACAGTTATGGCTGCAGGTAATGAAATACAGCCGTCTGACCTGCCCCCTGAATTATTAAATCCGCAGAAAAGCGTTAGTGACAAAAGTTCAACATGGGAAGAGCAATTACGGAATTGGGCTAATATAGAATTAAGTGCGGGTAAAAACCGTATTCTCGATTCAGCAACGCCGACCTTTGAAAAAACCATGATAGAAATTGCGCTTAAACATAGCCATGGTCGTAAACGCGATGCGGCTATTTTGTTAGGCTGGGGCAGAAATACCCTTACGCGTAAAATGCAAGAATTAGATATGAGCCCAGGTCGTCAGCAGGCTTAGATTTATATTGTCTAAATTAATAAAGAATTGATAAAGAATTAAGTGCTAATAGCTTAACTAGCCTCGCGCCTGAACTTCAACTAACCGGAAGGCGCGATCGGCTGGCGGCCCACACTGACCACTGCTTCTTAACGTATAATAATTCTCTAAATCGCCATCACCATCGCTGTCGTGTTGCGTTACTCCGCAGCTCACATTAACTTCACAACTACTCATGCCTGCAATTAAAAGTGACCAAGCTGATATAAGCGGTGTAAGCGACGCTGGTGGGTTATTTAAATTACCCGTACAACTGGCAGGATTAACTTCTAACACTTGATTTAAACCGCGCTCAATACCACTTTCTGCAGCCATTAAAGCTCGCATAGAAACTACCTCGCGGGCAATACTCTGCTCACCTTCACTCAATATTTTTTGCATCGCAGCGCCCAACATTGCCACTACCACTAAGACAAATATTGCGACGGGTATAGAAAACCCTCGCTGCCTAGAAAAAGAAAGCTGCCGGATACAAACGCCATATGTTTTTTTAGTATTCATTGGCTTATCTCATGCCGGTAAATAACTCTGTCATTCCCTCGGTAATGCCCAAAGCTCGCTGTATTAACGGGGTTGCTTTCTGTTGTCGAAATATCTTCATCCCAATCAAATCGAAGAAAGTCCTCAACATTAAATCGTATATCAACATTGCCTTCATTGTTATTTCCCGGCGCCGATAACGTTACACCACCCACGCCGGCATTAAAGGGGCTGCCTATAATGCTGCTTATTGATGTTTCACCACTGTTAAGACGCTGCGTATAACTACCGCTTACAAAAGAAAAATCTGCCGCCATATAGCCTGTACAATTATCATCTCGGTTAGGAATAAAGCGCCCTGTCACACCGCTAGCTTGATTAAAATACTGGGCTTGAAAATGCATGGTTAATGGTCGTGTTTCTGGGCCGAATCCATTCTTCAAGAATACTCTACCGTATCGCTGCTGACTTTCACCTAATAAAGCGACATCGTTAATACTGTCATTATCAATATCGAGATCCAGCGCTTCAATACTAATTCCGTCTGCATCAACGGCTAGGCTACCCATTGAAACTGAATGAGGACCGTTTGCTAACGCTGTGCGATCAATCGATATTGTCGTTTCAATTTCAGCGACCCCTAAGCTCACAGCCATAGAGGGGCCCCATAAATAAGTTGTGCTGTCGTTTATGTCACTGGCAAGAGGTAAACGAGTTGATAAATCTAGCGCTGTGTTTATATCTACCGCCGCAATATTTAATTGGCCTTGAGTATTGTCTAGCTTAATAAAATCATCTCTGTAATTTTCGGTTACATCACCCGCTAAATTACTGGCTAACAATTCATAGTTGAGGGTAAAGCGCTGATCTAAATAAGTAAATGCGCCCAACTCACAAGCTTCGCTGAGAACGGGGTTATTAATAAGGGCATGATCCTTAACAACAAAATGATGTGGCGTAAAACGCCCTACATTAACGGCTGCACCATTAAGGTCTATTCCACTTGCTAAGTAATTGTTATCCAATAAGCTCGCCGATAAATGAATAATGCCGACCTCACTCCATGTCATGGCTTGTGATCGCGCGCCTTGATTAAACCCTGAAAAATTATTGCCTCCTAATATACCTGTAACACCATTAAGCGGTGCCGCAAGACTATGACTTAATAAGATTGATTCTCTCACTTGTTCTGTACCAAAACTTACGGTCGCTAAATTATCATATACGTTGGCATTACTATCAATTTGACCATCATTATTGAGATCATCTAGGGCCTGCCACTGCACGGCTCTTACTTGGGCTAAAAAAGGCGACCCCGCTGATGCAAATACCGAGGCATTTGGATCGGCCATTGTGGCTATGTCCTGTGCGTAAGAAATACTCGATAGACCATTTGCCTGACGATCATTCAAACCATTAATAATAAAATCAATATCGATTGCAAAAGGTCTAACCATTAAGTAATTACTACTCCCAAAAATATTAATAGTGTTTGAAAAAATTCGCGAGTCATCTTCTACTTCTAATCCATATTGACCGACGTCTGTGGTTTGCAGAACAAAATTCGCTACACCGCCATCACTAAAATTTAAATGCATATTATCAATCGTAGGCTTTGCATTTGGGAGGCTCGCGTTATTAATCTCTGGCGCCTCAGCATTGAGTAACTGCTGGCGATTAATCCAAACTTTTAGTGGCTGCTGGCTATGATTATAATCGGTGGCGATGCCACATACTGGCGGTGATTGGCTATTATCCCGCCGTACCATTTCTATACGATAACGATGATCACGACCAGCAATTGCAACATCAGCGTTAGTTACGCCATCCATTAAGGGATCTATATCGGTAATAACAAAGGCGTTGTCACTAAATTGAATAGGGGTTGAGCTATTAGCTAGCAGGGCATTTATCGTATCGTTCGCAGTCATTGTTAACGTTTCTGCATGCTGGTTATTTAATTGTAAATTCGCAATGCCATTATTTTGGCTATCAAAAGTAAAGCTGGCAGCGCCTGAATCAGGGCTGCCCGTCACTAAATCGCCAGCTCCATTTAATAGCCAATCACCGTTTTCTGTTGAAGTCGTTAATTGAACCGTACCCTCGTATTCAATAAACAGCGAACTACAAAGAGGATCATCACAGGCACGTATCAAAACATCTTTAGCCAGGCAGGTGCTTGCATTACCACTCACAATTATCTCAATATGATCTGGCCCTTCTGGCCTTGGGCATTGAGTAAATAAATTAGCGCTGGGTATTATGCGACGAGAAAAACTGGGGCCACTCCATTCTAGTTGTGCAACGGCACCGCCGCCTCGCTCATAAAACTCAACATAAATACTGTAGCGCTCGCCAGCTTGTAAATTAATGGGGCTGCTAGTATCACGACGTGGCGCATGATCAGTGAAATTATCTATAATTAAATTACCCTCTAGGTAAACACGAATGCCATCATCACTGACTGTAGAAAATATATGCGCGCCTGTTTCGCTAGCTTCTATCTCTCCTTCCCAAGTTACCGAAAAATCATCTCTCGAGAAACCGCTCATGGGTGAGCCACGACCCCAATTAAAATTTAATTGAGCATCAAATCGCGATTCAACTATCCCTGTAAAATAGTCTCTAGCCACACCCTCTTGATTATAATAATCTCCCCGCAAGCCATTAGTTTCAGGCTCACCGCCTTCACAGGGTAATGGCTCAGGAGGTCTGCAGATATAAGACAGCTGCGAAGCGGGTATAACCTGACGAATAAATCTTGGGCCGTCCCACTCAAGCTGAGCTACAGCACCTCCGCCTCGTTCATAAAATTCCATTCGCACATCGGCAAATTCTCCCGCGCGTAAATTAATTGGCCTGCTGGTATCTCGTCGTGGCGCATGGTCGGTGAAATTATCAATAATTATTTCGCCGTTAATACTTAAACGAACGCCATCATCACTGAGGGTTGAAAAACGATAAGCACCCGTTTGATTAATAGCGATTCGTCCTTCCCAAATCACCGAAAAGTTATCTGTCCCAAAGCCAATAGCAGGACGCCCACCACCCCAGTTAAAATTAACTTGGCGATCAAATCGCTCAAGCGTATTACCCGAAAAATAAGCGCGCGCATTATTATTTTGGTCGTAGTAAGTACCTAACAGGCCATCAAAGGTGAGGCCATCACGTGTGCAGACAGCGGGCATCGCTAATAATGTATTAACGTAGAGTAAGACTAAGCAAGCAATCATCTTCTTTACGTTAATCAAGGAGAACCTCGCAAAGAAACACTGTGGTTAAATCGAACCCATTCATTATTTGTACCGCGCGCTAAAAATCGAAAATCTAAATAGACAATACCGCTTCGTTGTAAGGTGCCGGCAAAGTAAATAAATGGCTCAACAGGGTCTTCATCTACCAACTGTATAAATTCGGCAAGTAATTCGCCACCAGAGGGTGGTGACGGTTGAGCATCGCTATACCCATAATTTTCATAGCGAAACAGTCGAGCAGCTGTACCGCTTGCTATCACACAAAAAGTAACGGGTTGATCAACAAAGTAAATGCGCTGCCCTGGCGATGCCTCGGCGAATTGCTGCGCTGGTGATAAAAAATTGAATGTCACGGCATTTCCATTGACCATTACCGAGCCAAAATCAATAGGAAGCACATGTTGGTTATTACTGTATACATCTGCCGAAGTTAAAGGATATACGGCTGCTCGCGTTATATTGCCCGATGCGGAAAAATTAATTGCCGTAAAATTATCGGCTGGGGAATTTAAGCCGGCTATGGGTAAACGACTATAAATCGACGCTGCTTGTACAGGTACAAATTCAATACAGTGATTATCAATTCGTACACTGCCAGGTAAAGCATTCCGTAATTCGCGACTGACTCGCTCTATTGCAAAACGGCCTATTTGTGCAATTTCATTTCTGCGAGTAACTTCACGATAGGCTTCGGCGCTGCCCCCAATAAATTTGACTAGCCCAATACTGGTTAAGCTCAGTAGTACGATTACAGTCACTAATTCAACGAGCGTAAAACCTTGCTCGTCTAATCTGTTTTTTTTATGCCAATAAAAAGACATTAATAATTAGCCCGATAGGCACTTATGATAACGGGGGATGCTTGCATCGGTGGCGACACTGTTACAGTTATTAACTTGGCATTAAGCTCTGTGGTCTGATTGATAACACCGTTATAATTTCCGTCATAGCCCACACAAACACGAAATGTATAGCCTCTTGTAAATCCATCTAAAGATAAATTATCGCCGAAGACATCTTCGATATCATTATCGGCGTTACAAAATCGATGGAAATCATCGACATCATCAAAGGTGCCACGATGGCTCTCACCTGCATCAACCCCTAAAGCGTTTATAGCGGTACAAGAGACTGTTGCTGCACTGCACACAGGTGAGCCACCTAAGGGTGTGGTTTCGTCATAGCGACGCGACATAACATCATCGAGTACGGATTGGGCAATTTCAGCTGCTCGAATTTGGAATACAGGCTCGACGCTTCGCGTGAGTAATGGAAAAATTAATGTGGCAACTAACGATATCGCTAGGGTACTTATAACCAAGCCGACAATGATTTCAATGAGTGTAAAACCCTGACTAAGTTTACTTTTAGAATGAGTCTTATGCTGAATATGCATTTTTTATAGTCATTGCCCTATCATCGTTTAATCATGGTTCAATCATCGCTCAGTCATAGCTCAAGCATCCATTTAACCCTGACTCTGTATATAACCTGTAGGATGAATAAGCATTGCAATAGCATTACCGCCAATGATTGCAATTAACGAAGCTGTTGTAGGTTTATTCGATGCAGCACAATCAACGCCGCCTGTTAGTAGATTACCTAAGCCATCAAAATACAGAGTGCTAGTCGTAGCACTTAGGCCGCTATAATCGTCTTGAAAATCAATCCGCGATTGGCTATTAATCAATAAGCCATTACGTTGCAACTCGGCATTATCAGATTGAATACGAAGGCGATAACAGGCGCCACTTTGATCGAACATCGCTCGCTGTTGTGCCTGCTGCGCAAGACTCATTAATTGATCGCGCAACGCATATTCTGCTAAACCAGAACGGCCAGAAAATTTGGGCAGCACCGTAATGGATAACACAGCAATCACCATTATGGTGGCGACTAGCTCGATCAGGGTAAAACCGCCCTGTCGATTTAGAATCTTTACTCGCATCTATCGATTGCGTGCAGCTTTAACAGCCATCAGTATCAATGATTATGGCCGGAAAATTACCCTCGGCGGTCGAATTGGTATATTGCGCATAGCATTCATCATCTGTAACCCGCCCATCACCATCGGTATCATATCCAACTCGACGGTTAGC
>CAXAHI010000054.1:0-15669 GCA_963968645.1 uncultured Gammaproteobacteria bacterium | reverse complement strand
TAACATGAAGGTAATAACATGAAGGTAATAACGTGAAGCTAATAGTATGAGAACAATAATATGAGAACAATAGCATGATCAATATTGTCTGGCTTAAGCGCGATTTGCGTTTAACGGATCATGCACCTTTACTGCAAGCTAGCCAAAACGCTACGCCATTAATGCTGCTGTATATTTTTGAGCCTATACTCGTAGATGATCCACACTACGATATCAGGCACTGGCGATTTATCTGGCAATCACTTCAAGACCTTAAGCGACAACTCAAACCCTATAATGCCACGTTGCATATCGCCTACGGTGATACCGTTTCAATATTCCAAAGTCTTCATGCACAACATAATATTCAGTCGATTTATAGCCATCAAGAAATTGGCTTAGCAGTTACATACCAACGTGATTTAGCTGTTATGCAATGGACTCAAACCCATACTGTTGATTGGTATGAATTCCAGCAAGGCGCCGTTATACGTGGCGCTAATAATCGTCGTGATTGGGATAAACGTTGGAAAGCGTTTATGCGTGCACCTTTAGCACAGACGCCACTTAATTTAGTTAACTGGTGCAATCTAACACTTGAGAGCAGCTTTGATTTACCGGCAGCCTTAATTGAAAGCTGGCAGCCAGTAGATGCATTGTTCCAACTAGGCGGCCCTGAACAGGCATGGAAAACGCTTAATGACTTTCATGCATCTCGCGGTATCGATTACTACTGGAATATTTCAAGCCCGCTTAATAGCAGAAAATACTGCTCTCGTTTATCACCCTATTTAGCATGGGGGAATATGAGCCTGCGAGAAATGTATCAAACACTTTTACAGCATTGGAAAAAACCTGGGTGGCGAAGAAGCCTAGTTGCACTTGCCTCACGATTACACTGGCACTGCCACTTTATGCAAAAATTTGATAGCGAATGTGAAATGCAATGGCGACCGATTAATCGCGCCTATTATGATTTTCCTTATCATGATACTGACTCAGAGGAATCTAACGAAAATTTACTCGCATGGAAAGAAGGTAGAACCGGCTACCCGCTTATTGATGCTTCTATGCGCTGCTTAGAGAAAACGGGGTATATTAATTTTCGTTCGCGGGCTATGTTAGTGAGTTTTTTATGCCATCACTTATTAGTTGACTGGCGTTTAGGTATTGAGCACTTAGCACGACTGTTTCTGGATTTTGAGCCCGGCATTCACTATCCGCAATTTCAAATGCAAGCCGGTGTTGTGGGTATACACACCATTCGCATTTATAACCCTAGTAAACAAGCAGAAGAGAAAGATCCGAACGCACTGTTTATTCAAGAATGGTTGCCCGAACTTAAAGAACTACCCGCTACCTTGGCGCAACAGCCATGGGTAATGACTGAGATGGAACAGCAGATGTATGATTTTCGTCTGGGGAAGGATTACCCAGAGCCAATAGTCGATATTAAAGTAAGTGGTAAGAACGCTCGCGAATTATTATGGGAATATCGCAACCGGCCTCTGGTAAAAAAAGAAGGGCAACGTATTTTAAGGCGGCATGTAAGGCAAGGCTAATAAACAAACCCTTTACCTAAGATAAACAACTTAAGTAAAGAGTTTAAACGGCAAAATTGATTAACGTTGCGCGTTTTGATTCATCACTAATTTAGGGCTGCGGTCTGTCTTATATAAACCCCAATGTTTTTCAGGCTCAAGCGGATCACAAGACCCTTTCCAGCTTTCATCAAAAGCTTCAAAAAAGTAAACCAACACTTGCTCTTGCTCGGCCCAATCCATTAACTGCTGATAATATTGCTTTTGATAAACTTCGTTTACTTTATCAGTATCAATACCAAGGCCATTAGAATTGGTTGCCCAACCCGCTTCAGTAATCACTACCTGAACATCAGGATAAGCCTGAGTAACAGCATTATAATTCTCTATAGTGTAAGCCAAACCTTCTTGAATGCTTTTATATTCCCATACTGGATAAGTATGAATAGAAATAAAATCAATTTCATCGACTAACGGTTTTAACTTATCTAACCAGGGCACATAGTTTTCGCAAAAGGTCACCGGCTGGCTCACTGATGATTTAATCTGCTTCGCATAATCGACCAAGCTTTCAGTCGGCACGAGATGATCTGTCCAACTTACCGATGCCTCATTACCTATTGATACAGAGCTAACAATGTTTTTATAAGTATTAGCTAGGCCAATTAACTTAGTAATTTCTTGCTGGTTATGCTGCTTATTTTCTTGCAACTGCTGTTCTGAATAATCAGCACCCCAAGGGCATTCAGGATTACTCATTTCAGCAATAATATAAGCGCCTAGCATCACATCAAATGACATTTTTTCTTTGTTAATGACATCTAACACTGTTTTAGAATGCTCATCACTGGCGTATAAACGCAGTGATTGCCACTCGTCTTTCAAGATTAGCAAATCTTGTTTAACTTGATCATATGTCGGCAGCTCATCAGTTTCCGGACTTTGTCCATCACGATAACCTGAATAGCAAATAGCTTTAGCAAACGGTAGTTTTTTATTATTAGTCATAATTATTTATACGAACTTGAGTTTCTCATTTTTATCCCACAATCCCCAATAGGCGCCTACGTCGCCCTCGGTACTCACTTTCCACGATTCGTCGAACGAAGAAAAATAAAACATATCAACATCATCCGTATGCGCCCAATGCTGAGCATTTAGGAAATAGCGTATAGCGTTTTCTTCTGAAGGTTGCGCACCATAAAAAATCTGCCCTTTGTTCGGCCAGCCTGTTTCAGTAATGATGACTTTCTTTCCTGCCGCAGCCTTCTGCGTTCTTCGATACATATCCTTCATGTATAGCAGTGAATATTCGATTGAGCAACCTTCCCAGAAAGGATAACAGTTAGCGAGAATAACATCACAGATGTCTGTTATTGCCGGTCGATCTTCAAATTCATAATAAGCATCAACGTAACCTACTGGCACATCGGGCACTGCCGCTTTAAAACGACGAATATAATCAAGCAATTGTTCTTCCGTTAGATCTTCACGGTACATTACTTCATTACCAACGGCTGCTATATCAACATAGCCGTCTTTGGCGAGCTTAATTAAGCCCTCAACTTCTAATTCATTTTTTTCTAGATCTTTACCCAGCCAAGCGCCTACTAAGGTTTTTAAGCCCGATTGCCTAGCAACCATAGGAATTAACTCATTACCTTGAATGCATGAAAACGAACGCACCCATTTAACATAAGGCTTGAGAATCGACATTCTTCGTTGTACTTGCGCTAAACTCAGCTCATCGCCGGGCTTTTGGCCTTCTTCATAAGCACTAAAGCCAATACCATGCATACCTTTTTCTGGATTCGATTGAAAATAGTCATTCAACTGCCCGTCATTCTCTGAGGACACATTCATTCCTGAAAGGGACAATATTTTGCCATCTCTCTTTGACATTTAATTAATTACCTTGGTGAGTTTTAAGGGAGTTATTTCTTGGTTATATGCCTTAAAATGTCTAGCCTAAAAGTCCAAACATTCATCCCAGACATAATAACTTCGTTAGAACAAATCAGCGCGTTCTACGCGATACTACTGGACAGCCTTTGAGGTTTCAACTGAGCACGCCACTTTTGAGGTGAGAGGCTTCAGTTTCATGATAAGCCCCCCTTTTTTGACTAAAATGGACTCCCATCAACTTTTTGCCCACTACAAATACGGATATTTGAATACATAAGCAGCTCGCCCTTATAAAAGTTTAACCGAACAAAAAAAGACCTATCAATGAGTGTCATATGCTTAAAATCTATGAAAAGCTCATTTAACAGGTATTCATACTCCTTCAAATAACCTCTTCATCGACAATTAGGCTCTCTTTATCGGTGAATAGCCCCTCTTTACTCGTAAATAGCCGCTCTTTATCAGACAACAGAGCCTCTTTATCCGTAAACAAAGCCTCTTTATCAGTCAACAGAGGCACTTTATGAGTCAACAGAGGCTCTTCATTTAAAAAATATAGCCTCTTAAGCCATCTAATTTTATTTCTCTCTATAAATTCATTACCACTGTCGTTTATAATGGAGAGATAATTCGACTGCATTTAAATGGCAGGTGAATAAATAGACTAACTACAAACGTTAGAACAAATAACGATTGGCAGCCCAAGAGCTAATAACTCAATAAACAGGATCATCAAGTAATGCAAAACGAATTAGTACAGCAGGGTATTGAATTAATGCTCTATGGAATGGGTACTGTATTAACGTTTTTAGTGTTATTGATTATCGCTACAACAGCTATGTCTTCTTTATTGCAACGTTTTGCCAAGCTTGAGCCAGTAGCATCGGCAACACCCGCCCCTAAGGCTGCAGGTAATGATGAGCATTTGATTGCGGTAATAAGCGCCGCTATTCATAAGTACCGCTCCCGCCATAAAAAATAGATAGCAACAAAGGCTCCGCCCCATTGATATAAGCTCTCGCTAGATAGCGCTTATATAATGGCTAGCCATTATGGCTGACAATAACGCTTAGGCGTGTTTAACGACGATATAACCACATTGACACAACTACAAGGTTCGACCATGAGTGATATAAAAAAGCCCCTGGGCATTACCGATGTCGTATTACGCGATGCCCACCAATCTTTATTTGCAACACGTATGCGCTTAGACGATATGTTGCCGATTGCCGAGAAGCTCGATCAAGTGGGTTTTTGGTCACTCGAATCTTGGGGTGGCGCAACTTTTGATGCCTGTATTCGCTACTTGGGTGAAGATCCATGGGACCGTATTCGTGAGCTGAAAAAAGCCATGCCAAATACGCCACAGCAAATGTTATTTCGCGGTCAGAATATTCTTGGCTACAGACACTACGCCGATGATGTTGTTGAGCGCTTTGTTGAACGCGCTGCGGTAAATGGCGTCGATGTATTCCGTGTATTCGATGCCATTAATGATACGCGCAACTTGGAAACGTCCATCAAGGCCGTTCGTAAAGTTGGCAAGCATGCACAAGGCACTATCTCTTATACGCTTAGCCCTGTTCACAACATTGACCTATGGGTTAATTTAGCTAAGCAAATTGAATCGATGGGCGCAGACTCAATTGCCATTAAAGATATGGCCGGTTTATTAAAACCTTATGTCGCGTTTGAATTAGTCTCGCGTTTGAAAAAAGAAGTCAAGATTCCTATTCATATGCATTGCCATGCCACTACTGGCATGTCTACTGCTACAGCGCTTAAAGCGATTGAAGCTGGCATCGATAACATCGACACCTCTATTTCATCAATGAGCATGACTTACGGTCACTCGCCAACGGAATCTGTGGTTGCCATGCTTCAAGATACCGATCGAGATACCGGTCTTGATATTCATTTGTTAGAAGAAATTGCGGCTTACTTTCGTGAAGTTCGTAAGAAATACGCTAAGTTTGAAGGTTCACTGCGTGGCGTAGACTCTCGTATATTAGTGGCTCAAGTCCCTGGTGGCATGCTGACTAATATGGAAAGCCAATTAAAAGATCAAGGCGCAGCCGATAAACTCGACGCAGTATTAGAAGAGATTCCAAAAGTTCGTGAAGACCTAGGTTTTATCCCTCTCGTTACACCAACGTCTCAAATCGTTGGTACGCAAGCGGTGATGAATGTAATGTTCGGCGAACGTTACAAGTCGATATCAAAAGAAACCGCTGGTGTTTTAAAAGGTGAATACGGTGCAACGCCTGCGCCAGTTAATGCCGAGCTACAAGCTAAAGTATTAAAAGGTGGCGAACCCATTACTTGTCGTCCTGCCGATTTACTGACGTCAGAGCTGGGTAAATTAACGACCGATTTACAAGCCATAGCCAAAGATAAAAATATTCAATTGGCTGCCGGTGATAATGAAATTGATGACGTGCTGACCTACGCTTTATTCCCTGAAATAGGCCTTAAGTTTTTACAGAATCGTGGTAATCCCGATATGTTTGAACCTGTGCCTACTGGTAATGAAAATGCAGTAGCTGCGCCAGTCGCTCCATCACCAGCGGGACAAGCCGAAACCTATACCGTTAATGTAGGTGGCCAAAGCTACGTGGTAGAAGTTGCTGAAGGCAGTGACATCTCAGCCATTACACCCACTACAACAAATAAACCGGCTGTATCGTTACCTAACGATGCTGGTCAGCCTGTTATCGCGCCTCTGGCCGGTAACATCTTTAAAGTGAATGTCGCTGCAGGTGAGCGTATTCAACAAGGTGATGTCATTATTATTCTCGAAGCCATGAAAATGGAAACTGAAGTAAGAGCGGCCCATTCAGGTGTCGTCGTAAGCGTTAGCGCTAAAGAAGGGAACTACGTCTCTGTAGGCGACACCCTGATTACTGTCGCGTAAAGGGCTGCCTTATGGATAAATTACTCTCGCTTTGGTACGACTCTGGCATTTATCAAATGGTCCTCGGACAATTTGTCATGATAGTCGTGTGTCTTTTATTGCTGTATTTAGCGATTAAACGTGGCTTTGAACCGCTATTACTCGTGCCTATTGGTTTTGGTGGTCTATTAGCGAATATCCCTGCCGCAGGGTTAGCTTTTTCTGCGGTTGAGAATGCTATTAACTCCGGCAACCCCGACGTACTGCAATCGTTAGCGCAATCATTACAGCTGGCGACTTGGGAAACCGGCAAAGATATTTATAGTGCTTATGAGTCGGCCTCGGCAAGCGTACATATTTTGGCTGAGCAAACGGCTAAAGATTTAGGCTTTTTAAACGGCATGCTTTATAACTTTTACACCATATCGATTGCCAGCGGTGCTGCACCGCTCATTATCTTTATGGGCGTTGGTGCCATGACAGATTTCGGCCCACTGCTGGCTAATCCCAAAACGTTATTGCTGGGGGCTGCCGCGCAATTTGGCATCTTCGCTACGGTATTGGGCGCCTTAGGATTAACATCATTAGGGCTAATGGATTTTTCGCTCGCCGATGCTGCCGCCATAGGCATAATTGGTGGTGCCGATGGACCTACCGCTATTTATGTCGCCAGCTTATTAGCACCCGATTTACTCGGCGCTATTGCCGTAGCGGCTTATTCTTATATGGCGCTAGTGCCATTAATTCAGCCGCCGATTATGCGCGCGCTAACGACAGAAAAAGAACGTCAAATTGTGATGGTGCAACTGCGCCCTATTTCCAAACTTGAAAAAGTCTGCTTTCCTTTGGTGTTGTTAATTTTAGTGGCTCTTTTTCTCCCCTCAGCGGCACCGTTATTAGGCATGTTCTGCCTTGGTAACTTAATGCGCGAGTGTGGTGTTGTTGATCGCTTGAGTGACACTACTCAAAATGCCCTTATTAATATAACCACTATATTTTTAGGCTTATCGGTTGGCTCTAAACTCAGTGCAGAAAAGTTTCTTGATTTGAAAACGCTGGGTATTTTATTACTCGGCATGATTGCCTTTGCTATTGGTACCGCTTGTGGCGTGCTTATGGCCAAGCTAATGAATAAACTGTCTAGCACGCCTATTAATCCATTAATTGGCTCAGCGGGCGTTTCTGCCGTGCCTATGGCCGCTAGAGTATCGAATCGAGTCGGTTTGAATGCTAACCCGCAAAACTTCTTATTGATGCATGCAATGGGACCTAACGTAGCCGGCGTTATTGGCTCTGCCGTTGCGGCTGGCGTAATGATTAGTTTGGTGGGCGGCTAATAGCAACATCCACCCTCTCACAGATCAATCGGGCTACTTGGCTTTATGCAATGTAGTCCGTTAACCAACATCGACTAACGCACCTTCAAAGTCGAAATAATATATCTACACTCCCTCTCCCTTTCCTTTCCTTTCCTTTCCTTTCCTTTCCTTTCCTTTCCTTTTGCAATCTATATTTGCCTCACGATTTTTTTCGACCCAGCAGATACCATAAAAACTCAAATGAAAACCTTTATAGAACAAAGGTGAGCCTTACATTTAATAATGAAAAAAATTTAGACACAGCAAAGATAGTTTTTTTAAATATAGGCTGTCTTTCGGCTAGAGTTTTACAGATAGAGTTTTACAGGTAAGGTTTTAAAGACAGAGTTTTACAAATAGCCTTTTGCATACAGAGACTGCTTTAACGCTACTCTCGCCAACCGAAATCTGTCCCCCCTTGGCTCTGGAGAAAGCCGAACAAGTCTCAGTCAGCGTTAGTAGATCGCTAAACAGTTTATCCAATCATTTAAGACTAGATAATTATCATTTGAGAGATTTTTAGGTAAGTACGCACATAAAAACCAACAAGCCGTCAAAACATTAAATTATGTACGAGGAATCTACCAGGAAACCCCTACGCCGGCTTAATGACCGGTAAAACACATAACCACAGAAAAATTATGGCAATGATTTTAAACATAATGGGATTTTAGGTAAGGCGAGTGCATACAAAATAAGACTATATAGACATAGTCGGAATATCACTTTGTATGAGGGACTTACCAGGTAACCCCATAATGGAGCAGTCATTCTATTAATGTTAACGTAAAATACAGAGTACGCTTTAAAGCATTTATTATTAGAATGTTGCTATGCATACATTATGAGCTATTTGCTAATCAAAAAACAAGTCTTTCAGTTTGTTTTTTAGTCTCATCGTTATTAAAAATAATACATAAAACAACACCCCCCTCCTCACAACTTAAACCAAACACTCAAACTAACAGCTTTATTTAGCCGCAATTTCAAACACTTAAATAGAATGCCTAAAAAAATTAATAACGACCTTTGGCTACAAACAGAAATCATATATACTGTACGTATATACAGTTAATGTGTGGTATATAAAAATAAATAAGCACTCTTTTAAAAAGCATCTATCTGTGAAACCTTCTCCTATGAAACATCCACCTAAAAAATACCCTTTATACAACCAATTTATCTCGGCCGCGGGTTTTGAATCACCAGCCGATGACTATTTAGAAGCGCGCCTAAGTCTTGATGATCTTTTAATTAGCCACCCCTCTGCCACCCATATGGTATGGGCTAGCGGTAACTGTCAGCAGCCACGCGGCATATTCCATAAAGACCTGCTCATTGTTAACCGCGCACTCGAACCGCGTCATGGCGACATGGTCGTAGCCCACATTGATGGCCAGCTAACATGTAAACGACTGGATATAAAAAACAGACGATTAGTGTCATCCAACCCCAGCTACCCCTCTATTGATATACGAGACGGTCAAGACGTATCGATTGAAGGCGTGATTCCTTTTAGCGTACGAGGCCATCGTGGTTGGCCATGATAGGCATTGTTGACTGCAACTCCTGCTATGCCTCTTGCGAGCAAATATTTCGTCCAGAGCTACGTAACAAGCCTGTGGTAGTGCTTAGCAACAACGATGGCTTTGTGATTGCTCGCTCGAAAGAAGCGAAGGCCTTAGGTATTGGTGAGTTACAAGCATTCTTTAAAATTGAAGGCTTACTTCGAAAACACAAGGTCACTATTTTTAGTAGCAATTACCCCTTGTATGGCGATATATCGAATCGTGTAATGACGACACTCAATACCTTTTCACCGTCGGTTGAGGTATACAGCATTGATGAAATGTTTCTGGACTTAACGGGTATTCAAGAACCCATGAACAGCTACGGCCAACGTATTAAAAAAACGGTTTGGCAGCATATTCGTATGCCCGTTTGCGTGGGTGTTGCGCCAAGTAAAACTTTAGCTAAACTCGCTAACAAAGCCGCTAAAACCTATGATCACTGCGAGGGCGTTTGTGTACTTGAAGAACCGTATCAATGGCAGTGGCTACAAAAGCGCATGCCCGTTAATAAAGTGTGGGGCATAGGCTCAAAACTCACTAAACGGCTTGCTGGTCTGAATATTCATACCGCTTATGACTTATCGCGCGCCAGCCCTAAAGAGATGCGGAGACATATGAGTATTAATATTGAACGGACCATTGAGGAGCTCAACGGCCACCCCTGTATTCCTTTTGAAGAACAGCCGCCAGCAAAAAAACAAATTTATTGTTCACGCAGTTTCGGTGAAAGAATCAGTACGCTTGCACCATTACTACAGGCAATCTCAGCTTATGCCAGCCGTGCCACAGAAAAACTTCGGAAACAAAAATGCTTAGTCATTAGCATTCATGTATTCCTGCACACATCACCACACGAGTCGAATTACTACAGCAACGCGATAGCCGTTAAGCTGCCCTATCCTACTGACGACACGACCGTTGTCATTGATGCCGCTAGACAAGCGATTACGTATCTTTATAGAGACGGTTTACGATTTCAAAAAGTGGGTATTGGCTTAATTGAGATTAAACCTAAAAAACAATTACAGTTTGATTTGTTTCATGCAGGGCAATCAAAAAAGCGTGATCAACTTATGCTAGTTATGGACAGCATTAATCATAATTATGGCAAAGGCGCTGCGCATTTTGCGGCGGCAAGTGGCGAAAAAAAATGGGCTATGCGGCAGCAGTATTTGTCTCCCGCCTATACCACGCGATGGAAGGACTTGCCGGTCATTCATACTTAAACAAGCTCTTATTATATAAAATTAAAAGCATTAATCATTTCATCTAACAAAAATGGATTGGCCATTGTTAATCGTTTCTAACACTTTGATATTTTTAATGGTGCTAGCCGGTACGGTTAATGGATTGTCACTTAAAACAACCATATCCGCTTGCTTACCAACCTCTAAAGAACCCTTAATATTCTCTTCAAAGTGTTGGTAGGCACTCCATAACGTCATCGCTTTTAATGCTTGCAGTGGTGTAATTTTATGCTTACTGCCAAGCGTCGCCTGCGTTCTTGTTGTTCGATTTACCGCGCTATCTAAAATCCTCATAGCATTTGGAAAAGTCACCGGCGCATCAGAATGAATGGTAAACCGCATGCCTTCATCTAAAAACCAACCCGTTGGCGAAATATTTTCAGCGCGCTTTATACCGGCAACTGAATCGCGATGCCAATCACCCCAATAAAAGGTATGCATAGGATAAAGCGCAGGAAAAACCCCTAAGTCTTTGAGCTTTTTTACTTGATCTTGACGAGTAAACTGGCCGTGAATCATAACCGTACGATGATCATAATCTTTAAGCGAGGGATCAAGTTCTGCAACAAGCTTAATCAATTGATCTATAGCCGCATCACCATTGGTATGAACAAGCAACTGCCATTGATTAGTAATAGCTAAGCGCATCCACTCTATAGCGTCTTGATCAGAGAATGCAGGATAACCCGCATAATCCGCCGCTTGACCATTAGGAGCCTTATAGTAAGGCTGAGTAAACCAAGCTGTTTTCCCTTGAGGCGAACCATCAAAGGTTAACTTCACACCGCCTAGTCTAAAGCCGTTAGTGTATTCAGTAGACATTAAATCACTATGCAGTAATGGCACATCACCGATGGCCGCAATATCAGGATAGGAAATAATATCAATATCAAAACCTGTAGACGCTGCAATTTTAGGTAGTAAGTTTAACGAGGCTAAATCAGTCTTGCCCTCTTGCACGGTAGTAAAACCATTAGCGATATAGCTTTGCTCACCCGCTTTATAAAGTGCGATTAAATCTTCATTGGTAAAATCAGGAATCATCTTGAAAAAAATCATAAAGTGAGCGTTTTCTTGCATAACACCGTTAGGCGTTTTGCCATCGGCTTCTCTTTCAATAATGCCGCCTGATGGATCTTCAGTCTCGGCCGAAATACCCATTAAGTGTAACGCCTTAGTATTGTATACACCTAAATGCCCTGATTGATGCATGATGACAATAGGAATGGTCGTAGAGACAGCGTCTAAATCGTGTCGTGTAGGATGACGCTTTTCGATTAACTGAGAGTCATCGTAATTGAAACCGATAGCGACATTATAATTTTTTACGATAGCGGATGAGGCTATATAGTTACGCATTGCCATTTGGAGATCCGCAATAGTATTCACAGAGCCGTCGGGTGCAGGCAGTAAATTAGCCACAATCGCTTGCGTGCCAACACCCGCAAAGTGGCTATGCGCGTCAACAAACCCTGGCACCAAGGTATTGCCCTTTAGCGCTCTCACAATAGTTTCAGCGTTTTTGTATTTCAACACCTCAGCATCACTACCCACAGCCAAAATAAGGCCATCTTTTATAGCAATAGCTTGAGCACTTGGCTGAGCATCATTAATGGTAATGATATTACCGTCTCTATAGATTGTATCTGCAAATTCTAAAGGGTCTTGACTGCATGAAGCCGTTAAGCAGATAGAAATAACGATTAATGATTTTTTTATTATTAAACGCATAAAGAATATCTCAATGGATTGGAATACTAAGAAAGTTATATTTTTAGTTTAACAAATAGTACAAACATTTAAATATCAATTTAATTGTTAAATGACAATTTTTGAAACAAAAAAACCGCAACATAAGCTGCGGTTTTTTCACAACAGAAAATATAATTAGAACGCTTTAGAAGCCGTTAAACCATAAGTTCTTGGCTGGTTACGATAACCGAAGTAACCTTGAGTACCCGCAACCGTTGGGAATGCTGTAGTCGTTGTCGCATGATCCGTTAAATTACGACCCCATATCGACACACTCCAGCCATCATCCATTGATAAACCTGTAGAGATATTAAGGTTTTTAACTTCCTCAATCGAAAGTTCTGCTGGCACATTATCATTTGTCGCTACCGCATCATCATATTGATAATCGCCTCGCACAAATCCATCCATGCCATTAGATAATACAAAGCTGTAAGTTGCCGATGCCGACAAGCTAACTTCATGAATACCTGCAGGCGTTTGACCAGTAAGTGAACCGATGCCGTCATCAGGCGCCGAACTCTCCGAAGTCACTATCGCATCAAAGGCACTGCCTTCGGGTACGGCCGCATTTTCAAACGAGTCATACTTAGGATCTAAGAACGTACCCGCTAGCGTTAAACGCAGTGCATCTATAGGATAATAAGCCAAATCAAATTCAAGTCCTTGAGTAGATTGCTCACCAGCATTAACGAGATTAAACCCAGTTCCTAAAAAGACATTAGACTGAAAGCCTTTAATGCTTTGATCAAAAATAGCCACATTGAGTGAACCGCGTTCAAAGGAAGCCTTTAAACCGATTTCATAAGCCGTGGCTTCTTCAGGCCCGGCAAAACGTGTGCCTGAGGTCAGGTTATTTTCCGTATTTGCACCTAAGCCAACAATACTATCGGCCGTAGGACGTGAATCACGGCTCAAGTTCCATGAGGTGGCTTTAAAACCGGTCGATACACTGGCATAGACACTCACATCATCATTAATATCAGCAGCTAAACGAAATGCATAAGTGAGTTTGTCATCGGCGCTTTTACCATCTTCAACCGCATTGGGATAACCTTGTAATGGCGGTAGAAACTGAGCCGCTTGAAGCGGAAGGAAAAAATTACATGACGCACTGGCTGGATCAAAAGCCGGGCATATCACTGAGTGCGTTCCTGGGGCAAGACCCGCTATATCGTCCCAGCCAGGCAAAGTTGGCGCCGTGCCTGCAACGGTATCGTAAAACGCACCAAATACCTCAAGATCCAAAGAACTAAACACATCCGTATTCGGCTGATTCGCAGCGGCCTCTTTTTTATCATCGGTATAATTAAATCCAACAGTAGCCGTCAAACGATCACTGATATGCCAATCGGCCTGAGCAAACAAAGAGAAGGCCTGATTATCCAAAGAAGCGACTTCGTTGATGCCATCGTCGCCAGAGAAAAAGGCATCCGTAGGCCCTATTAAGCCAGCTAGCTGAGAAACGCCCTGCACTAAATCTAGTGGGTAAGTCCCAGGAGCTGGAACGGGACCCGGCGCAATAGTTAAAGCATCAATAAAAGATCGAAACTCATCGCCGTAATCTAGATCATTGTTAAAATCAATCTGCTCATCAAAATAGAACCCCCCTATCATCCAATCGACAGCATTATCGCCGGTTGAGGTTAAACGGAATTCTTGGGTAAACGTATCAATCTGCGTATCGACCGAATTAACAAGGTAATCACCTGTAGAAAAATCCGCATCAATGACATAAAAAGAATCGGCACTTCGATAAGCGGTAATGGAGGTTAGCGCCATGCCATCATAGTCTTGATCAATTTGAATCGATAAACCCTTATTAGTGATTTCGTTAGCAGAATCATTATTATGCTTAACGCTTAAAGCTAGAGGCTGATTAGCATTAACCTCCGCGCCTGTTTGCGAATTAATAAACGCCTCTAAAGGCGATTGAGAAATATTATTAACACCACAACACACTTCATCAATTGAGTCATAATCAGCAATCACGCGAACATTGGTTGTATCGTTAGGCGTAAAAACAAGCTGACCACGTAAGGCTTCACGGTCACGATCATTGAGTAGTGTACCGGTAACTTCATTTTCATTATAACCATCGCGTTTATTCAGACTACCAGCCAAATCAAAAGCAACATTATCCGCTAATGCACCCTCAACCTGCGCTTTTAAAATACGCTGATCAAAATTACCAACCGTAGCAGAAATGTTACCGCGTGATTCACCATCAGGAGCACGCGTCACAACACTAATTACGCCTGCTGATGCATTCTTACCAAATAGCGTACTTTGCGGACCGCGCAATACTTCAACACGTTCTAAATTAGGCAAGTCACCAATTTGCGCCGCTGAACGCGATCGATAGACGCCATCAATAAAGACACCGACTGAAGGCTCTATGCCGGGGTTATTGGCACCATTACCAAAGCCGCGAATAGTAAAGTTAGTATTAGTGGAGTTTTGAAGCGTATTAATACGCAAAGATGGCACAACACTTTGAAGGTCTTTAAGGTCAAGTATTCCTGCTTTTTGAATAGTATCTGCAGAGGTAACACTTACTGCAATAGGAATTTCTTGTAAGGTTTGTTCTTTTTTAGTGGAAGTTACAATAATTTCTTCAATTAAACGCTCTTGTGCAGACAATGATGATGTTATTGAAAAACATACGGTGGATAGAACAATTGGTACAACTTTTTTAATACTGTTCATAACTTCTCCTATTAAAATTATTTTATTAAGGTGATGTTGTTATAAATTTAGTACGGTATTTTTGAATTGGTTCTGATTTTTTGTTGTAGATATAGATAGTTATTTGTTATTGGTATAGATAGTTATTTGTTATTTGTTATTTGTTATTTGTTATTTGTTATTTGTTATTGGTATAGATAGTTATTTGTTATTTGTTATTTGTTATTTGTATAGATAGTTGTTTGTTATTGATAAAATTTCTTTAGTTATATTTTTTTAAACTATATCCCTTTTTACGCCTCTCGCATTTAAAAAACAAGGCCTTTAGTGCTCATATAGCACTAAAATAGTAATTACATCATACCTAAGTACAAATTAAGATTTTTTGTGTGTTTTTTATGCACTAGGCGTATATTAAAAACAACTTTGATAGTGAAAGGTTACTAAAAATTTAAACTGTAAAAATGTGTATGGTGCCGCTATAACATCAATGATTAGGTATTTATATTTTAAAATAGTTAAGTCGAAGGATGAATGGTCCGAGTAGAGGATCTTGTGTATGAATTTTTTGTGGTGATGGCATATTCTGAGGTTTTACTTTTTTTGTTTAAGTTTTAAATTCAAGGTCGTCGGGGGTGGCCCGACAGCCAGTAACTTTTTTTCTACAGCAAAAAAAAGTCACCAAAAAATGCCGCAACCTTACGACGAAGCTTGAGCACGACGGGTGCATCTCTA
>CAXAHI010000053.1:0-16148 GCA_963968645.1 uncultured Gammaproteobacteria bacterium | reverse complement strand
GTTTCTATTTTTGTTTCTGTTTCTACTTCTGTTTTTCCTTTTCCTTTTCCTTCTACTTCTGTAGCTGCTTCTGCGCCTATTTCTGACTCTGCTTGAATATCATCGCTGGGCTCAAGCGTTGCGCGCGTAATAATAAATACCGCAAGGTTTTGCTCTTTAGCAAGCTGCTTAATCTGCTCAGGAGCCATTACATTAAGCGCTGTCGCCCAAGCATCGGCTTCGGCTGCTGTATCGGCGATAACGCTAACAGAGGCTACGTTATGCTGCACAGGGTAACCATTACGAACATCAATGGTATGTGAATAACGGTTGCCTTCGTATTCGAAGAAATTACGATAATCTCCCGAGGTAGCAATAGCTACATCGTGTAAATTAACGACCTGCTCTATCTCTCCAGGACGAAATGCTGGTTTTTCTATGGCGAGTCGCCAAGCATTGCCTTGCGGGTTATGGCCTTTAACGATCACTTCTCCGCCAATATCGACCAAGTAATTGTTAATAGAGAGGCCTGACAATTCAGCAGCAACTCGATCTACCGCATAACCTTTGGCAATGGCTGAAAAATCAACTTCAATATCGGCCGCCTTGCACAATGAGTTTGAATTCGTATTTACATATAACTTCGATATATCAGTTAGCGCGAGTAAGCGAGCCACTTCTTCAGGCTCAGGATAAACAAAAGCAGCATTGGAATGACCAAAGCCCCAGCGCTCAACTAAGGGGCCTACCAGAGGATTAAATGCCCCTGAAGACGCACTGTGTATTTTAATAGAGAGCTCAAGGACATTAATAAAATCTTGAGACACGACTAAGCATTGATTAGACGCTAGTCGATTAAAGACAGATATTTCTGATTCAGCCTCATAGGTCGACATTGACATAATAATGGCATCTAACTGAGCCGACACTTTCTGCTTGGCTAGTTCGATATGCTTTTCTAAGTCTGTGGATTCAAGTGTATCGTCCACAATGGTAATGCGATAAACCGTCCCCATGGTTTCACCAGACCAACGATGCGTAGGATAGATATCACCATTCTCTGATTGATTATCACAGCCCACAAACAAAAACAGCGACACTAATAATAGCGCCGCTGTTAGAGACTTTATCTTAAAATCATTAAACAAAAATAAAGTAATTAGAATGACCCCTTCAATTAAACCAAAGCCTAGGCTTTAGTTTACCCACCAAAATCATCAAGCATAATATTTTCAGGCTCAACACCGAGGTCTAGCAGCATAGAAATTACTGCTGAGTTCATCATTGGTGGACCACACATATAGTACTCACAATCTTCTGGAGCTGGATGCGCTTTTAAGTAATTGTCTAATAACACCTGGTGAATAAAACCCGTTAAACCATCCCAGTTATCTTCAGGTAATGGATCAGACAGGGCTAAATGCCAATCGAAATTTTCATTCTCTGCTTGAAGCGTATCGTATTCATCAACATAAAACGCTTCACGCATTGAGCGAGCGCCATACCAAAAAGATATTTTACGATCAGAGTGAACGCGACGAAGTTGATCAAATATCAGTGAGCGCATGGGAGCCATACCCGCACCGCCACCAATAAACACCATCTCTGCTTTAGTCTCTTTGGCAAAGAATTCACCGAAAGGACCATACACTTTCACTTTATCGCCAGGCTTTAAGCCAAAGGTCCAAGAAGACATTTGACCAGGCGTTAGTGCTAAATTATTAGGCGGAGGCGTGGCACAGCGAATATTAAACTTAACAATGCCTTGTTCTTCTGGATAGTTGGCCATTGAGTAAGCACGAATAACCGTTTCATCCACTTTAGATTCTAGGTTCAAGAAGCCGAAACGCTCCCAGTCACCACGATACTGTTCTTCAATATCAAAATCAGCGTATTTAACAACATGAGGCGGACACTCTAACTGCACATAACCACCGGCACGGAAATTAACATTCTCGCCTTCAGGAAGACGCAACGTTAGCTCTTTAATAAACGTGGCAACGTTAGGGTTAGACTCTACAGTACACTCCCATTGCTTAACACCAAACACCTCTTCAGGTATTTCAATTTTCATGTTTTGCTTAACAGGCACCTGACAAGATAAGCGATAGCCATCTTGAATTTCACGGCGTGTAAAATGCGGCTCTTCGGTGGCCAGTATAGAACCGCCGCCGTCAGACACTATGCATTTACATTGCGCGCAAGTACCACCACCGCCACAAGCAGAGGCTAAAAACAAATCATTAGATGCTAATGTTTGTAGTAACTTATCGCCTGCAGCAACAGTAATTGTTTTTTCACCGTTAACATTAATGCTTACGTCACCCGTACTCACTAACTGCCCACGAGCAATTAAGATAATCGCCACTAGCGCCAGCACAATCGCTGTAAACATGCCTACGCCTAGAGTAATTTCATTCATTCTTACTAAACTCCTCGATAACCTGAATTACAGGTCGATACCACCAAAAGACATAAAACCAAGAGACATTAAACCAACAGTGATAAAGGTAATACCTAAACCACGTAAGCCTTCAGGTACATCGCTGTACTTAAGCTTTTCACGAATGCCCGCAAGCGCAACAATGGCCAAGCCCCAACCAATACCAGCACCCGCACCAAACACAGCACTCTCAGTAAAATTATAATCACGCTCTACCATAAACAGCGATGCACCAAGAATTGCGCAGTTAACGGTAATAAGCGGAAGAAACACACCTAAAGCGTTATAAAGTGCTGGCACATACTTATCTAAAAACATTTCCAGTATCTGAACACTGGCAGCAATAACACCGATATAACTCAAAAAGCCTAAAAAGCTCAAGTTCACATCGGGTAAGCCAGCCCAAGAAAGCGCACCATCGGCTAATAAATTATGATAAATGAGGTTGTTAAGCGGTGTTGTAATCGTTAACACAACAACTACTGCAATGCTTAGCCCTATTGCGGCTTCTATCTTTTTAGATATCGCCAAAAACGTACACATACCTAAAAAGAAGGCTAATGCCATATTCTCAATAAAGATGGCACGAACAAATAAACTTAAATAATGCTCCATTACAAAGCCTCCCGTAGCGTAGAGTTTTTGCAGATTTTAAATTCTTCAGCTTCAATCTGGTCTTTCTTATTTGCCCGTAAAATCCAGATAAAGAAACCAATAATAAAAAATGCACTTGGTGGCAATAACATCATTCCATTAGGAATATACCAGCCGCCTTCAGTCGAAAGAGCCAGAAGCTCAACACCGAATAATTTACCTGCACCTAGTATCTCTCTGAAAAAGGCAACAAATAAAAGCACTACGCTATAACCTAAGCCATTACCAACACCGTCTAAAAAGCTGGGCCATGGTGGATTTTTCATCGCAAACGCTTCTGCGCGTCCCATAACAATACAGTTAGTGATAATCAAACCAACAAAAACTGATAATTGCTTACTAACATCATAAGCAACGGCTTTGAGTATTTGATCGACCACAATAACTAATGAGGCAATGATAATCATTTGCACAATAATACGTATGCTGCTTGGTACATGGTTACGCACCAATGAAACAAACACATTAGAGAAAGCTGTTACCGCTGTTAATGCTAAGCACATTACAAGCGTTGTCTCTAAACCGGTGGTAACCGCCAGCGCCGAACAAATACCCAGAATCTGCAATGCAATTGGGTTGTCGTCGAATATTGGCGTAATTAAAATCTTTTTTGTATCACTCATAAAATTCTCACTGCTACTCTCTTAGCAAATATACAGGCTGCTTAATTGCGCTTTTAAGCACTACCGGATTTAAGGTTACTCAAGAATGTTTGGAAACCATTCTCACCCATCCAAAAGGACAACAAATTGGATACACCACGACTGGTTAAAGTCGCACCCGATAAACCATCTACTTGATAACTAGCATTCGCTGAGCCAGACATCACTGATCCTTTAATGACTTCTATGGCAACAGCACCTTCTTTATAGACCTGCTTACCAGGCCAAAAGGCTTTCCAGCGTGGGTTGTCAATCTCGCCACCTAGGCCGGGTGTTTCACCGTGATCATAGAAACCTAAACCTGCAATGGTATTTAGATCACTTTCAAGTGCCACAAAGCCGTATAAGGTAGACCAGAGACCATAACCATGGACTGGTAAAATAATTTTATCAAACTCACTATCTGATTCTACGATGTAGACGACCGCTTGGTTCTCTCGACGAGAGATTTTGGCAATATCTGTCTTACCATCTAAGGCAATTGAGGTTGCAGGATTTTTTGCCGCTTTACGCTGATCAAAAGCATTAGCGTCTTCAACTTCAACAAATAAGCCCGTTGATAGATCAACAATGCGCGTTTGAATCACTGAAAACTGCTCTTCAACAGACATACTTTCTTGATAAAGACCGGCCGCTAGGAGAATATTCTTCTTCTTATCGAGGTCCTTATTCGCTTCTTGCATGGGTCGTAAAATAACTGCCGCCGCCGATACAATTACCGAGCAGACAAAACACAGTAATAAAGCAACCGTTAGGGTCTTTTGAATACTATCTTGACTAGCCACGAGCCAACCTCCTATTTATATTTGCACGAACAACGATATGATCAATTAAAGGTGCAAAAAGGTTAGAGAATAAAATCGCTAACATAATGCCTTCGGGGAATGCCGGGTTTACTACACGAATTAAAACGGTCATGACACCAATTAGCACGCCATACCATAGACGGCCAGCATCTGTCATAGATGCGGAAACTGGGTCAGTCGTCATAAAGACGAGGCCAAACATAAAGCCGCCAACCACTAGATGCCAGTACCAAGGCAGAGCAAACATTAAGTTGCTGTCACTACCAATCCAATTAAACAGTGTCGATAAAGAGATCATGCCAATAAGCGTACCGAGCATAATGCGCCATGAAGCTATGCCAGTGGCCAACAGTATTACCATACCGATACCGATCGCGATAACCGACGTTTCGCCGACCGAACCATGAACGTTACCAACAAAGGCATTCATCCAACCAATTTGGCCTTCTAAGGCTTGAACGCCATCAGAATAAGCAATCGATAATGAAGTAGCGCCAGAATAACCATCGACCGCTGTCCAAACTGCATCACCCGACATAAAGGCTGGGTAAGCAAAGTAAAGAAAAGCACGACCAGTTAATGCTGGGTTAAGGAAGTTTTTACCTGTACCGCCAAATACTTCTTTACCAACAACAATACCAAAGCTTATTCCCAGAGCAACCATCCAAAGTGGAATGTCTGGCGGGCAAGTTAAAGCAAACAGTACAGACGTTACGAAAAAGCCTTCATTGATTTCATGACCGCGCTTAGATGCGAACAATACTTCCCAGAAACCACCAACAACAAAGGTTGTCATGTAAATGGGCAAAAAGTAAAACGCACCATGAACAAAGCAATCCCAAATGCTGCTTGGATCAAAACCGGCAAACATGCTGATCATGCCAATACGCCAGCCGTCACTTACTAAAGCTTGATTAAGTGCAAGAATTTCATTGGCCTGATGGCCCACGTTATACATGCCGTAAAACATGGCTGGAAAAGTAGCCATCCAAACCGTAATCATAATACGCTTTAGATCGATGCCATCACGGACATGCGAAGCGCCTTTGGTTACCGATGAAGGTCTATAGAAAATAGTATCTACTGCTTCATACAGTGCATACCAACCTTCGTACTTACCGCCAGGGGTAAAATGCGGCTCGACATTGTCGAGTAATTTACGTAACCACATTCGTCTAACCCTCCTTCTCTATTTGCGTGAGATTATCGCGAAGGATAGGCCCATATTCATATTTACCTGGGCAAACATAGGTACACAACGCTAAATCTTCTTCGTCGAGTTCTAAGCAGCCAAGCTGTTGAGCTGTTGATGTGTCGCTAACAATTAATGAACGCAATAATTGCGTTGGTAAAATATCAAGCGGCATAATACGTTCGTAATTGCCTATTGGCACCATCGCTCGGTCACTACCATTGGTGGTTGTAGTGAATGAGAACAATTTCTTTTTGAACAGCGATGAAATAAATGTACGTGTTACAGAGTGCTTGTTAACACCCGCTCGTAAGTACGATAAAAATTCGCGATCTCGGCCTTCTTCAAGAACAGAGATCTGCTGATGGTAACGACCTAAGAAAGCAAAAGCGCCACGTGCTTTGCGGCCATTAAACAATGAGCCTGAAATAGCTCTTGCATCAGTTCCGGACGTTTTGCCCGCAATTAATTCATCGGTACATGCACCCATACGTGTCTGTAATAACACTGGATCATTAACTAACGGACCACCTAAGGCGATTGTTCGTGCAACTGAAATACGACCTTCAGTAAATAACTTGCCAATGGCAATCACTTCTTGGTAATTAATGGTCCATGCAACGCGTGAAGCCGATGCCGGTGCAAGCGAATGTATGTGCGTGCCAGCTAAGCCAGAAGGATGCGGGCCAGAAAATTCAGCTAACTCAGCACCGGAATCACCAACGCTAATACCAGAGCCTGCAGCAACACAGCAATATACAGTGTTAGCACCAAGGCGTGATAAAACCGTTAGGCCATTTTGGAAGTCCGCAGTACTTGCAGCAATAATCGGCGCAGGGTCAGCAGCGAGTGGATTAGTATCCATAGCCGTAACAAAAATCGCATTAGCCGTACTATCGATTGCAGGAACCTTGCTGAATGGACGCGTTCGAAACGCTGTCCAACTGCCAGACTCGATTAGTTGCTCGCGTGCTTTATCATTATCAAGTGAAGCCAAAGAGGCTGCATTATGCGCAGTAAAAGTCACTTCTTCTTCGCCATCTAAGTCAATGACTACCGATTGAAAGGCACGTTTATCGCCGCGGTTAATCGCGCTGACAATACCTGCACCCGGAGAAGTGTATTTAACACCGACTGTTTTCTTGTCAGAAAATAGTACTTGCCCTAGCTTAACCCGATCGCCTTCCTGGACGTTCATTGTTGGCTTCATGCCAATATAGTCAAAGCCGATTAATGCGACTGTTCGCACTGTCGCACCCGCCTCGATTACCTGTCGAGGAGCACCCTCGATTGGCAAATCAAGGCCCCGTTTAATTTTGATCATATACCTGCCTTTTGGATGAGTAAGTACGTTAATACAACCATACCTACCTCTTAAAAAATCACCTTGTCCCAAACATCTGAAAAAAACACTCTAAAAACCCGAAAAAGACAAAAAACGGCAAGATCATGGTCGAATAAAGCGTAAAACATGAGCTGATCAAAAAACTTGAACAACTTATTAACAGATGGCATGAGAAACGTCGCGCAGGATTATAGAGGTGATGGGCTTTGTTAGCTACTCAGAGAGCGCTTTGTTAATGATTTTGAATACTTTTCCCGAAATTAGTTGGTTAACTTTGGGAGTCGATTTTGAGCACCGGTAGAGGGATTTGCTGCTGTTGGGACGTTCATATTTAGAACGCACCAAAAGCGAACAAAAATAGAGATTAAAGTAAGGCCTATCGTAGTAGATAGACCCCAACTTTCAAGGTGCGTGAGGGGTTAGCGACCGCTATTCTGCCGGGTACATGGCGTATTTAACCCCCGCCATTTTCTCCATAACGCGGTGAACCTGACAGGCATAGCCAAATTCATTGTCATACCAGATGTAGATAACAGCACTTTTGCCATTAACGATAGTTGCTTGAGCATCAAACACGCAAGCACGACGTGAGCCGACAAAATCTGTAGACACTACCTCTGGCGAGTTAGTGAAATCAATTTGCTTTCTCAACGGCGAATGAACCGAGATTTTGCGAATATACTCATTAAGCTCATCGACGGTGGTTTCACGCTTAAGGTTTAAATTCAAAATAGCCATAGATACATTGGGTGTTGGTACTCGAATAGCGTTACCTGATAGCTTACCCATTAATGCTGGCAGCACCTTTCCAACGGCTTTTACAGCTCCAGTTTCTGTTAAAACCATGTTCAGCGCAGCACTACGACCTCGGCGATTGCCTTTATGAAAATTATCGATAAGGTTTTGGTCATTGGTGTAGGAGTGAACGGTTTCAACATGGCCACTTTCAACGCCGTACTCGTCATCTAAAGCTTTAAGTGGCGGTGTTATGGCGTTAGTGGTGCAAGATGCCGCCGAGATAATAGTGTCTGACGCCTCCATAATGCTGTCGTTAATACCAGACACGATATTTTTCATATCGCCCTTGCCTGGCGCGGTAAGCAACACCTTGCTAGCGCCCTTAGATTTGAGGTGCAAACTCAGACTATCGAATTCCCGCCACATGCCGGTATTGTCAACAATTAAGGCGTTGTTAATACCGTATTGGGTGTAGTCGATTTTATCGGGCTCACTGGCATAGATAACCCGGATTTCGTTGCCGTTAGCAACAAAAGAACAGCGTTCTTCATCGACTCGAACCGTGCCGTTAAACTGGCCATGTACAGAGTCGCGCTGCAATAACGAGGCACGCTTTATTAAATCATGCTCACCGCCTTTACGAACAACAATGGCTCGAAGACGTAAGTTGTCACCACCGCCCGTTTTTTCAATTAACAGCCTAGCCATTAAGCGCCCTATTCGGCCAAAACCATAAAGGACAACATCTTGAGGCTGCGCTAATGGCTTCTCATTTTTACCTATAAGCCCAGAAACTTGCTGCTTTACATAATCCTCTAGTGATACGGCCGCACCTTTAGAGTCAATATTATCGCCTTCGAAAAAGAAGCGCGCAGCAATTCGGCCAATATCAATATGGGCATGACCAAGATCATGAGCAGCTAAGGCTCTAAGGATAGGGAACGTTTCAAACTCTGACAGCTCGTTCGATTCGATTTGCCTGACAGCTCGATGGTCTTGCATAATCTCAATAACTGAACGATTAACTAGTGGGTGTCCATAAATATAAGTTTTAACATTATTTTTACGGTACAACTTACCTACAAGAGGAATCATCCCCTCAGCAAGCGCCTCTCGCTCTTTCCAGTCAGTAAAGTAATCGGCTGGTCGTTGACGCTCATGCTCTTCATAAAGTTTCATGCATACCCTCTGTATTAAACGAATTAACTAATAACCACTAAAAAGTTGACCGCTAAAAAAGCAATTAGTGCGAGTAAGCTTTTATAAATCGGTAATAAAACGCGAAACAGTTAAATGCTTAACTTTAAAAATTCGATGCAGGGTGCTCTGTTTAAAATAGAAACGCTGAGAAAATCCAAAATATTCATATTTAGATTTTCTCAGCGTTGAAAGCAGCCTATACATATAGGATAAAGTGAAAGAATGAAATGATATAGTGACGGAAAACAAAAACAAGATGTAAAACAATCTGTATGTGAATAGACGGAATAGATAGCAGAAATAGCTTACTAAAAATAATCCGTTTTCTAGTGCTTTAGCGCTCAAGCAATCTAGAAATCAAAATCCATAATCACCGGCGCATGGTCAGAAAAGCGTTCATCACGATACACCCAAGCCGCTTTAGCCTTATCTTTGAGGCCCGGCGTAATAACGTGATAATCCAAACGCCAGCCAACATTGTTAGCATAGGCCTGGCCACGATTAGACCACCAGGTATATTCATCGGCATCTTCATTTAATAAACGAAAGCCATCGAGATAGCCAACCTCATCATAGAGAGTATCTAACCAGGCGCGCTCAATAGGCAAAAAGCCAGAGTTTTTACGGTTTGGTCGCCAGTTCTTTAAATCGATCTCTTTATGACAAGTATTCCAGTCGGCACAAATCACGTATTCACGACGCTTGCGGCGAAGTGACTCAAAGTGCGGCATAATTTGATCGTGGAATGATAGCTTTCTGGCCAATGCCTCTTCGTTACTTGATCCAGATGGTACATACATAGAGACCACGCTAATGCCATCAAAGTCGGCTTGTATATAACGCGCCTGAGAGTCACAAGGCTCCCAGCCTAAGCCCTTAGTCACCTTGTTAGGTTTCTGCTTACAGTAAAGCGCTGTGCCGCTATAGCCTTTCTTAACGGCGTCATAGTAATAGCAGTGATAGCCATCAGGATAAAATACTGGATCCTCTAACTGGACCTCCTGGGCTTTTATCTCTTGTAAACACACAACATCTGCGTCCTGCAAAGCCAGCCATTCAAAGAAACCTTTGCGCTGAGCTGCACGAATCCCGTTAACATTGATACTTATAATTCGCATTCTTTTTCTTTACACTCCATAAAAAGGCGATACAAATAAATAGATGAGCTGTTCTCGCCTTAGAAAACAGTCAATTTAAATAACATTACAACGAAAGGTTTAACACGTGCAAGCTCAGCAGCCACAATCAAACATAACCAAAAGACCTCGCGTTCTGGTATTTGATTCTGGCGTTGGCGGTTTGAGTATCAGTCGCGAGATTATAGCCCGTACAGAGGCCATTGAACTGCACTACCTTTCAGATAATGCGGCATTCCCTTACGGTGAAAAAACCACCGAGGAATTAATTAATAGAGCCAGTCGCGTTTTGTTATCAGCCTGCGAGCAATTACAGCCAAACATTGTGGTCATTGCCTGTAATACAGCAAGTACCGCGATACTCCCAAGCCTACGAACACAGCTTTCAATACCGGTTGTTGGCGTTGTGCCTGCCATTAAAAGCGCTGCCAAAGTCAGTAAAAGTCAAACTATTGCTTTATTAGCTACGCCTGGCACCGTTAACCGAAATTATACCCAGCAACTGATTAACGAGCATGCGGCCAATCACCAAGTGATTCGTCTCGGCAGTAGTCAGCTCGTTAAGCATATAGAGGCCCATATTCATGGGCAGGCAATCGATAGCGAATATTTATTGAACGTTGTAGAGCAGCTAACAGAACAAGTAGGCGGCGAAAATATTGACACCGTGGTAATGGGCTGCACACACTTCCCACTTATCAGCGAGTACTTCAAAGCCATTAAACCCAATTGGCAATGGATAGACTCAGGTGCAGCTATTGCTGAACGTGTCCACAGCTTACTGAATCTGTCGGTCACTAATAAAGATTCGCGTCATGCGGCCTCAGCTAAAATTGAACACCAGCTATGGTTAACCCAAGCCAGTGCTCAACAATCGACACTCGATAGCTTTATAGCCAGCTATATTACTGATCACAGCTTTAGCGCCAGCCGTATTTTAACTATCGATTAAACAAACCTTTTAACGCTTCTTTATATTGGCCGGCTTTATCGCCTAAAGCCTTTTTGAGCGCTTTATCAACCTGCTCATCAATCACCTGCTTTTGTATCTCTGCAATCACTTTTTTCATTAGTGGCTGCATCACAGATTGCGCGGCAGATTCAATAGTGACGCCCTCTTCTGGCGTACCTATTTCTTGCAAAACTATATTCGGCACATCTAGCGAATCTTCACCAAACTGCTGAGATTTAACAACGGCCTTTGCGTCTGTGAATTCAAACAAAGCAATCGCTATATTGGGGGCCGATGAAGACGCATCCGATTCAGCACTCGCCGCTTCAGACGCTTCGGATTCAGTAGAAGCTCCCGAAGCCATCTTATCTTTAATTACTTGCAAGTTAGTTGTTGTACCCACCTGCTCAGCAAAGACCTGCGCGCCATCAATCGCTATGCGCTTAATAATAACAACGGGCTTAATTAAAGACATTAAGTCTAACTCAACATCAATACGCTTAAGCTCAAAGGCATTGTTCTCACTAAAGCCCTCAGGGTTACCAATATGTAAATCGCTAATCGACGCACTTCCATCAAGAAAATGAATAGCAACATCCGAAACGGATACAGGAACACCCACGACAGAGGCGCCATGATCATTAATCCCGCTCTTTATAATGCTGCCCAGATTATTAGCCACTACAACAACCGCAATAACAGCAATAACTACCAGCAAACCAATAAAGCCTAATAAGCCTTTTACAATCTTAGCCATGATATTCTCCTTTTATTTATAGCAATAAAAACATACAGGCGAGCAGAATGAAATACGCGCCAGAAACTGAAGGCAGAATATTACTATCGGGCGATAAATTAAAGGTTAAAAGTGAATATAATAAAGGGACAATGTAAATCTTAAGACGAGATTGTAAACATTAGCCTTAATCCTTAACCAGCATGAGCAGCTATGCCGCATCCTGAAGCTGCTGCATTTCGGAGGCCAATGATTGATAACGTTGATAAGCTTTATGTACCGAGGGTAGCGACTCTAAAGAGGCGATTAACGATGCTGCTTCATCAACCATTTCGAGACTCTCGGCGGCACCCGCATTAGTGGTATTAACGCATTGCATAATGGCTAACAATAAATTCAACTTCAGCTCGACATTATTGGGGTAATGGTTAACGGCCATGCGAAAATGAGCAACTGCCTCATCAAAGTTATCAGTCTCAAATAACACCTTACCTTCGGCGTTAATTTTACTGGCATTCTCTTTCGCCTTTGTACTTATGGGTTGATCTGCCATAGCATCAATCTTTGCAAGTAATAAATTATCTTCGGCAAACCGTTCAGCTAAATCTTCTAGCACTTCACGACCCTGATTCGGCTTATCAATAGCTAAAAGAGCCGCTGCCATATCAAGCCCTAAGCCCGGCAAGATATTTTCTTCTTCACGGTATTTAGCAAATAATTTTTGCGCATATTCCATGGCCATATCAATCTCACCTTGCTGGGCTAAGGTCTTCGCCTCTATAAGGTCAGCCTGCAGAATAACTTGCGCTTCGTTGCCATACTTCTTTTTAATTCGATGACAAACGGTGTAACACTCCTTAAACGTATCGCTATTACCCGATACCTGCTGCTTTTCTTTATCTAGTAAGCAGCGCACTAAACCTAAAGAATGTTCATGTGAATCGTGACAAGAGTTCACTCCCAGTTTAATCACTCGCCTGTAGGCTTTTTCTGCGGCTAAGTAATCATTATTCGCTGAGGCAACCTCGGCTAAGTTAATTTGTCTTAAAATGCCATACGGCGAAGAAACCGTTGCTCGCTCTAAAATAGCCTGAGCGACTCCATTTCGACCAAGAGCAAGCTCGGCCTCGGCAAGACAGTCAAATACTTGCAGGCTTTCAGTGCCGTGATCAATCAATTCAGAGAGCACATGAATAGCAGAGGTCCACTTTTGTAAGCCTATTAATGCTCGAGCACAGCCAATGCATGCCCACTCTTGGCGACGATGCTCCATAACATCATGATAAAGCTTATGAGCTTTATCAAATTGTGCGGACTGCAAAAGTGCCTGACCCTGTAATTTCTGTGCCGCCACACGATAGCGTCGATCACGATTAACCAGAACCTCTGCATGCTCTGCCGCGGCTTCATAATCGCTCTCATCTAAAGCTTCATAAACATTAGAGAAAAACTGTTTTTCTAGCATCAGGTTATCAAGCCGAGCCTGAAGGAGAAGAGGATTAAAGGGCTTAATTAAATAATCATCTGGCTTATATTCCAGAGCACCAAACACCATCGATCTTGTGACTTCTGCGGTAACAAGAATATAAATGGCTTGGTGATTTAGAGACTGAGTGAAACGGAGCTCTTCAAGAATCTGTTGACCGTTTTTTCCTTTACCTAGGCTGTAATCGCAAATAATTATGTCATATTGATTCTCTCGACAACGAGCCATGGCATCACCGCCATCATTAGCTACGTCAACCGTCTCTACACCAAAGCTACGTAACATCCGACGAATGGAAGCCCGCATATCGGGAAACTCATCGACGACCAGTGCACGCTTATTGCTGTAAAGTTTAATTAAATCTAATTTTTGCATTACTAAAGTGAAAACACCTTTATTATTTTTTATGCCAAACTTCGAAACAGACTGCTTTTTATGGATTTCTTGATCTATAAAAGTATAGACTGACGAAAAAGTTATGCTGCGATAAAAAACACAATTTGTGACGTAATTTGCGAGCGGTGAAGATATAGCTAAAGTGTTAGATTTATTATCTTGCTTGAGTGTTTATCTGAATGCACAAAGAAGAGCTGCTTAAGTACACTGGCGGGACGCTAGATGCGCCTAATAAGTTACTTAGATTTTAGACTTTAAGTAATTGATTTTAATTGTAATTCTATCGTTATCATCGTCATTTATTTGATTGGCAAGTAAGTCAAAGTGCCTCACCTTACCCTTCGCGGCATAAACCTCTAACAGCTGCATTTGCAGCGCCTGGTTATCCGAATCGATCTCTAAGGCTTGCTCGAGAAGATCTTCAGCCTCATCATAGCGCTCATAAGCGATATAAACAGACGCCTCTAACTCTACAGCTCCTTCAGCCGGTATTGGTAAAGGATCAGTTGTGGCGTCTGAGTTAATGGCTATGTTAGTGTCTATGTTAGCGTCTATAGCGGTACCAGCATCAATAATGTCATTGTCTATTAATGACTCATTAGAAGCTTCATTATCAATTTCCGAATCACTACTTAACGGTATGTCTAAGGCGCTTGAATCATCAGGAGTATCAATGGCTAAACAATCATCGTCTATCTGTTGATCCATATTGGCCAGACCTTCTGATTTGAGACTATTCATCGACTCAGCTTCTAGTGACCAATTATCAACATCTATCGCTCGACGTCGGGTCTGCCCGCGCTTTAATAATAATACGAGAAGCAACAATAAAGACCCTGCAGCAAGTATCACAAAGAGCAAGTGCTGATTATCCGTCGCGTCGTTTGCTAGAGGTCTAACGTTTTCATTCGCCGCCTTACTAGCCAAAGTTAAAGGCTCGTCAAGTGCTAGATTCAGTTGTGATTTATCGGCAATACTCCGATTAAGGGATGCTTCTAAAGCTTTCAATTGTTCCGTTTTTGCCGATAAAGCTTCGTATTGCAAATACAGATTGTCCATACGCGCTTCAACATTCAGCTCTCGCTCTTTACTGCCAGTCAATCCCTTGTCAAAATCGTTAGACAGCTCTTCTGAGCGCTCACTTAACTCAACCGTCTCTGACGCTACGGGTGCAGTTTTATCATCGATTGTAACCAGTGATAACACGCCCTCCTCGTTAGCTAATGTTGTATCGACAGGCTGAATATTAATTGTCGGAGAATCAAGTGGTTCAATTTCTGAAGCGTTATCGGATAACTTATTTGCAGCAATAACAGCGTTTATTTGCGCTGCAGAAATAGCTAAACGGGCATTAACTTTTAAACGGTCTGCATCATTTTTTATAAAAGCATGAGGGTTATTTTGATAAAGCGCATCTACAATGGGCTTTATATTACCGCCCTTCTGCGCATGAACCCGTCTAGCGACCGCCCAAAGGCTATCACCAGAGCGAGTTTTATGGGACCAGCTATCCACCGTAAGCTTATCGTTATTAACTGCTTGCTGGTCGGTCTTGTCGGCAGGCTGACGATCCTCAAATGGACGGTCTTTAGTTTGATGTTGATAGCCACTTGCATCAGTACTAAGCGTTTCAACTGCCCCTCCTTGGTTCTGCAATGCTTGAGTTTCTTTATACTCAACAGCTTCTGCTTCTGCTTTATCTTTAGCGCTTTGAACAGAAGAAACTGATGGTAATGGCTCTTTAACTTCTAAGTCAGGAGAGTTCTTCGCTTTTACTTCCTGATTAATTGTTGACGTTCGTTGGATTTTGTTTAATTTCTTTTTTGGTTTAGCTGTCTTAATCGGCTTAATCACTTTTGAGCTGACTTTTGAACTGGCTTTTGAGATGACTTTTGAATTGACAAAAGGCTGAACAAGAACGGCTGGCATTTCTAAAAGAACCGTTAATTGTTTTGAAATGGATCCTGCTGGTGAACGAAGAGACACTACAAAATCAAGATAGGGTTCAAATACCGCATCGGTACTGACAACGCGTATTGTGTGTTGATTCTGCTCATCGGTAATGACATCAAAAATGAGCCGAGTATGAAAGTATTCCCACTCAACGCCCATAGCGCGATAAACAGAGCGAGGGGCTAAACTTACAAGCATGTCGTTGCTTGAAACATTATTAGCGCCGGTTACCGTAATCAATCCATAAAAACGTTCACCAACGGCACTGCTTACCGTTAACTCAGAAATGCCAATGGCCGAGCTATAGCTACTCACAAGCAATACTGAAAATGAAAATGCTTTTAAAAGCCGCCCTGCGACCATACGTAGAATAAACCAAGTCATTAATTTTGACCGAAGTGAATTTAAAAAAAGAATAGAGTTAGAGACGATGCTAGAAATATATACTGGCTTAAATACTGGCTTAAATA
>CAXAHI010000052.1:0-16886 GCA_963968645.1 uncultured Gammaproteobacteria bacterium | reverse complement strand
ATACTGGCTTAAATACTGGCTTAAATAGCGACTTAAATAGTGGCTTTAATAATAGGAAGAAACACCTAGCTGAACTCATAAATAGAATCACTGTGTGTCTGGATAAATGAATATTAACGTACGCGAATTAAAGTGTATCAATAATTGCTTTAGCCGCGAAGAATGGCGTAACTTTTCCGTTAACAACTTCACGTTCTAATTTTGGCCAAAGCGCTTGCGCCTCAGGATTTTTCATTAATACCTGTTCAAGCATCTGATGCACGAGCTTATCTAGCCAATTACGATTCTGTCGGGCGCGTTTTTTAGTAAAGCTACCTCGTTCCTTCGACTGCAAGACATAATCAATAATCATGCCCCAAACGGTATCGATATTGTCATTTTCTAAAGCCGATATAGGTAGAACCTGAGGCGTCCAAAAGCTAGTTTGCCGCAGTAGATGAAAGGCATTTTCATAATGCTGCTTAGTCATTTTAGCAAGCTGAACACTCTCTCCATCAGACTTATTGACCAATAAGGCATCGGCAAGTTCCAATATACCTTTCTTAATGCCCTGCAACTCATCTCCAGCGTTAGGCAGCATTAGCACGCTAAAAAAATCAACCATGCCAGCCACTTCATATTCAGATTGACCCACACCTACGGTTTCGACTAAGACTACATCATAGCCAGCCGCCTCAGCTAACAACATGGTCTCTCTTGTTTTATGTGCAACGCCTCCCAGTGAACCTGAAGTAGGTGAAGGACGGATAAATGCATTTTTTTCGCGTGATAAATATTCCATCCGCGTTTTATCGCCAAGAATACTGCCGCCTGCAAGAGGAGAGCTAGGATCAACCGCTAACACAGCAACGCGCTTACCCTGCTTTATAAGGTACAGCCCAAATGCTTCTATAAAGGTGGATTTACCGACGCCAGGAATACCGCTTATACCAATACGAATACTATTACCCGTATGCGGCAGCAGCTCGTCAAGCAATTGCTGCCCACGATCAATGTGATCAGGATGATGGCTTTCGATTAAAGTAATCGCCTTAGCCAACGCTCGTCGATTACCGGCGAGTATATCTTTAGATAAAATACTGATTGCTGTCACAATAAAATCAAACGCCTACTTTCATTTTTAAATTAAGATTCAAGCTGTTTTTTATGCTGTTACTCAAGCTATTACTTAAGCAACTACTCGAGCTACCATTCAAGTCTACTAGTTATTAACGGCAGAATTTATAGCGGTAAGCACATCTCTAGCCGCGAGTGGAATTTTTGTACCCGGACCAAAAATACCTTTTACGCCTAACTCTTCTAAAAATGCATAGTCCTGCTTAGGAATTACACCGCCAGCGACAACAATAATATCGTCAGCACCCTCTTCTTTCAATGCTGCAATTAACTGTGGCACTAAGGTTTTATGACCAGCCGCCTGCGATGAAACGCCAACAACGTGTACATCATTTTCTACGGCTTGCTTTGCAACTTCTTCGGGCGTTGAAAACATGGGTGATAAATCAATATCGAAACCTACATCGGCAAAAGCGGTTGCGATAACCTTGGCACCACGATCATGCCCATCTTGGCCCATCTTACAGACCAGCATACGAGGACGGCGACCATGCTGCCCCACAAATGTTTCGATATCGGCTGTAATAGCTTGCCAGCCTTCGTCATCTTGATAAGCACTGCCATAAACGCCAGAAACCGTTTGTGATTGCGCATTAAATCGACCGTAATCTCGTTCCATAGCGTAGGATATCTCCCCAACAGTGGCTCTTAAGCGCGTGGCTTCAATGCAAAGCGCTAGCAGATTACCTTTGCCTGAAGTACTGCTTTGGTAAATGGCTTCTAACGCTTGCTCTACAGCTTCATCATCGCGCTTAGATCGTACATCTGCAAGTCGTTTAATTTGCGAAGCCTTTACTGCATCATTATCGATATCTAAAACGTCAACATTATCTTCTCGGCTTTCTTCTTCTTCAGATAGCGTGTATTTGTTAACACCAACAATAACATCTTCACCTTTATCTATTCGCGCTTGTTTTCGCGCTGCGGCTTCTTCTATGCGTAACTTAGGCATACCTGTCTCAATAGCCTTAGCCATGCCGCCTTGCGCTTCAACTTCTTCAATTAACTCCCAAGCGCGATCCGCCATTTGCTGCGTTAGAGATTCCATCATATAGGAGCCACCCCATGGGTCGACTACATTAGTAATGCCAGTCTCTTCTTGAATAATAAGCTGAGTGTTTCTAGCGATACGTGCTGAGAATTCAGTCGGTAAAGATATCGCCTCATCTAAGGCGTTAGTGTGAAGTGATTGAGTGCCGCCAAATACAGCGGCCATAGCTTCTATGGTGGTACGGACAACGTTATTGTAAGGATCTTGCTCGGTTAGAGACCAACCTGACGTTTGGCTGTGGGTACGTAACATTTTTGAGCGTTCATTTTTAGGATTAAATTCACTAACGATTTTTGACCAGAGCAAGCGTGCCGCGCGAAGCTTGGCAATTTCCATATAAAAGTTCATACCAATACCCCAAAAAAAGGAGAGTCGGCCAGCAAATGCATCGATATCTAAACCTGCTGCTATAGCGGTACGAATATATTCTTTGCCATCAGCTAATGTATAGGCTAACTCAAGAGCCGCATCGGCACCGGCTTCTTGAATATGATAACCAGAAATAGAAATGGTGTTGTACTTAGGCATATGCTCAGAGGCGTAGGCAATAATGTCACCGATAATTCGCATAGAGGGCGTGGGCGGATAAATATAAGTATTCCGTACCATAAACTCTTTAAGCACATCATTCTGTATGGTGCCGCTAAGCTCACTTTGTGAAACACCCTGCTCTTCTGCCGCAACAATATAACCGGCGAGTACGGGTAACACAGCTCCATTCATGGTCATTGATACCGAAACTTTACCTAATGGAATACCATCAAATAACACTTTCATATCTTCGACAGAATCAATAGCCACACCGGCCTTGCCGACATCACCACTGACACGTGGGTGGTCAGAGTCATAGCCTCGATGGGTGGCGAGGTCAAAGGCAACTGAAACGCCTTGAGCGCCTGCAGCTAAGGCTTTACGGTAGAAGGCATTGGACTCTTCTGCTGTTGAAAACCCAGCATATTGACGGATTGTCCATGGTCTACCGGCATACATGGTGGCTTGTGGGCCTCTAATAAAGGGCTCAAAACCAGGTAAGGAATCTTTAAACTCGAGGTTATCAGTATCCTCAGCGGTATAGAGTGGATTGAGGTCTATGCCTTCGGGCGTTTTGGTAACCAAATCATCGAGCGTTCTATTGGAGCGATTCAGTTGCTTGTTAGCTAGCTCACGCCACTGCTCAATCGTTTTCTTAGTAGGACTAAACTCTGCCATGCTATTAATCTACCCTTATTACGATATGTAAAAAAAGATGCATATATATAAGGCGCATCTGTGTTTAATGTATTTAAATCAAAACTGATTATGTTTGGTTAATTATATTAACGAATGCATTGGTGCTAGCTCGCTTACGGTTCGCGAGAGTTTCTGGTGATTCAATAATTACATGCTCATCAGGCGTCACCTTAAATAATGGCTGGCCCTTACTTATAATAACGCCATCATCAGCAACCAAGATTTGATCAACTGTTCCCGCAAAGGTTGCAGTGACTTTATTAAACATTTTCATTACTTCGACAATGTATAAATCATCACCTTTCTCAAAGTGATCACCTTCACTAACAAAGCAATGGGCCGTTGGCGTTTCTCGAGAATAAAACATGCCACCAGAGGCCGCTAAAATCTCGTCAGACTTAGCAGCTAACGGAGGCACTAGCTCTTTTTGCATAGCTTTTTGCAAGTTCTCATCAAAGAGTAGATCTGGAATATGAATACTCAGATCATCATTAATTGATAAGTCATAAAAATCAGTTTTAGCGGCTAAATAAGGAAGAATCGCTAAAATAGATAAGCCGGCCTGATAACCTTGATGAGCAGACTGAATAGACAGCCACTGCTCTGAATCAATTGCGCTGTTATCAAGTTGAATACTGTCTGGCGCGCAGGGCTGATCCAAGACTAAGCAAAGATTAGCAAAGCTATCGCCAGAAATGAGGTTGTCTAAGGTCTGATAAAACTGCAATGCATCAACCAAAATCTTATAATCATGATCCCAAATAACATCTTGGGCTGGCCTGCCCTCGCGATAATCCATATTTAAATAATGGTATAGATCATCAAGAAGAAAAAGAGGATTGCAATGCCATTGAACAGCCGCTTGATTGGTATTTTCGCTAATGGCACAGTCATCGCTGTGAATACTTAGCCAGCCCGATAAAGCATGAGGGTTATTAAGAAGCTTATTTAACGGTCTTAATAAAAGCGACTGTTTTCGATCAATAACATGGGCTTTACACGCGAGCAAATCTGTATCGGCATCTGGCGTATCTAGATAAGACGCGCGAATAACTTGATAGGCATATGTTAAATCGATATTACTCGCTTCTTTTTTCAGTAAGCCAACAGCCGTGATATACGGAACAATAAATTTAGTCGTTGGCCTCGCCTGAACATTATTACCAATAAACCAATTCGTCAAACCGTAATGAAATTGAAGATTAGTACAAAGGTCTTCGCCCGCTAAGTCCGTACAGCGAAGAATTTCAGCTAAACGCTCAAAGCTATCAAGCCGATCTTCTCCATGCGTCAGTAGTAAAGCAATATTACTATCGTAAGCGCCGGCTAAGTGATACTTCATAAACACATTCGTATCTGGATTGTGTAATGAGATACCTTGGTCATCGCGAATTTCATCATCTAAAGGTTCTGACCATGAACCAATCAAACCGCCTGCATGAGGTTGAAGTGCGTCGTTCGTAGCATTAAGACGCGCCTCAAGAGAAGCGTTTTTTCTAACAATGCGCTCGGGCTTTGGTAATCGGCTTCCATGCTTAGATAACAGCACCATAGCCTCAACTAAAGAGGTAACTATAAATACTTCATCTTTATTATCAGGATTAGTAAATTTAAGGCTATAACATAACTCAGTTACTCTATGCTCAACCTGAATACGTGTATTCATTTCCATAAAGAAATGATTATCACCATCAACAATGCATTCAAAGGTTGAAACTGAATCAAGCTCTACTGCCTGTCCAAATGTTGTAGCCTCCAACTCCATAGCATCCAAGGTCTTGAGGTCAGCCTCTAAGGTGTCTAATGCGGCCTTACTCCCATGCCCGCCTGCTAATGCCTTCTTGGCACAAGTAATCGAGCGCGCTATTGATTCATGCGTAGTCGAAAGCTCTAGTAGCTTTTGCTCATGCATTTGTAATGAGCAATCTCGTGCGCCTAAAGAGACACACCAATCGCCATTACCAATAACTTGAATCTCTTGATGACGAGTAGATTCAATATTTAATTCGAGTAAAATATTTTTATTATCACCAATACCTGTAGTCTTAACTTCATTCAGTATTTCTAACACCAAGGCAGGTGACTTACTCGCGGCAGTGAATATTTGCTGTTCTTTTGAACCTTGATAAAAAGAAGGTGCCGATAAAATACGCTGTCCTTTACCGCCACCGCCGCCTATTGCCTTTAAACGAATGCGATTATCGGGATAACGCTTATACATCCCAATAACAGATTTTTCTATTTGTATCTGTAACTCATCAATAGAATAAAGATCAATGCCTGCATCATAACTGGCGGCTAAAACAACCTCGGCAACATCTGATAGTGACAATTCAGTGTTGGCAAAAACACTTTTATTAACGTTTAAATTCTTCGTTTTAACCAGCGAGGCTAAACTAGCAATGTCAGGATATTTAGACAATAAAACAAGCGTCGTTGCATTATCAATGCCTGGCGTCACACTTACGCCCACTTTTAATGCCGTTCGCTTGGCCTCATCTTTTAAGCCCGCAGAGTGAACAGTTCGCGCACAAGGGCCAATAAAATTAAGACCTGCGCGTTCAACCGCCGCAACCATATCTTCATCTTCGGCCATAAAACCGTAGCCAGCAAAAATGGCGTTATAGTTATTTTGCTTAGCAATATTAATGATTTGCTCTATACGCTCTAATCGCTCTTCTTTAGTTGCGCCCGAATAATCAGGTACACGATGAATACGATGAGGGTCAGTTAAAGAGCGTAATTCTGGAGAAAGCGCATTAGGATAAACAATCGAATCTTTTTCTGACAATAGAATGCCGTAACCACTGATTCCCATCTCAGTAAAAACGTCCATCACCTCTTTACGGATAGGGCCGCGACAAATAATCAAAGGACGAATATCAGAACAGCTAAAGCTTCGCACCCACTCTGAAGGCATATTTGCGAGTCTTCGATCACTATGAATCAATGAGTTATTTAAATAATTATTAACAGTACTCACACACACCCTCTAAAAATATCAATATCGTAATTACAGTAACTATTTATAAAAAAGGTATGAACAATATGATCAATACCATCTATTAATAATTTACTCATCGTGAAAAGACTAATGAAATTCTCGCTGTGGTCCCTGCATGGGCTCAGCCGTATAATGACGTAAATGAAACTCCATATTCTCACCCAGTACTTGGCGTAAATCTGCCGGCATAACAATTTGTGAAATTGAACCTAAGCTCAAAGCCTCTTTAGGATTAAGCAGTTCATCCTCATAGCGCTGAGAAAGCAAAGCTTCTTGCTCTTTAACCCAAAGATCAATCAAGCGTTTAGATTCAATAATCGCTTCAGCATTAGGCATGCCTGAAGCTTCTAGTTGTTTTGTCTGCTGAGCCATTCGACCTTGAGTCGATTGTTGAATCGCTTTGACTTCATCTTTATAAACAAAATTTATTCCAGCAGGACCCATAACCGCAGCACGTGTGGTAGGTAACGCTATTACAAAATCTGCACCCGTAGGGTAATTGTTAAACGAAGCATAAGCGCCACCAAATGCATTGCGAATAATCAGTAAAAAACGCGGTGTACGTAAATCAATAATTGCATCGAGCATCGCTCGACCTGCTTGCACAATACCGCCCTGCTCTTGCTCTTTTCCTGGCAAAAAGCCCGTAGTATCTTCCATAAAGATAACGGGTATATTGTATAAATTACAGAAGCGAATAAAGCGTGCATTCTTATAAGCCGCTGCAATATCAATTTGCCCCGATGCTACAGCACTATTATTTGCTACAAAGCCAACAACATGGCCACTCAATCGACCTAAGGCCGTTATGGTATTTCTGGCACGCAATTCTTGAACTTCAAGAAAATCGCCATGATCACAAAGCTGTTGAATAACAATACCAATATCAAAAGGGGTGTTCATTCCAGTGGGCGAATTAAAAGTTTTTTTCAATAATATATCAACGTCCCATGTCTTACGCGATATAGGATCTGACGTCGGCTGAAAAGGTGCTGCCTGATTATTATTGTCAGGAATATATTTGAGCAGCTCGCGCACTTTTAACAGCGCAGCTACTTCATCATCAACCACAAAATCAGCGACACCTGACTGACTATGAACACCTGGACCACCGAGTTCATCGGGCGTTACATCTTCGCCAAGTACGGATTTAACAACACCCGGTCCTGTTAACCCAAAAAAACTATCTTTGGGTTGAATCATAAAAGATCCCTGACGCGGTAAATAAGAACCGCCACCAGCATTAAAGCCAAACATACACATGATAGAAGGTACGACACCATTAATTTTACGCAGTGCGGTAAAGGCTTCGGCATAGCCATCAAGGCCGCCTACGCCCGCAGGAACATAAGCGCCAGCACTATCATTTAAACCCACTAATGGAATTTTTCGCTTACCCGCAAGCTCAAATAGTCGCGCCAGCTTTTTTCCGTTAGTTGCATCCATTGAACCCGCACGAATAGTAAAGTCATGTCCATATAATGCGACATCACGACCATCGATAGAAACGATAGCCGTTACCAAAGATGCGCCATCGAGATTTTCACCCCAGTTCTGAAACAAAATGGTAGGCGGCACATCGGTTAAAACACTAATGCGCTCCCAAACTGTCATTCGATTTTTTAAATGTTGCTTTTGTCTATTTACATCACCCGCTGCCGTAAATGGCCGCTGCATTAATGCAAAGCCTTCTTTTAATTTTTCTTCATATAAGCCGGGCTCATAACTTGCTTGACCGGGTACGGTAAACTCAAGCTCCTTAGAGGAATCGAAAGGGTTTTTTAACGAGGGTTTTATCGGGCTCGCGGTCATAATCGTTTCCGTTTTAATGCTTGTTTAAACGAACACATTCATTGCTGGTTTTTTAACTGATGAATTTATTAACTAATAATTAACTAACTACTTTTTTCGATGCTAAAGTTGTAGTTAAAGTTAAGCGACGCTCTAATCCACTTTATCACTCGAAGCGTAATCATTATATGGCAGTATGTATCCCATTACAGAAGTAATAAGCCGAGATGACTGTTGCGAAATATTCATCTGCTGTAGCTCGACATAAGCTGCTTAGTCTTGATGATAACGCTCAAACATCTTTGCACGACGTCCAAGTATGACAATTAAAAACATTCTTTGAAAGACAGCGCTAAATAAAGCTTTATTTAGGTTTATTGGATAGCCACATAGAGTAAGACTATCCACCTTGCTCTAACGACTTTTAAATTTTCCCTAGGCCAATATTTGAATGTATATAATCGCTAAATTGATTAACAAGAAAAGCCAATAACCTTATTTTAATTAATAACTTATGTCAATTAAGTGATCTAAATACAATGTAAAATTGATAGCGTATAAAACCAGCATCATGCAGATTATTCAGGTATTATCGCCGATCACTTGCTGCACAAGATAATAGCGCCACTCGTAACATAATTTTATGAATACAAAGCCTTGCGCAAATATAATCGATATTCCTTACCATCAGGATAGCTGTGGCTATTTTGAGCGTGTGCGTCATCTTCCCTACCCTGTGTTGCTAGATAGTAACGCTCCAGCCTCAGCCGGACGTTTTGATATTATTTCTGCCGCACCGGCTAGCCTTATTAGCACCAAGGCAAACACTTCAAATGAATCGTTGTTCACTTCAAATGAATCGTTGTTCACTCAAATTGACAATGATATTTCAACCTATACAACACCTGGGGCAAATCATCCAAGGGCTCCGTTTGTATCTGGAGCTATCGGCGTTTTTAGTTACGACCTCGGCATGCAGCTTAATGGCTTAGAAACGAATAACGACGCTCAATGGCCACTACTTATTGTAGGCGTTTATCAATGGGCCATCGTACAAGATCATCAAGAGCAGCAAGCTTGGCTATTAGCCGATCCAAAACAAGACGAATCCCTAACTGCCGAGCTACTTGGCTTAATAACAAACAAACAAACTGTAGAAGAAAAACCCTTCACATTAACATCACATTGGCAATCTAGTGCTAAGACAGAAAACTATGCAAAGCTGTTTGATAGCGCCATGAATTACATTGAGCAAGGTGATTGCTACCAAGTTAATATTGCTCAACAAATGAGTGCTCAATATAAAGGCGATAGCTGGCAAGCTTATAAGAAGCTTCGCAAAATATCACCTACCCCTTTTGCTGCTTACTTTGAAGCAGATCAAGCATGTTTAATGAGTTTATCTCCTGAGCGATTTATTCAAATAGAAGATCTACAGGTTCAAACGCAGCCAATTAAAGGCACGCGCAAGCGTGGCGCAACAGCAGCAGAAGACAAAGCATTAATTGCAGAACTCAGCAGCTCAGAAAAAGATAGAGCCGAAAACTTAATGATTGTGGATCTTATGCGCAATGATTTAGGCAAGTGCTGTAAGCAAGGATCCATTAAGGTCCCTAAGCTTTTTGAAGTCGAATCACATCCTAATGTCCACCATCTCGTAAGCACTGTTACAGCAGAGCTTCCTCAGGCGAGTGTTAGCGCATCGTTAGCATTGCTTAAAAGTAGCCTGCCGGGCGGCTCAGTTACTGGCGCACCGAAAAAACGCGCCATGGAAATTATTGACGAATTAGAAAGTTTTTCTCGTACAATTTATTGCGGCTCGGTGGTTTATATCGATAACGACGGCAATATGGACTCAAATATTCTTATTCGAAGTTTATTACTGTCAAAAGAAATTACTGGTGCTGGTTACGTTAACCGTGACGGAGAAGAAGGAACAATAAAATGCTGGGGCGGTGGCGGGATAGTGGCCGATTCAAAAGCCGAACTAGAATACGAAGAAAGCTTGCAGAAAATTCGAAATATTTTAGAAGCACTTAGTGAAATGCGCTAGCCAGTAAACCTGACTAACGCATTCACTATTAAGACTGTCTATTAAAAACTAATCCATCGTTAAATTACGCACACTCGCATCAATAAACGCCTGCTTTAAATCCGAGAACGTATCAACTGACTGAAATTGTGGAAACTCATCTTTCACATTCTGTGGTGCATGAAAAAGAATACCCACTTCAGCTTCTGCAAGCATCGTTGTATCGTTATACGAATCACCAGCAGCAATAATACGATACTGTAAATCATGAAAAGCCATTACCGATTTCTTTTTTGGGTCTTTCTGACGAATATGGTAATCAACGACATTGCCCTCTGCGTCAGCCTCTAACTTATGACAAAACAACGTTGGATAGCCCAACTGCTTCATTAATGGCGCTGAAAACTCATAAAAAGTATCGGATAAAATAACCACTTGAAAACGCTCGCGTAGCCAATCAATAAAATCAACAGCGCCTTCTAAAGGAGACATATCAGCAATAACAGCTTGAATATCCTGCAGCTTTAAACCGTTTTCTTTTAATAATCTCAGTCGCTGAGTCATCAACACATCATAATCAGGAATATCCCGAGTTGTTGCTTTTAATTCTTCGATACCTGTTCGGTTAGCAAAATCGATCCAGATCTCTGGAACCAATACCCCTTCTAAATCTAAACACGCTATTTCCACTTCTACCTCTACATTATCATTATTGTATTATCACTAACGGCTATACTCTTTGGGAGCCTAGCCGTTAGTTATTCTATTTGAACCTTTAGTTAATCTATTTTAAGACGGTCATTATTTTATTGCAATTATCTATAAAGATCTTGGGTGTCTATTTACATAACTACTGGCAATCCGTCCATGTCTCTATGTACAAAGTATTTAATTAATAGGCAGTAATTAATAGACAGGCAATTCTATATTTTCAAACAGTGCTTCTAACTCATTTTTACTGGTGCATAAATACGCTTTTTCAACCAGTTCTTTAGATAGATGTGGCGCAAACATCTTTATAAAATCATACATGTAACCGCGTAAGAAGGTTCCGCGTCTAAAGCCGATTTTTGTGACGCTAGAAGCGAATAAATGGCTGGCATCTAGTGCAACAAGATCAGAATCAGTTTTTTCATCAAAGGCCATTTTAGCCACAATGCCAATCCCTAAGCCTAATCGAACATAGGTTTTAATGACATCAGCATCGGCAGCCGTAAACACGACCTTAGGAGAAAGACCATGATCAAAAAAGGCATCATCTAATTTGGAGCGGCCTGTAAAACCGAAAACATAAGTCACAATCGGGTAGCTCGCAACGTCCTCGAGTGTTAACTCACCCTTTTTAGCTAACGGATGATCCTTGGGGACAACAATGCAGCGATTCCATCGATAACAAGGCATCATCAATAAATCACTAAAAAGCTCCAATGCCTCGGTCGCTATTGCAAAATCAACCGTACCATCGGCAGCCAATTCTGAAATTTGCATTGGCGTACCTTGATGCATATGCAACGAGACTTCAGGGTATTTATCAATAAACGTTTCTATTGATGGCGGCAATGCATATCGTGCCTGAGTATGCGTGGTTGCAATCGATAAACTTCCGCGCTTTTCATCACTGAATTCCTGCGCAGCTTGTTTTATAGTTTCTACTTTACGAAGAATTTCGCCGGCGGTCTTTAATATGGCTTCGCCAGCAGGAGTAACACGGGTTAAGTGTTTTCCGCTTCGAGCAAAAACCTCGACCCCGAGCTCGTCCTCTAGCAATCGAATTTGTTTACTGATACCAGGTTGTGAAGTGAATAAACTTTGAGCGGTAGCGGAGACGTTTAAGTCGTGATGAGCAACTTCCCAGATGTAACGTAATTGTTGTAATTTCATAATGGGTGCTTTCGTTGTTTGGTTCAGTTAATCGAGTTGAACATTTAAGCCGTAAACTCCCTGTCACCGGACACTGACAACCATCGACACCGTCTCATTTTTTTATTGTCGCAAACAACATCTTAGATTAATTAGCGTTTAACTAATTACCGTAAAAGCGACAAGCGCATTATAAGAACCGCGCTAAACCTGCTGTACCATAAATATAAATATAAATATAAATAGTTGAACTTCAAACATAGTATTGACTTAGCTATGCAAGATTTTCTTGCAAACCTCCAAGGTATGCAATGCAAATGATATTCAACCTACTATTTCTTTGCAATCCTTATGCAATATAGCTAATAGAAACATGAACCCTGACCGAAATAAAGCATTGTCGCTTAATTAAACTGTGTATTTGCTCTACATCGCCCCACTTTCATGACGCTATTGAATTAATCGGCTAAACCTTGTTGGCAACACCGTGGGGCACATGCCCAGTAGCAATATGCTCCGCTGCCAAATCACAATGACCACGTTGATCATCAAAGAATACATCGGCGCCATAAGCGCGTAAAAACTCTACTTTTGGTAAGCCACCTAAAAATAGCGATTCATCAATACGAATATGCCAAGCCCTTAAAGTTCGAATAACCCTCTCATGTGCAGGTGCAGATCGAGCCGTAACTAAGGCAGTTCGAATAGGCGAATCATCACCAGGAAACTCAGCTTGCAACATTTGCAAGGCAGCAAGGAAAGATTTAAACGGCCCACCCGACAACGGCTCTTTAGCTGCCGCCCGCTCTGTCGCTGTAAATGCCTCTAGGCCGTCAGCTTTATAGACTTGCTCAGCCTCATCAGAAAATAGAACCGCATCACCATCAAAGGCAAAGCGCAACTGATCAACGTGTTTAAGGCTATCGACATTAGCGCCGCCGTTACTCGCCGGTAAAAATGTCGCTGCGGCAACACCTGCATCTAGCGCCGAGCGCACGTCTTCGGCGTCCGTCGATAAAAATAAATGACAACCAAACGCTTGTACATAGCGATAAGGACTCTCACCACTGCAAAAAGCGGCACGAGCAATAGAGAGTCCGTAATGCTCAATAGAGTTAAATACGCGCAAACCTGTATCGGCGCTATTACGCGACAGTAGAATGATTTCGACGCGCGACTCACCCTCTAGGCGCTCATTAATACTTAATAATTTTTTCACCAATGGAAAAGCATCACCTGGCTCTAAAGGCTCATCTTCATGATCAATTTGATACTGAGAATAGGCTGCTAGGCCCTCTTGCTCATAAACACGATGACTTTCATCCATTTTAAACATGGCACGCGAAGAAATCGCAATCACCAGCTTATCGCCGAGCTTCGATACCATTTTTCAATTACCTCTTTATTTCTGCCCAAAACGCTAGTTTATCCAAAGTGAGTTCAGTTCACGGTCACAAACTAAATTTAGGTAAAACGGCTTTAAGCCGTTATATAACTGCTAATCGCTCGAGTATATGCCACATTGATTGGCTTTAGTAGCTAGCAGGGTATAAGCCCTCTTTATCCCTGAACCTCGCCTTAACATATCGTGATAGGATAACCATGTGATAGTGCTTCAAGAGCCTAAATAGACTTAAAAAAACGACTATATTATGATGCCTGTATAGCCCGCTATTCAGCCAATTTAATGGACAGCTTGATGAATGAGTTACAGATTCCCGTTGGCGTAACAACCCAAAATTGGCTGAATGCGAATGGTTTTGAGCAAATCACTGAAACCAGCATGATTGGCGGTAATGCCATTAGCCAAATCTACCTACTGACTAATCAGCAGCAACATAAAATCGTCGCCAAAATCTCGACAGCTATTAATGATGATGTTTACGCCAAAGAAGCTTATGGTTTAAATTTACTGACGCAGACTAAAACGCTGCGTATTCCAGAGGTTCTGCATGTCAGCGATAACTGTCTATTAATAGAGCACATTGCCAGTAAGCAGCAAACCTCTGACTATTGGCGAAACTTTGCCTCACAACTGGCAGATTTACACCGCAACAATCATCATCAAGATAAAACCAGCCAAAGTAGTATGTCGCCCAAAAAACCACTCTTTGGTTTAGAGCATCATAATTACTGCGGTGAAAGCCCTCAAATGAATGGCTGGTATGAAGATGGACACGCCCTTTTTACTGAGCAACGCCTTATTCACCAAGCTCAGCTGGCCTTAGATAATGGTTTTCTTGAACATCAATGGGTTATTTATATTGAATCCATATGTAAAAGACTCCCAGAGCTCATTCCTAGCCAGCCACCTTCCCTATTGCATGGCGATTTATGGTCAGGAAATGTACTCGTTGATGAACACGGACAACCTGCATTAATTGATCCTGCCGTGTATTATGGTTGGCGAGAATCCGATATCGCCATGACATTAATGTTTGGCGGTCTCCCTCATGAGTTTTATTTAGCCTACGATGAGGCTTGGCCCATGGAGAGTAACTGGCGTGATCGCGTCCCTCTTTACAATCTCTACCATTTGCTCAATCACTTAAATATATTTGGGCAGAGTTATGCAGAGCAGGTCAAAAATACTATCGCTCGATACGCCTAGTACACGTTATTAGCGCAGAAGAATAATGAATCAAGAAGCCGTTTTATGAATCAAGTTAGGGATAAAGACATCAACAATCTCTCTATTAAAACTAAGATAGCAGCGAAGCTGTCTTCGGTAAGCGCCTATATTAATCTTGCAGCACTTCGTCACAATGCATTAATAGCGCAGTCTATTGCACCCCATGCAAAATTAATTGCAGTCATTAAAGCTAACGCCTACGGCCATGGCGTTATTGATACAGCAAAAGCATTGTCATCAGTCGCTCACGGCTTTGCTGTCGCTAGAATTGATGAAGCCTTAATGCTGCGTGAAAACGGCTTTAAGCAAATGATTGTCGTTATGAGCCCAGCGTTAAGTCTCGAAACCTTGCAACTTTGCGCCAAGCATCAACTGACAGTCGTTATTCATAGCGATCAGAATTTAGATCTCGAAACACTACCTCCTCATTTAGATTATTGGCTTAAAGTCGACAGCGGCATGCATCGTCTTGGCCTATCGATAGAATCACTTAACACAGTGCTTGAGAATATCGACAGATGCTCACCAGCGACAACCTTAATGTCGCATTTTAGTAGTGCTGAGCGCAAAGATGAATCCAGCAAGCAATTACAAATGCAGTGTTTCAAAAGAGCATTAACGCAAAGAGACGGAAAAGCAGACTATCAGCTGTCACTGTCCAACTCTGCCGCCCTACTCCGCCATAACACTGCCGCAAACTATCAGCATTGGCAATCAGCGCAGCTCGACAACTATCCTGTGGCAGCTGAATATATTCGCCCTGGCATTATGCTTTATGGTGCCGACCCGCTTGAAGAAGCAAACGCCGCTAGCCAATCTTTATTTCCAGTTATGACATTAGCCGCGCCTGTATTAGCCATAAGGACAATCGAAACAGGTGAAACCGTGGGCTATAACGGTAATTGGCAGGCTAAACGCAAGAGTGTTATCGCTACCATTGGCATTGGTTATGGTGATGGCTATCCCCGTCACGCACCCAATGGCACGCCCGTGATCATTCATGGTCAGCGAGCGCCATTAACTGGCAATGTATCAATGGATACAATCAGTGTCGACATTAGCGACATTGTGAGTCAGGGGATTCAGGTAGAACCCGGCGATAGCGCCGAACTTTGGGGCGAAAACTTAGCCGCTAACGAGATTGCTCAGTTATCCGAAACCATTGCCTATGAACTATTTACCGGTATTTCGCAAAGAGTCGCTAGAATTCTTCTATAAACGCGTATAATCCCGCCAGTTATTTCTGCAGGGCTTTTTAAAGCCGCTTTTTCCAACCATTTATAGGTCAACACTTTGTCACTGATTCGCCTCGAAGATATCTCCATTGAATTTGGTGATAACCCCTTATTAAAAGATGCCAACATCTCCATCGAAGCCAAAGAGCGAATCTGCTTAGTGGGTCGAAATGGCGCGGGTAAAACGACCTTACTTAATATTATTTCGGGCGCTATCGAAGCTGATAAAGGACTCGTTCATCGACAGCGTCACTTGCGCGTTAGTCAATTACAGCAAACCCTACCTGAAGCCATTGATACAACCGTCTTTGATGTTATTAAAGAAGGCCTAAAAGATCAGTTTGAGCGCATTGAAGAATACGAGCGAGTAGCTACTCAAAGCCCTGCCGATGACAAGCAAATGCAGCGCATGGAAGAGCTACAAGCAGAGATTGATGCCGGTGGTGGCTGGCAAATAGAAAAGCAAGCCGAAACCATTATTAGCCAATTAAATTTACCTGCCGAAAAAACCTTAGCGCAACTCTCTGGCGGCTGGCGTCGACGTGTAGCTTTAGGTAAAGCATTAGTTTCACAACCAGACTTACTGTTACTAGACGAACCGACTAACCATCTAGATATCGCCACCATTGAATGGCTAGAGCACACCATTCGGGGTTATCGCGGCAGTGTCGTTTTTATTACGCATGATAGAGAATTCCTACAAAAAATTGCTACCCGAATCATAGAAGTTGATCGCGCCAAGCTCATTAGCTGGCCAGGCACCTATCAATCATTTGTGCGCCTAAAAGAACAATCGTTGCATGAAGAAGAAACGCAAAACGCTTTATTCGATAAACGCTTAGCCGAAGAGGAAAAATGGATACGCCAAGGCGTAAAAGCTAGACGCACCCGCAATGAAGGCCGCGTTAGAGCGCTTGAATCAATGCGTAAAGAGC
>CAXAHI010000051.1:0-17173 GCA_963968645.1 uncultured Gammaproteobacteria bacterium | reverse complement strand
TTGTGTGCTTTCTTTTGGTTACTTTTCTTTGCACAAGCAAAGAAAAGTGACTGGCATGTCGGGCCACCCCCGACGGTCTTGATTGAAAACATAAAAAAGAAAAGCAAACCCTCAGAATAAATCCATCACAACTAAAAGCTTATAAACAAGACTCTGGACTCTACCTCTCAGGCCATCTCCCGATAACCGTTGATCTTAAAACTCAAAAAACTCTGTCTCTAGGCACCAGCTTATAAATACTTACTCCACCGTAACCGACTTAGCCAAATTACGAGGCTGATCAACATCAGTCCCCTTAATAATCGCAACATGATAAGACAGCAATTGCAGCGGAATAGTATAAACAACCGGAGCTAACAATCGATGACAACTCGGCACATGCAGCACCTTCATTGTTTTATCACTCACAAAAGCCGCGGCTTTATCAGCAAAAACATACATCAAACCACCGCGTGCACGTACCTCTTCAACATTCGATTTTAACTTTTCAACTAATTCATTATTCGGCGCAACAACAATAACCGGCATATCAGCATCAATTAATGCTAATGGTCCATGCTTCAATTCACCCGCTGCATAAGCTTCGGCATGAATATAAGAAATCTCTTTTAACTTAAGCGCACCTTCCATCGCAATCGGGTATTGATCACCTCGACCTAAAAACAAACTGTGATGTTTATCGGCAAAATCTTCAGCTAACAATTCAATATCAGCATCCATCGCTAAGGCTTGTTCAATTTTTGTTGGCAAGCTTTGCAAGGCTTGTACAATCTCAGCTTCCAGTTCTTCCGACATACCTTTGTGATGACCTACAGCGGTTGCCAACATCATTAATCCAGCTAGCTGGACAGTAAATGCTTTAGTTGATGCAACACCAATTTCAACACCGGCTTCCATCATATAAGCCATATCAGATTCACGTACCAACGATGAACCCGGTGCATTACAAATGGTCAAGCTGGTCATATAGTTTTGTTGCTGCGCTAAACGCAGTGCCGCTAAGGTATCGGCCGTTTCACCCGATTGAGAAATGGTAACTAACAAACTGTTTGGACGAACAAATGATTTTCTATAGCGGTACTCTGAGGCAATTTCAACATTACATGAAACACCTGCAAACTCTTCAAACCAATAACGTGCAGCCATACCTGCATGGTAGCTAGTACCACAGGCTATGATTTGTACGTGCTCAACATGAGGCAATAATTTTTCTGCTGCCTCACCAAAAGTACTGTCTAATACCTTACCAGCATCCAAACGTTTCTCTAACGTTCGCTGTATTGCTATAGGCTGCTCATAAATTTCTTTGAGCATGTAATGACGGTAATTTCCTTTATCACCAACATCATGGCTAACCGTTGATTCTGTAATTTCACGCTCTACTGGTGCACCATTGCAATCAAATATCTTCACTTCTGAACGAGTGACTTCTGCAACATCACCTTCTTCTAGAAAAGCAAAACGACGTGTAACAGGAAGCAAGGCTAATTGATCGGATGCAACAAAGTGCTCGCCAATACCATAACCAATAACGAGCGGGCTGCCTGACCTTGCAACTACTAATCTATCAGGATCGGTGTTATCCATTACTACTGTGCCATAGGCACCATCTAACTGAACAACAGCTTTTTGTACGGCTTTAACTAAAGTCTCTGAGGTTTTTAATTCTTCATTAATTAAATGACAAATTACTTCGCTATCAGTGTCCGTTACGAACTTATAACCTTTAGCTGACAAGCTGACTTTTAATTCTTGATGATTTTCGATAATGCCATTGTGAACAATGGTAATGCGATCATTCGATAAATGTGGGTGAGCGTTATTTTCATTAGGCTCTCCGTGCGTTGCCCAACGTGTATGTGCAATACCGGTTCCACCACTGACGCCTGTTTCGGCTACAGCATTCGCTAACTCTTGCACTTTGCCGACACGACGCACACGCTGATTAACACCTGCCTTATCAGTCACCGAAAGACCTGCAGAATCATAGCCGCGATACTCTAATCGCTTTAAGCCTTCTAATAAAATTTCAGCAATATCTCGCTGTGCTACAGCACCGACTATTCCACACATATCTATATTTTCCGTTTTTAAATTTTCTTATATAAAATAATTTATGATTTTTTCTTAACAGGTTTTTTCCAACCCGTAATGTTTCGCTGTCTGCCACGACCAACGGCTAAATTATCTGCCGGTACATTTTGTGTAACGGTTGATCCCGCTGCAACAAAGCCACCATCAGCAATTTCTACTGGTGCGACTAATGTGCTGTTTGAACCCACAAACACGTTGTTGCCCATAACAGTCTTAAATTTATTAGCGCCATCGTAATTACAGGTAATGGTTCCTGCACCAATGTTAGTGCCTGTACCAATTTCAGCATCACCCACATAAGAAAGATGATTCACTTTACTATCATCACCTAATTGGGCTTTTTTAATTTCAACAAAGTTACCTACTTTGCATCCATTACCTAAATCGGCACCAGGTCGAAGCCTCGCGAAAGGTCCGATATTACAATTTTTTCCGATAACAGCGTCTTCTATAACGCTGTTTGCTAAAATATTACTGCCTTCAGCAATCGATGCATTCGTAATGACGCAGTTAGGGCCTATGCTGACATTCGCACCGATAACAACATCGCCTTGCAAGACAGCATTAATATCAATAAAAACATCTTGGCCTACTGTGACATTACCTCGTACATCTATTCGAGCTGGGTCAGCTAATGTTGCGCCTTCTACCATCAGTTTATTTGCCTGCTCACGTTGAAATTCACGCTCTAATTCGGCTAGTTGCAGACGGTTATTAACACCTTGTATTTCAAATAACGATTGTGGACTAGGTGTATTAATGGCTACACCGTCGGTAACAGACATTGCGATAACATCGGGCAAGTAATATTCTTTTTGAGCGTTATCATTGCCTATATTCGGTAACCATTTTGCTAGGCAACTTTGTGGAATACACATAATGCCGGTATTGATTTCATTAATGGCTAACTGATCTGTTTTAGCATCTTTATGCTCAACGATCGATAAGACTTCGTTATTTTCATTACGGACGATACGGCCATAACCTGTCGCATCATCAAGCGAAGCAGTTAACACAGCCATAGAGGTCTCGTTGACGGCTTCTAGCATCGCGCGAAGTGTCTCTGTCTTTATTAACGGCACATCTCCATAAAGGATGAGTGTTTTTGAACCCGGCATTAATGCTGGTAACACTTGAAGAACGGCGTGTGCTGTACCCAATTGTTCAATTTGTTCAATATATTGGCAATCGCTGTATAGACTGTCAGCACCTAAATTAGCCTGCACTTGATCAGCACCATGACCAACAACAATATGGACGTTAACATCACCCAATGCTTTTGCAGCATCTATGACATGCTGCACCATAGGCTTACCACCAATGGCATGTAAAACTTTGGGCTTATTAGAACGCATACGACTGCCCTGTCCGGCAGCGAGAATCACAACATCAATATTCAAAGGGAGACCTATATCTTTACGAGACACTTACTTGGTTATTTTTTGTACAATAATATCTTATACACACTAAAAAGGGTAGCAGCTGCTACCCTTTTTTGGCTCGTCCACTTGAAAAAAGTGGTTATTTACCTAACTTTTTCTTAATCTGTCTGATTGTTCTTAATTGAGCAACCGCTGCGGCGAGTTCAGAAGCCGCAAGTGAGTAGTTAATTTCACCGCTAGGGTTATCAATATCTTGCTCAGCTTGCTTCTGTGCTTCTAATGTTGCTGCTTCATCTAAATCTTCAGCGCGTACCGCAGTATCAGCCAAAACGGTGATAGCGCTAGGCTGAACTTCTAAGAAACCGCCAGAAACATAAAAGACTTGCTCATCATCGTTTTCATTTATCACACGCACTGGACCAGGCTTTAAACCAGTCAGTAAAGGTGAATGACCTGCTGAGATACCTAAGTCTCCCAGCAAACCTGTAGCGATAATCATTTTGACAGTACCAGAGAAAATCGATTCCTCGGCACTAACGATGTCACATTGAATACTTGCCATGCTTTATATCCTGCCTTATATCTTTGTTTCTCTATCTTTCAGATTACAAAGATTTGGCTTTTTCAATAACTTCTTCGATTCCACCAACCATATAAAACGCTTGCTCAGGTAAGTGATCGTATTCGCCAGCCAAAATTGCTGTAAAGCTGCTGATAGTTTCTTTTAGAGAAACATATTTACCTGGTGAACCAGTAAATACTTCAGCTACGTGAAATGGCTGCGATAAGAAGCGTTCAATTTTACGTGCACGGTTAACTGTCTGCTTATCTTCTTCAGACAATTCATCCATACCCAAGATCGCAATAATATCTTTCAATTCTTTATAACGCTGCAATACCGATTGAACGCCACGAGCCACATCATAATGCTCTTGACCAATAATCAAAGGATCAAGCTGACGCGAAGTTGAATCTAGTGGATCAACCGCAGGATAAATACCTTTTGCTGCAATATCACGACTCAATACAACCGTTGAATCTAAGTGAGCAAATGTAGTTGCTGGCGATGGATCGGTTAAATCATCCGCCGGTACGTATACCGCTTGAATAGAAGTGATAGAACCTGTTTTTGTTGAAGTGATACGCTCTTGAAGCACACCCATTTCTTCAGCAAGTGTAGGCTGATAACCAACCGCAGAAGGCATACGACCTAACAAGGCAGATACTTCTGTTCCCGCAAGTGTGTAACGGTAGATGTTATCAACGAACAATAATACATCACGGCCTTCATCACGGAATTTCTCAGCCATGGTTAAGCCAGTTAAAGCTACGCGTAAACGGTTTCCTGGTGGCTCATTCATTTGGCCGTAAACCATCGCTACTTTAGACTTGGTAAAGTCTTCGACGTTTACTACGTCAGCTTCTTGCATTTCGTAGTAGAAATCGTTTCCTTCACGAGTACGCTCACCAACACCTGCGAATACCGACAATCCTGAATGCTCGGTTGCAATGTTGTTGATCAATTCCATCATGTTTACAGTTTTACCAACACCTGCACCACCAAATAGACCAACCTTACCGCCTTTCGCAAACGGACAAACTAAGTCGATAACTTTGATGCCGGTTTCTAACAATTCGTCAGAGGCAGCAAGCTCATCATACTTAGGTGCATCACGATGAATCGATGCTGTGTCATGCTCAGCTAATGGGCCTTTTTCATCAATTGGATTACCTAGTACATCCATGATGCGACCAAGTGTTGCCTGACCTACAGGAACAGTGATCGGCTTGTTAGTGTTCTCAACTACTAGACCACGACTAACACCTTCCGAAGCACCCATAGCAATGGCACGAACTACGCCGTCACCTAATTGCTGTTGCACTTCAAGCGTAAGGCCTTTTTCTGTGACCATTAGTGCGTCATAAACCTTAGGGACTGCATCACGTGGAAATTCCACGTCGATGACTGCGCCAATGATCTGTACGATACGTCCGCTACTCATTCGGTGTTCCTCTATTCTTTAAATGCTTTTAACTGTTTTAATAAAAATTGCTTAGTGCACCACTTAACTAATTGCTGCTGCACCACTTACAATTTCTGAAAGTTCTTGGGTAATCGCTGATTGGCGCGCTTTGTTGTACACCAATTGCAAATCATCAATAAGGTCGCCAGCATTGTCGGTTGCGCTTTTCATTGCAATCATTCGTGCGGCTTGCTCACAGGCTCCATTTTCTACTACTGCTTGATAAACCAATGCTTCGATATAACGAACCAATAAGCCATCAAGTAAATCTTTAGCATCGGGCTCATAAATATAATCCCAATGATGTTGCATCGATTCGTCATCATCAGAACAAAGCGGCAATAACTGCCCCACTTCTGGTTGTTGAGTCATCGTGTTTACAAATTCGTTATTAACTACGTACAAGCGATCAATATTGCCTTCTTCATAGGCGTCAAGCATCACTTTAATGCTACCAATTAAATCAATGACTGCTGGGTCTTCGCCTAAATCACGAACGGCTGCAACAACATTGCCGCCATGAGAATTAAAGAAGCTACCGCCCTTAGCGCCGATCAAACATAAATCAACCTCTATGTTCTTATCGGAATACGTTTTCATGCTCGCTATTGCTTGCTTAAACAAGTTAATGTTTAAGCCACCGCATAAACCACGGTCAGTAGAAATAACAATATAGCCAACGCGCTTTATTTCGCGCTGCTCCATAAACATATGGCGATATTCAGGCGTCGAATTTGCAAGATGGCCAATAACCGACTTAATCCTTTTGGAATAAGGCTTACCTTTTTGCATTCGCTGTTGCGCTTTACGCATTTTGCTCGCAGCCACCATCTCCATTGCACTCGTAATTTTCTGAGTGCTTTTGATACTGGTGATCTGCGTCCGTATCTCTTTGCCGCTAGCCATGTTTTACTCTTTACGTTTACGTTTAATAGTTAACTACCAAGTCTGTGTAGACTTGAAGCTCTCTAATAATGACTTAAAGGATGCTTCAGTATCTTTATCCCAGCCGCCATCAGCTGCTACTTTTTCAAGTAACGCACCGTGCTCTGAATGAGAGTATGAAAGTAATGCATCTTCGAAATCACCAATTTTGTCAACGGTTACGTCGTTAAGAAAATCGTTATCCGCTGCATAAATCAATAATGCCATTTCAGCTATTGATTGAGGCGCGTATTGTTTTTGCTTCATCAATTCGGTAACACGTTCACCATGATCAAGCTGAGCTTTAGTCGCTTCATCAAGATCAGATGCGAACTGAGAAAAAGCTGCAAGCTCACGATATTGCGCTAACGCGGTACGGATACCACCTGATAATTTCTTGATGATCTTAGTCTGCGCTGCGCCACCTACTCGCGATACAGAAATACCGGCATTCATTGCAGGACGAACACCCGCATTAAATAAATCAGTATCTAAGAATATCTGACCGTCAGTAATAGAGATAACGTTGGTCGGAACAAATGCAGATACATCACCCGCTTGTGTTTCGATAATTGGTAATGCCGTTAACGAACCTGTTTTACCTTTTACTGCGCCATTAGTGATTTGCTCTACATGGTCGGCATTTACACGTGCTGCACGCTCTAACAAACGTGAATGCAAATAGAATACATCACCAGGATACGCTTCACGACCTGGTGGTCGACGAAGTAGTAAAGAAATTTGACGATAAGCCCAAGCCTGCTTAGTTAGATCATCATAAATGATCAAAGCATCTTCGCCGCGGTCACGGTAATACTCGCCCATTGTACAGCCAGCAAACGGTGCTAAAAATTGCATTGCAGCAGGATCAGAAGCGGTTGCAGCAACAACAATGGTATGTTCCATTGCGCCGTGCTCTTCAAGCTTACGAACCACTGCATTTACAGAAGAAGCTTTTTGACCAATCGCTACATAGACACATTTAATGCCTGTACCTTTTTGGTTAATAATGGCATCGACAGCAATCGCTGTTTTACCGACCTGACGGTCACCGATGATTAATTCACGTTGACCACGACCGATTGGCACCATGGCATCAACAGCTTTTAAACCAATTTGCACTGGCTGATCAACCGATTGTCTAGCGATAACGCCTGGCGCAACTTTTTCAATTGCATCAGTCTCTTTCGCTTCAATAGGACCTTTGCCGTCAATTGGGTTACCCAATGCATCGACAACACGACCTTGTAATTCAGGACCAACAGGTACTTCAAGGATACGACCTGTACAGCGACAAGATTGACCTTCCGCAATACTTTTATAGTCACCAAGAATTACCGCGCCAACAGAGTCACGCTCAAGGTTAAGCGCCAAACCGTATATGCCGCCTTCAAATTCGATCATCTCACCGTACATAGCATCGGCTAGACCGTGAATTCGAATGATGCCGTCAGTTACGGAAACCACTGTGCCTTCATTACGCGCTTCACTGGAAATATCCAGTTGATCAATACGCTGTTTGATAATCTCGCTAATCTCAGATGGATTCAGCTGTTGCATTGTCTATTCCTCAAACCTACAAATTCATTACTTAATAAGCGATTAATCTAAAAACCGCCCTATAACCCAAATTAAAATATGCTACTTAAATCGACATCGCTTCTGCGAGTTTAGCGATTCTTCCTTTGATAGAGCCATCAATGACAATATCACCAGCACGAACCACTACACCACCTAACAACGATTTATCGATATTAGTATTGACGTGTATTTCACGCTGTAATTTATTCTTTAATGCTTCTGTTAATTTTGTTTCAACCGCACTATCTAAAGCAAAAGCAGTACTGATATTCACTTCAACAGAACGTTCTAAATCTGCTTTTAACTCAGCAAACAACTCTGCAATTGAAGGCAACAACAATAAACGCTTGTTACTTGCGAGCACATGCAAAAAATTGTTTACAGCAACACCTAAATCATCACCCGCTAAATTAGTGAGTGTTGATACTTGAGTCGCTGCATCAATCGTTGATGAACTGATTGCGTCAGCTACTTTAGCATCAGCAGATATCGACCCAAGCAGTGTTAACTGATCTGCCCAAAGTTGGACAGAGCTCGTTTCACTCGCAGCCTGAAAAGCCGCTTTTGCGTAAGGTCGAGCTAATGTTCTTAATTCAGCCATTACCGATTCCTGATTTAAAGATTGGCTGCAAGCTTGTTGACGATATCGCTATGCGCGTTCTCATCAATAGACGCTTCCAGAATTTTCTCTGCGCCAACCAAAACTAAGGAAGCAACTTGAGAGCGAAGCTTTTCTTTAGCTCGATTCACTTCTTGATCGATATCAGCTTGCGCTGCACCTTTAAGGCGAAGACCTTCTTCAAACGCTTGCTCTTTTGCTTCATCAACAATTTGCGCAGCACGCTTGTTTGCTTGGTCGAGTATGCCAGCAGCTTGCGCTTTAGCTTCAACCAACTGTGCTTTTACTTGTTGACGCGCATCTTCAAGATCTTGGCCAGCTTTTTCTGCAGCATTTAAGCCGTCAGCAATTTGCTTTTGACGCGCTTGCATAGCACCAATAATCGGTGGCCATACATAGCTTTTACAAAACCATATAAAGATCAAAAAACTAATTAACTGCGCAAACAAAGTGAGATTAATATTCACTGTATTACCCTTTTCAATTTATGAACAGCCGGATGTATTAACAAAAGGTGTATAACAAAGTTATTTTGTTAATGCCTTACTATCAAAAAACTAGATTGACCGGCTGTTTGGTTTTCTTTTTGTCTAAGACAAAAATTAGCCAGCAAAAATAATGTAAAAACCAATACCAACAGCGATCATTGGTACGGCATCAACTAGGCCAACAGTAATGAAGAACTGTGTGCGAAGAAGTGGAACAAGTTCTGGCTGACGAGCAGCACCTTCGATAAACTTGCTGCCTAAAACACCTACACCAATAGCTGCGCCAATTGCGGCTAAGCCCATGATAAGTGCACCTGCTAATGTAATAATTGCTGCTTCCATCATTTTCTCCGGTCAAAATTTAAATGTTTAAATATAAAAAATTGTTTTACAAATTACGTTTCACGTAACGACTACTTACTCTATCTATTAATGCTTATCGTAGGCCATTGCTAAATAAACGACCGTTAAGGTACTAAATATAAACGCTTGTAGAGTAATTACTAATATATGGAAAATCGCCCAAGGAACTGACAATGTCCACTGCAAGTAAAAGGGTAGCAAACTGATAATGATAAATACCATCTCACCTGCATACATATTTCCGAACAATCGTAATGCTAAAGAAATAGGCTTAGCGATTAAGCCAACTAATTCTAAAAATAAGTTAAAGGGTAAAGCCCACTTCGGTAACGGTTGAAAAGCTAATTCGGCCGCAAAACCACTAATACCTTTTTGTTTAATGCTGTAATAGAGAATCATGCAGAAAACACCTAACGACATGCCCAAAGTGGCATTAACATCTGTCGATGGTACAACTCTCATGTATTCCACACCCATTTGCATTGCGATCCACGGGATCCAATCAACAGGCACAAGATCCATTAGGTTTTGCAAAAAGATCCAAACAAATATGGTTAAACCAATTGGCGCTATCCACGGGTTTTTATGGTGAAAAATTCCTTTAACGTTGTCATCAATAAAATCGACAATCATCTCTACAAAGTTTTGGAATCCGGTTGGTACGCCAGATGTAACTGATTTGGCTACGCGACCGAATGACCAGCAAAATAAAACACCTAAAAACAATGACCAACCTATTGTGTCTAGGTGAATAGCCATAAAACCCATATCAGAAGCTTCAGTTGCAGAGTGAGCTAATGTCCACTGAGCATTTTCTAAAATTTGGCTATGGCCATCATAACCAACTCGCTCGTAGCCAGCAGGCAACTTGCCATAAGTTAGGTTCAAAAGGTGATGGGAAATATATTCCCCAGATGTCATTGATTCACTGGCCATGCTGGTATCGTTTCTCTAGTTTCTCAATATATATAAGGTACTAATTAATCACGTATAACGAATAATCTTTTACTGCTCTTTTCAATAATCTCGACCGCATATTTCGATCTACACATTTGCTTTTTTGTTATTGTGGTTTTGTATCTCGCGAATAAAACGCATTACACAACACACCCAAAAGGCTTATTACAACAAACCCAAGCAGCAAAAAGGGTTTGTCTAGTTGATCTCCGTACCTGAAAGCTAGGGCTAGTAACACCGCTGCCATCATTGTCTTTACTATAGATGCCCGGTAAACATCAGCTACTACGCGATGAGAGTTAGCTTCATCGTTAACACTCAAATCACATTGAAATGAGCGCCAATTAAAATATAGCCCCGTACTTGTGGCTATCAAAGCGCCTACCATCGTGGCAACCAATGTTGACCACGCCCAATCCTGATACCAACTAAAAGCGAGTGATAGTAGAGCTGCTGCGAGCAACTGCAATAATACCTGCTGAAGAAGAGGGGGTTTGCTACTTATACTTATATTCATCATAAACGGATTGCGTAACGTTGAAAGTTATTTTAGAACAAGGTGTTAAGTATTTTTCTTGCAGCCTACTAAACCGCTAAACACTGACCTTATTAAGTAATTTTAACCAACTTCGCACTGTTTCCGATCATCAAATGACGTGATGAATAGATAGTACCGATCCAAGCGGCGCGGATTATAAATAATCGACTCTGGGGAAGCAACCAACAAACCCTCGGATTGTTGTCTTTTCACTCAATTAAGCGGCGGTATTTATCGGTAATTCTAACGTTTACTTGATATGGTCCAAAATGCCGTCTAACTCATCGAGACTATTGTATTTAATAGTGAGTTTACCGCGGCCACTTTCTGAATGGCTAAATGACACAGGGACACCTAAAGTTTCTGACAAATCAGTTTGTAACCGCGAGATATTAGGATCTATAGCATCACTCGTTGTTGATTTCGCCGATTTTGGCGCTTGTACACTTTTAACCAACGCCTCTGTCTGGCGCACACTTAAACCACGATTAACCACTTCTTTTGCTGTAGCTACTTGAGCATCACCCTCTAAACCCAGTAAAGCCCTAGCATGACCCATTTCTAGATCACCATTTTCTAACAAGAGCTTCACATCTTTATGTAAGCTCATTAAGCGAAGAGTATTAGAAACTGCTGCCCTTGATTTACCGACGATATCAGCCACTTGCTGGTGCGTTAGCCCAAACTCTTGGTTTAACCTTGATAATGCGTAGGCTTCTTCCATTGCATTAAGGTCTTCACGCTGTAAGTTTTCTACTAACGCCATTGCCATGGCGGCTTCATCAGGAACATCTTTCACAACCGCTGGAACCGTTGTTAAACCAGCTAGTTGTGCGGCACGCCAGCGTCTCTCGCCTGCAATAATCTCGTAACTGGCTTCTGCAGCCGATTCACTAGCAATCGCCCTTAGAATAATGGGCTGCATGACGCCTTGGTTGCGAATAGAGGCTGCCAACTCTTCTAAAGACGTTGGATCAATGTCTCGTCTGGGTTGATACTTGCCTCGTTGACACATTTCAACAGGCACTTCTAATAAAGTATCGGTTTTTAAAACGGGTTGACCAGCGATTGGCTCAAAAGGTTTATCTACTGTATTGGCTGTATCTATAGTCGATGACTGTTGTCCACGGCTTGATAGCTGGTTTAACTCGGCAGCTAGACCTCTGGCTGGCTGATTACTTGGTGAGGCATTTACCTTTTGTTGTTTTGATGCAGCACCAAAAGCATCACCTAATAAAGCATCTAGCCCTTTACCTAAGCCTTTCTTTTTTATTGCCATTATTGTCGCGCCTAAATTATTTGCTATCGAAATGAATAATACTGAGCTTTTAGTGAATTAACTTGTAGCCGGGTTATTAAAAGGTTTCTTAGCCTCTTCACGACGAAGCAGCTCGCCTGCCAGAGCCAAGTAAGCCACCGCACCCTTTGATTGACGATCATAGGCTAATACCGGCTCACCGTGACTAGGTGCTTCAGCCAACCTAACATTGCGAGGTATTACGGTTCGATAAACACGTTCACCAAAATGTTGCATCAATTGATCAGAGACATCATTAGTTAAACTATTACGTGGGTCATACATGGTTCTCAATAAACCCTCAATAATAATATTGGGATTAATAGAATCAGCCACTCTAGCGATGGTATTCATTAGTGCTGATAAACCTTCCAAGGCATAGTACTCACATTGGATTGGAATGATTACACCGTCGGCCGCCGCCATTGCATTGACCGTTAACATACTCAAAGAAGGAGGGCAGTCAATCAATATAAAATCATATTGGTCTCGAATGCTGTTTAAAAGTTTAGAGAGAACGAACTCTTTATTTGGGACATTCAGCAGTTCGACCTCGGCGGCTGTAAGGTCTCCATTTGACGGAAGCACATCAAACTTGCCAGACTCGCTGTAACAGATAACTTGCTCAACAGCTGTATCATGTAAGAGCAAATCATAGAGGGTTAATTCACGATCGTTTTTCTCTATACCACAACCCATTGTGGCATTACCTTGCGGATCAAGATCGACTAATAATATGCGTCTTTTTGTTGCCGCAAGCGAGGCAGCAAGATTCACCGTAGTCGTTGTTTTACCAACGCCACCTTTCTGATTACTTATCGCGAAAATTCTAGCCAAAATGGTATCCGGGGTTTTATGCAATTTTGTCTGAGGATCATCATTAGATCGACCATCATCATTCTGCAGTATTGATAGCTTCTAAGTCAGCTATTGTGTCTGACGCTATTATCGATGGTTTGGGGGAAAAAACGCCAGCCGTAATTGTGTTTATATCGAATAGAGCCGATTTATTATTTACGTTGTTCGTCCAATTTGAATGATATGTCTTTCAGCGTTTAAGCTTGGTACTGTTAATTTGATTGTTTTTTGCACATTAAATTTATCATTTATTTCATTTATTTCATCGGTTGGCAGCGTACCTTTCATTGCAAACCAGCAGCCGTCCTTGGTTAATAAATGCTGTGTCTGATCTAACATTGTTGCTAGAGAGCTAAAAGCTCGACTCGTAATAACATCGAAATCCATTCCGTTCAGATCTTCTACTCGACTATGAATTGCTGTTACATTAGTGAGTGCTAACTTTCTTTTTACCTCTTTTATAAATCCTATTCTCTTTGAGCTACTGTCAACAAGCGTGAAATGTTGATGGCTATTAATTATGGATAAGGGAATACCGGGTAAGCCTGCACCACTGCCTACATCCAAAGCTTTACCCTCTGGAAAAGCAGAGCAAATACTTAGGCTATCAAGCAAGTGTTTACTCACTACCTCATCAGGGTTTGTTATTGCTGTTAGGTTATGCGTTTTGTTCCATTTAAGGATCAACTCTGCAAACTGGAGTAACTGGCCGATTTGTTTATCGCTTATTGGCAGAGATAATTTTTCTGCTCCGCCTCGCAATAACTCATGGTGTTGATTATTCAAATGAACGATTTCCAATCACTGACAAGAATCTAAAGAGCTTGTTGGTTTTTACTTTTTTGAGCATCTGATTCACTTAGATCTAAATTTTCGAGATGACCTAATTTTTTAAGAAAAATAAGCAGTAAAGAAATAGCTGCAGGAGTCACACCTGGTACACGACTCGCTCGCCCTAAACTTTCAGGTTTAGCGTCATTCAACTTTTGCTTCACCTCATTGCTCAAACCGGATACTGAATTGAAATCAAAATCTGCCGGAATCTTAGTTTTCTCATGACGACGAAGCTTATCAATATCGTCTTGTTGACGATCAATATAGCCCGCATATTTTGCTGCAATTTCGATTTGTTCTCTGGCCTGCTGATGGTCAAGTTTTGAATCAGTCGCTGCGTAAATATCATCAATATTGAGTTCAGGACGCTTTAATAAATCGGCTAAATTATACTCACGACTTAAGGCATTCTTAAGTTTTGGGTTCAATTTTTCTGCCGCTACAGAATCTGGCTGAATCCAAGTTGATGATAATCTCTGCTTCTCACGTTCTATTATTTCTTGTTTTTCACTAAATGCGCGCCAGCGTTTTTCATCAATTAATCCTAATGATCGACCTTTTTCTGTGAGTCGAGCATCGGCATTATCTTCTCGTAAAGTGAGTCGATATTCAGCACGACTTGTAAACATTCGGTAGGGTTCTTGGGTTCCCAAAGTAATGAGGTCATCAACCATTACACCGATATAAGCTAGATCTCGTCCTGGACACCAAATTTCTTTATCTTGTACTTTAAGCGATGCGTTTGTTCCTGCCAACAAACCTTGCGCACCCGCTTCTTCGTAACCTGTTGTGCCGTTAATCTGACCACAAAAAAACAAGCCATCAATAAATCGCGTTTCTAAACTCGGTTTTAAATCCCTAGGATCAAAGAAATCATACTCAATGGCATAGCCAGCCCGCGTAATATGGGCATTCTCAAACCCTTTGATACTACGAACCATACGTATTTGAATATCAAAGGGAAGGCTGGTAGATATTCCATTTGGATAAAGCTCGTGGGTATTTAATCCCTCAGGCTCAATAAAAATCTGGTGAGACGATTTATCGGCAAAGCGATGAATTTTATCTTCGACGGAAGGGCAGTAGCGTGGCCCCGTACCCTCAATAACCCCAGTGTACATGGGAGATCTATCAAGACCTTCACGAATAATATCGTGAGTTTGCTCATTGGTATGAGTAATATAACAACTCACCTGTTCTGGGTGGTCATTGACACTACCAAGAAATGACATAACCGGAAGAGGGGTATCGCCTTTTTGCTCTTGTAATTCAGAGAAATCGACCGTCTTTGCATCAATTCGAGGCGGTGTTCCCGTTTTTAAACGACCAACTCGAAAAGGTAATTCGCGTAATTTATTTGCCAAAGCCGTTGAAGGTGGATCACCGGCTCGACCACCAGCATGATTATCTAAGCCTATATGGATTTTACCGCCAAGGAATGTACCGGCAGATAAAACAACGGATTTACCATGAAACTCTAAACCAATATTGGTTATAACCCCAGTAACTACCGGGGTTGCTAGGCTTTCATTGATAATTAAATCATCAACTGAGGCTTGGAAAATAGTGAGATTAGTTTGATTTTCAAGAATCGATCGAACAGCTGCTTTGTATAAAACTCGATCAGCTTGTGCCCTCGTCGCTCTAACCGCAGGGCCCTTTCTTGCGTTTAAAACTCGAAACTGAATACCGCCATGATCAGCCGCAATCGCCATCGCACCGCCAAGAGCATCAATTTCTTTGACCAAGTGACTTTTGCCAATGCCACCGATAGCTGGGTTGCATGACATCTGGCCAAGAGTTTCAATGTTGTGAGTCAGCAGCAACGTTTTGCTGCCCATGCGGGCTGCTGCAAGCGCTGCTTCGGTACCGGCATGGCCGCCACCAATCACAATGACATCGAAGTTATCTGGGTATCGCATGAGTTTTGAGTCTGTGTCTCGTATTTGTTTTTGAGCTCCCGATGATTATTCAGCGGTATCCTCGGAAGCAGGGCGCGCAATATAACATTAAATTTCAGGGTGAACAGCCCTGATTAAATAGTTTGATTTACTGCTTAAAATCGATCTTATTCTTTTAATGTTTATTATGTATATCTCTTTATGTATATATAGATATTTATATAATATAGTAATAATAAGGGAAGCAGTTTGCTGTGGAAAACCCATTATTACTTAATAATTACAGAGACTTACAGCAAGTACAACTACAGAGGTAAGTCGTGTCTAAGCTGCTGCAAAGCTGAGAGTTAAAAACTTAAACTTTTGGCATAAAAATGAAAAGCCGGATTTCCTGTGTATAAATATGTTCTTTATGCACAGCTGCTCAAGTGTTTACACACAGCTATTGAGATAGAAAAAAACTCCGTTTATTATCTAAAAACTGATATTTAATTTATTTAACACAACTTATTTCAGGTAACTTGTGAAAATATTGCGATTAAATAAAGCCGGTTTGCCACAATGTTGGGTTTCTAAGGAAGTTGCGGCAACGCTTTGCGTTAAGCAGCAAGTTATATGGAGCCTAGGGAGTAAGCATTCTATCCTCCGCGGTGGCTACAATAACAAAGGTTATCGATCGGTTTTATCTATCCCTCCTATTATTGCCTGTGAAGGCGAAACTACACGTCAATGTTTAACGCCTGCTTTATCTAATCGTACGCTTTTTAGGCGTGATGATCACTTTTGTCTTTATTGTGGTAAGCAGTTTCCTTATGGGCTGTTAACTAGGGATCATGTTATTCCAACTTCGCAGGGTGGTCGAAATCACTGGCAGAACCTTGTGGCTGCTTGTCAGCGCTGTAATAGCTTTAAAGGAGGGCGAACACCAGAGGAGGCTGGCATGGAGTTGCTGGCGGTGCCGTTTACGCCGAATATCTATGAGTTTATGTATTTGAGTAATCGACAGATTATTGGTGATCAGATGGAGTATTTGCAGTCGAGGTTTCGGGATGGTCATCGGGATTGGCAGGCGGCATAAGCGTAGTGTTAGTTGTTTTGGTCGGGTGATATTCTGAGATTTTTATTTTTTTGTTTGAGTTTTCAATCAAGACCGTCGGGGGTGGTCCTATACGCCAGAATCTAGATCTTTAAGCCCCACCTGATAGTGCTCTTATATTCTTGTTGTTTACTTCTATTTTTTAAGTTTTAAAGTCAAGGTCGTCGGGGGTGGCCCGACACGCCAGTCACTTTTCTTTACTTGTGTAAAGAAAAGT
>CAXAHI010000050.1:0-17213 GCA_963968645.1 uncultured Gammaproteobacteria bacterium | reverse complement strand
CCATCTTCTGGCTTAACGCCATGGTCTTGAATGGCCATAACACAAAGCATAGCGGTATAACCCGCAGTACCAATGGCCATCGCTTGCTCGCTAGAAAAACCTTCATCTAACTTCACTAAAAAATCAGGGTTAACACGCTGCATCTGGCTGTAACCACCCCAGTGACTCTCGGATAAACCATAACCGTTCACTAACACTTTATCACCGGCTTGATAGCGAGCATCTGCCGACTCCACAACCGTGCCCGCTAAATCGATACCACCCACCATTGGCAAGCTGCGGCAAACACGCCCTTTACCCGTGATCACTAAACCATCTTTATAATTTAATGAAGAATACTCAACGGCAACTAAGACTTTTTCATTGGGCAAATCTCCCAGCGTCAAAGCGGTGATAGCACCCACAGTTTTAAGCTTTGATGTTTCGTCATCATTTTTATTTATTACAAAAGCATTAAAACTATCGGTCATGGTCACTAAATCCTGTTATTAAAAGTTCTGTTATTGAAAGTTCTGTTATTGAAAGTTCTGTTATTGAAAATTCTGTTATTAAAAGTCCTGTTATTAAAAGTCCTGTTATTAAAAGTTCTGTAAGGAAAAGCTAAAACCCTACCCCTGTTTTTATAGGGCAAGGTTTTACACTAGCTGAATTTGCGAAGCTCTGCTCGAGCAACTTGACGACGATGAACCGCATCAGGGCCATCGGCTAAACGTAACGTTCTTGCCGACATATACATATGAGCCAGTTTAAAATCTTGTGAAACCCCCGCTGCACCGTGCATCTGAATCGCTTCATCAATCACTTTAAGCACCATGTTGGGTACAATCACTTTGATTTTAGATATCCAAGTACGCGCTTCTCTAGGATCATCACCATCAATTAACGCGGCAGTTTTAAGCGTTAATAAACGCGCCATATCAATTTGCATACGAGCGTCAGCAATAATGTCGAAGTTGCCTCCTAGCTCCGCTAACGGTTTACCAAAGGCGGTACGGCTAGTCGCTCGCTTGCATAGCATCTCTAAGGCTTGCTCTGCAACGCCAATAGCCCGCATGCAATGATGAATACGACCCGGTCCTAAGCGACCTTGCGCAATTTCAAAGCCACGTCCTCGCCCTAAAATAATATTATCGGCAGGTACTCGCACATTGGTAAAGCGTAAATGATAATGGCCATGTGGTGCATCATCCATAGAGAAGACGCCCATCGGCCTTACTTTCTCTAAGCCTTCTGAGTCTAATGGCACTAAGATTTGTGATTGCTGCTGATGCTTGGGAGCATCTAACTCTGACTTGACCATACAAATAAGTATTTTACAGCGCGGATCACCCGCTCCTGAACAATAGGTTTTTTCGCCGTTAAGCACCCATTCATCACCATCTAAAACCGCAGACATAGCAACATTAGTCGCATCACTTGAAGCCACATCAGGCTCTGTCATTGCAAATGCCGAGCGAATCTCACCCGCTAACAAAGGCTCTAACCATTGTTGCTTTTGCGCTTCTGAGCCATAGCGCGCTAACACTTCCATATTGCCGGTGTCGGGCGCATTGCAGTTAAATACCTCAGGTGCCAAATGTGACTTACCGGTAGCCTCAGCAATATAGGCGTATTCAACGGTCGTTAAGCCACCGCCGCCATCAAAATCGGTTAAAAAGAAATTCCATAAATTTTTGGCACGCGCTTTTTCTTTTAATGTTGAGAGAATCTCTTTTTGTCTGTCAGTATGCTCCCAGCGATCACCCACATTTACTTCATCTAAAAATTCTTGATCAAGCGGCATAATTTCATTTTCAATAAACGCTACGGCGTTTGCTAATATCGGTTTTAAACGATCACTTATTTCTAAATCCATAATCTTTAACCTGTTGGCTATTCTTTTGTCTATGTGGTCTTATTAATACTTAGAACGACTTTTAATGCGTTGTATATTTAACGTATCGCTATAATTTGGAAGCCGTAATTAATGCTCGACAATGTTCACATAAGGTCTTTACACCTAAAGCAAATCGGGCAAAACGTTGATCGGTAGTTTGGCCATGGTAAAAACGATAGTAAATTTGCTGTAAGATTACGGCATTACGGAAATAACCATAAACGGCATAAAAATCGAATCGACTAATATCAATACCCGTTTTTTCACCGTAATAACTGAGTAACTCACTACGTGTAGGCATACCAGCAGCATCACTTGGCTGTACTGCAAAGGCCTTCATGGCTGCAGAATCATCAGACTGAACCCAATAAGCTAATGTGTTAGCAAGGTCCATTAAGGGGTCGCCCAGTGCACTTATTTCCCAATCCAATACGGCTTTAACATGCAAAGGGTTTTCTGCATCAACAATCATATTATCGATACGAAAATCGCCATGCAGTATGGCTGGGCTATTTTGCTTGTTGGGAATTTTATCTAATAGCCATTCGCGAACATCAGAAAATGATTCAACATCATCGGTTAATGACTTTTCAAAGCGCATGGTCCAGCCTTCAATTTGGCGTCTAACATAGCCATCGGGGCGGCCAAAACTTTCGAGACCTACCCCTTTATAATCCACTTGATGCAATTCAATAAGTTTGTCAAACATCGACATAGCTAATTGATGATTCTCCCTGGGACCAAACTTCCAAACCGCTGGGATTTCAGTTTCTATTGAATAGCCTTCAACTTTATCCATTAAATAAAATTCAGAGCCTAGAATCGATTCATCATCAGTAAAGAAAAAAGTCTCTGGCACTGCAGCAAAAGCCGACTTAATCTTATTCATTATGGTGTATTCGCGCGACATACTATGCGCACTTTTCGCCTTAGTTCCAAACGGCGGTCGGCGCAACACAACGCCTCGCTCAGGGTACTTCAATAAATAAGTAAGGTTAGAATTACCGCCTTTAAATTGTTTGAGTTCAGGCTTACCTGTTACTCCACCCACATGTTCTTTCACAAGACTGTCGACAATATCAACGTCCAACTGCTGCCCATCACGAACAGCAATGGTTGGATTCATTTCTTTTACTTCGCTCATAAAATATTCTCAGCTAAGAGCCCTGTATTAATCATTTTATCTTACCGTAATGATAAGCGCTCATTCACTTTTTATAACACTTCAAATAAGCCGGCCGCACCCATACCACCACCAATACACATAGTTACGACAACGTACTTAACACCGCGTCGCTTACCTTCTATTAACGCATGCATCACCATACGACTGCCGCTCATACCATAGGGATGACCAATAGAAATAGCACCACCGTTCACATTCAAATTCTCATTGGGAATACCGAGCTTGTCGCGACAATAAATAACCTGCACTGCAAACGCTTCATTCAATTCCCACAAACCAATATCGTCCATGGTTAAGCCGTTGCGCGCTAACAATTTAGGGATAGCGAAAACTGGACCAATACCCATTTCATTCGGCTCACAACCCGCCACTGCCATACCCCGATACACACCCAGTGGTTCAAGGTTACGCTGCGATGCCAATGTGCTGTCCATCATTATAACGGCGGCTGCACCATCGGATAATTGCGAGGCATTACCACCCGTAATACAACCGTTTTCACGCACGGTTTTTAGACCCGCTAAACCTTCCACGTTAGTCGATGGACGATTACCTTCATCTTTGCTTAGCGTCACCTGCTCTTCACTAATAACACCTGTTTCTCTATCGGCCACTAGTTTGGTAGCTGTTAATGCCACAATCTCATCATCAAACTTACCTGCTGCTTGACCCGCTGCCGTACGTTGCTGTGATTGCGCGGCATATTCATCTTGTGCTTCACGGCTAATGTTATAGCGATTAGCGACTAACTCTGCGGTATCTAACATACCCATATAAATATCGGGTGAGTGCGCAATGGCTAACGGATCAATAATGCGAGTGATATTCATATGCTCGTTTTGCACCAAGCTAATAGACTCACAACCACCGGCAACGACAATCGGCGAACCATCCATCACAATTTGCTTGGCGGCCGTCGCAATTGACATTAATCCCGATGAACATTGACGATCAATCGTCATACCTGAAACAGTTGCCGGTAGGCCTGCAGCAATCGCGGCTATACGCCCCAAGTTACTCGACTGCGTACCTTGCTGTAATGCGGCACCAATAATGCAATCATCTATTTCGGCAGGGTCAACACCCGCACGAGCTACCGCATGCTTAATTGCATGAGCTGTCATTGATGGCGCTTCTAAATTATTAAAGGCACCTCTATAAGCCTTGCCTATTGGCGTGCGTGCAACAGAAACAATAACCGCATCTTTACTCATCACTTTTACTCTCTTTTTAATCAAAGAACATCTGCGTTAAACTAGGGATTGGCTTTTAAATAGGCCATCGCTTTACCTAAAAACTTCTCAGGCTGCATAAAACCTGAATCGTAAGCTTGCTGACCATCAAGGTTATTAATTGCGTCCATCTGTGCCATTACAGCTTCTGGGCTTTGCTGGTCGGCCCCTAAGTAAATACCATCTGTTTCAAAAATACGTGTTGATGAATAACCACCTGCGCCGGCACAGAGAATATAATTACTAGGAGATTCTTTATGAAGCAAAGCTAAAGCACCTGCCGTCACCGCCTCTGCTGTTAACGTCGCTATTGTTTCAGGGGGAAATAATGATTCTGTCATTCGCGTTGCCGCACTAGGCGCCAGCGAATTCACTTTTATATTGTATTTAGCGCCTTCTATTGCCAAAGTATTCATTAACCCGACTACCGCCATTTTTGCAGCGCCATAGTTGGCTTGTCCAAAATTACCGTATAAACCGCTTGATGAAGTTGTCATCATAATACGGCCATAACCTTGGGTACGCATAGTTTCCCATACCGCTTTGCAGCAATGTACCGAGCCCATTAAATGCACATCAAGCACTAGCTTAAAATCATCTAAGGTCATTTTAGCGAACGATTTATCGCGCAAAATACCCGCGTTATTCACTAACACATCAACACGGCCCCATTGGCTTAACGCTTGCTGAACCATATCATCAACTTCATCATAGTTAGCAACGTTAGCGCCATGCGCCATCGCCTCACCACCGTTGGCTTTAATTAAGGCTACCACTTCTTCAGATGCTGCCGATGAGCCACCACTGCCATCAACACCGCCACCAAGATCATTAACAACCACTTTAGCGCCACGCGCTGCCAGCGCTATTGCATGTGAACGCCCTAAGCCGCCGCCGGCTCCGGTTACAATCGCAACTTGATCAGTAAATTCAATGGTCACTCAGTTACTCCTTATGGCTTATAATGCTGAATTAATTTTTTGGTTTTTTAAAACGCTTACTGAACCATTTGTAGACTTAACCATTCACAGACTAATGCCGGTCTATCTACGCCTTCAATCTCTATAGTGACTGCCACTTTAAATTGATACTGCCCAGGCTTTTTCTCTTCAATTTCAAGGTATTTTGCTTGCGCACGAATACGACTATCCACTTTAACTGGCGTCAAAAAGCGCAGCTTATCAAAACCATAGTTAATACCCATATAGCAGCCATCAATCACAACACTGTATTGCTCGGCAAAATGCGACAGTAATGACACACTTAAAAAACCATGTGCAATCGTCGAACCAAACATGGTTTCTTTGGCTTTAACGGGATCAGTATGAATAAACTGTTGATCCAAGGTGCAATCAGCAAATTGATTAATTTGTTCTTGGGTTACGATAAGCCAGTCCGTGGGTTCTGTTTCGAAACCAATATAATCTACAATTTCTGTCACTTTTATTGCTGTTGTCATTATGACGCTCCTAAAAAATCAAAACTTCCTACTAATCTAATCTACTAACTTTTTAACCTATAAGTTAACGAACAATCTAACTTCTAAAACCACTCTTTTTGCATGGCATAGCAGGTGTCATCTAAATCACTTAACAATGCGGCCCAGGCATAAATCTCTGGCAATTCAAATCGGTAAAAATATTGTAGGGCTTGCAACTTACCTTTATAAAAATCGCGATCTTGATTATGCGCAGCTTTCGCCAAACCTGCCTCGGCCACAATGCCTAATTTCAACCATGTCCAAGCAATCACAATATTGCCAAACATGTCGAGATACTTAACCGAGTTCGATAACGCTAAATCAATATTCTTTTCTGCCATGGCTGCCGATAATAACTCAGTAGTTAATGTTAGCTGCACACAGGCTTGCTCTAGCTGAGCGGCAAAACCCTTTAAGCGCTCACTGCCTTGAGCATCTACAATACTAGAACGTATTTCTGACAAAACCGCTTTAAATCCTGCGCCACCTTTTATTTGTGTTTTTCGGCCCAGTAAATCAATTGACTGTATACCCGTAGTGCCTTCATGAATGGGATTTAATCGATTATCACGATAAAACATTTCTACAGGATGCTCGTTCACATAGCCCGCGCCACCCATCACCTGAATCGCCATTGAGTTAGCCTTGCAGCCATACTCTGATGGCCAGGTTTTAATAACCGGTATTAACGTGTCTAGCAGCAATCCCGCATACGCCTGTCGCTCTTTAGAATTGGAGGTTTTAATATCATCAACTAATTGCGCGCCAAACATACATAAGGCAAAGCCACCTTCAGCATACGCTTTTTGCGCGAGCAACATGCGCTTCACATCGGCATGTTCAATAATATTAACTTGCGGTGTTAGAGGATCTTTACATGAAGGTAAGCGACCTTGTGGACGCTCTTTTGCATAATCTAAAGAGTATTGGTAACCGGCCAGCGCATTAATTGCGCCCGAAAAACCAACCATAATGCGTGCTTCATTCATCATATGAAACATATACATGAGGCCTTTATTTTCCTCACCAACTAAGTAGCCGGTAGCGCCGCCCTTCTCACCAAAATTCAAGGCTGTCGATGTTTGACCACGACCACCCATTTTATGAAACAAACCGGCTAGAGCAACATCATTGCGCTCGCCCAATGAGCCATTATCATTAACTAAGAACTTAGGCACAATAAATAATGAAATTCCTTTTATGCCTATTGGTGCACCTTTAACTCGCGCCAAAACGAGATGAACAATGTTGTCATTTAATTCATGGTCGCCGCCAGAAATCCAAATCTTATTACCTATAATAGAATAAGAACCATCTTCGTTTAGCTGGGCGCTGGAGGTAAGATCGGCCAAACCTGAACCTGCATTCGGCTCGCTCATTGCCATAGTTCCAGCAAAGCGTCCTTCGCGCATGGGCAGCACCCATTTATCTTTTTGCGCTTGGCTACCGTAAGCATCAATTAAATTAGCATTCGCGGTGGTTAATGATACATAGCCTAATGATGTACTCGCTGCCGCGGTAAGCCAAGCATCAGTGCAGCTGGCGACCACTTCAGGTAATTGCATGCCGCCTAAGTCGTAATCGGCACGCGCAGAAGCCAAACCCGAAGCTACAACGGCATCAAGTCCAATTTTAATTTCCGGTATCATGGTCACAACACCGTTTTCAAACATAGGCTGGTGCGTATCGGCCTTAGAACGAATAGGTAAAAAATACTTTTCAGCTACTTGTTTGGCAATGCTTATTGCCGCATCAAAAGTCTCTCGGTTATGCTCGGCATAACGCTCACGCGTGGTTAAAGACTCAACATCAAAAACCTCATAAAGTAAAAAATCTAAATCACGCTGATTTAAAATGGGTGCGGCCATATTTATTCTCTTGCTGTTTTTAATTACTGGCTATATCGAAATATTAAGCAGCTCTTGACATACAGTAGCTCTAAATCGACTCGCGAAAATCATCCATCGTCGATTGCATTACCGATGAACAACCATTTTCAATTTGCAGCTTATGCATTTGTGTTCGCGGTAATATTTTCTGAAAGTAAAAGCGCGCTGTTTCAATTTTAAGGCGATAAAAAGCACTGTCGTTATCTTTGCCATTAATCAATGCTACCGAAGCCATTCGCGCCCACATCCACGACATAATGACATAGCCAGAATACATCAAGTAATCAAAGGCACTCGCGCCTAACTCATCGATATCACCACCCGCGCTAACCATAATCGCTTGAGTGAGTGATTGCCACTCAGTGAGCTGCGCTTCTAATACCGCTCTAAACTCTGCATCAATCTCTGGCAAGCTCGTCTGAATAATGTCAATAAAGGCATTTAACGTTTGGCCTCCATCCAACAATACTTTACGACCCAACAAATCCATGGACTGTATACCTGTAGTCCCTTCATATAATGTCGCAATACGCGCATCGCGAATATTTTGCTCCATACCCCATTCACGAATATAACCATGGCCACCATAAACTTGAACGCCATGATTAGCCGACTCAATACCGCATTCGGTTATAAACCCTTTACTAATAGGTGTTAACAAGCCCATTAGCTTTTTAGCCAGTGGATCACCTTCTTTATCACGATCGGACAACTGCGCTAAATAATAAATAAACGCGCGCGAGCCTTCAGAGAAAGATTTTATGGTTAACAACATACGACGCACATCGGGATGAACAATTAATGGATCGGCTGGACGCTCAGGTGCTTTCGCGCCTCCTAAAGATCGACCAGACTCACGCTCAAGCGCATAAGTCATGGCACCTTGAAGCGCCAATTCTGAATGTGTAAGGCCCTGTAACGAGGTGTCGAGTCGTGCCGAATTCATAAAGGTAAACATACAATGTAAACCGCGATTTTCCTCGCCAATTAAAAACCCTTTAGCGCCATCAAAATTCATTACACAGGTAGGATTCGCATGAATGCCCATTTTATTTTCCAATGACCCACAACTCACAGCGTTAGCTTCTAGCGAGCCATCAGTCTGAGGTAAGCGCTTGGGCACAACAAATAATGAAATACCTTTATTACCCGCTGGAGCACCAGGAATACGCGCTAATACGATATGAACAATATTGTCAGTATAATCATGATCACCGCCCGAGATGAAAATCTTGGTACCCGTAATAGAATAAGAACCATCATCATTGTTTTCTGCACGCGTTTTCAAAAAGCTTAGATCACTGCCGCATTGCGGCTCAGTTAGACACATTGTGCCCGTCCACTCGCCAGATACTAACTTGGGTAAATAAGCGTCTTGTAGCTCTTTTGTTCCATGCGCAATAAGCGTATGCCTTGCACCAGAACTTAAAGCCGTAATCATCGCCCATGCATGATTGGCCTCGCCCATTAATTCGCCTATAGCAATGCCTAACGAATGAGGTAAATTTTGGCCATCAAAGGCTTCAGGCATCGTAAGGCCGGCCCAACCACCTTCAATAAATTGCTGGTAGGCATCTTTAAAGCCTGCTGGCGTTGTCACGCCCTCTGGGCTCCAATGACAACCTTCTTCATCACCACTTTGATGGAGCGGCGCTAACACTTGCTCACTGAATTTAACTGCCTCGCTCAGAATCGCATCACGAAGATCACGAGTAACCTCTTCACTATTCGATAAGCCTTGATAATGCGTATCAAAATCAAACAACTCGTTCATCACAAAATCAATATCGTTTCTGGGTGCTTTATAAGCGGGCATTTTTTCTCCTAAACCAACTACTAATTTTATATGGATTACATAAACACGATGAATACTACATATCATTTATGTAGCCAATTAACTTCGATTAATTTTTTGGATATGTTTTTGTCAACAGGCAGATTATTTCTACCTGATATTTTCAATAATACGATTCGTCATCTGCGCGTATATCAATGAGATAATCGATAGCGCCTTGTTAATTTATACCCTCAAGACTAAACCCTAGCTTTTTGCACCATACTAGGGCGGAATTAGCCGAAAGTGCGAGCGCTCTTCGGATAGAAATACAACAATAAGGCCGATCTAGAACAATCATGAGACAGAGTGTAAGCCCGCTCTGACAAATCATCAACCATTGTCACATTACGAATAAACCATCAAATGTTTCATAGCCAATCAATAATAATCACTGTTTTTTAAAGTGAAGAGATCTCAGTAAAAATAAGGCTTTATTAGGCGTAAACGGCCCCTAAAATTGAGCTGCTTTTGTTAACATTTTTATAGTTAGAGCACTCATTATTTATAAAACAATAACGCCAATCCTTAGTCGTTAATTGACGCACGTAATCATCATAAAGTATCAGTGCAGAAATAACCTAACAGATAACATTGTCTGCAACGATATATCTACTATTATGTAAGTATCTCTAAAAAAAACCGTCAATCACATTAGCGTCAATGAGTATATAAAATCATACTGCTTATAGCCTTAACACTAACAATCTAAAGTGTTAGATGTATAAGCCCGAATATATTGCTAAATTGTGATCAAATCGCGCAAACCCGATAGATTTAAATAATAAATATTGCATTGCGAACTAAATACTGTAGGTTATGGATTGAGCTATAAAAATATAAAACTCAATAGATACACTTCTTATAGCTTTAAGAAGTAAAACAAAAGGCCTAAGAATGAAGATTAAACCTGTCGTAATAGCAGCCCACTCATCTCTACTATGTTTTTTTCCCACCTCCTATTGTCTAGCACAAAGCACGCCTTCTGAGTTTGCTCAAATGAGCTTACAGGAGCTCTTTAACCAGAGCATTTATGATACCGAAATACAACAGAGCCAAGCCTCACCTTGGACACTAAACTATCAATACAAAACGGCAATATTTGAAGGGTACCTTGACGGTACCAAATCACTCAGCTTTAACGATGTCAAAGGGCCACCTTCTAACGGCTCCGGTAAAACGTTTCCTGTAGTGCCTACAACTATTACTCAGACCGCCCACATATATTCGCTTGGCTACCAATTTAATGAGCAATGGCAGGGGCATTTATCTGTTCCGTATATCAAACAATCAACTGACCATTTAAGCTTAGTGCCTGGCTATAGCACCTTCACTATTAATACAGATGGCATTGGCGATGCAGTGATGTCAGCTAGCTACGCTTTAAATTCTGAATCATGGTTACTTTCGCTTGGGCTAAGCTTACCCACTGGGTCTATTGATGAAAAAGGTGACACACCCAGAGGTCCAGGTAATCAACAAGTGCCCTACACCATGCAGCTGGGCTCAGGCACCTATGATTTCCCTGTTGAATTGAGCTATCAAAATAGCTCGGCACCTAATCTAAGCCTTAGGGCTTCTGCCACTATCCGCACAGGCACCAATGACAGAGACTACCGCCTCGGCAATAACTATAGTCTGAGTGGTCGGTATAAAGTCGATTTATCATCAAGACTGCAAGGCTATGTGGGGTTAGCAGGTCAATATAGCGACTCGATACATGGGCAAGATGACTCGTTGTTAGCTGGTGACCCGGCAACTCTCTACCCTGCCAGCATCACTAATCCAGACCTTTATGGCGGTAAAAAAATCAGTGCAAGCCTTGGCTTACTCTGGAAAATAACTAAGGACTATCAACTCAATATAGCGCTGGGAAAACCTATTTACCAGAACCTTAACGGACCGCAACCCAAGGAAAAGTGGCGCAGCTCTTTCTATATTTCGAAATTGTTATAATGGGCCCTCTATTACTTTTGCACTCTTTTTGCCGGCCCTATAAAAAAGCATTCAAGCTTTATCTTATCGGTTTGGCGGGACTTTTTTTATGCAGTGCCATTCAAGCGGAAGCCATCTTAAGTAAAAAAGATAAGCTAAAAGCCGCCTATCTTTTAAACTTTACTCAGTTTATTGAATGGCCAAATACAGAGGCAGAAAAAACACCCTCGACCATACGAATCTGCGTAGATGGCTCATCCGAATTTATTTTATTCTTAAACAATATGGCAGAAGCTCGAAATCAAGGCATGCTAAAGAACACGGTTAAAGCGCTACCATTAGCTGCGGCAACAGCTTGCGAATTACTCTATGTGAAAAAATCAGGTGGCGAAAAATTAGAACTTATAAACTTAGAACATATTAAAAACACCGTTATTGTCACTGATTCTGATAAGATTTCCTTTCCTAATACTGCCATTGTTTTTTACGAGCATAATAAAAATCTTCGTTTCGAAATTAATTTAAAACAAATAGACCTAGTGCAAGTCACTGTCAGTTCTGAGCTGTTAAAGCTGGCGAGAATCAAATGAGTATTTTAACGATAGGAAACAAAATCGGTTTCTTTTATAAGCATCTTATTGCAGTGGTTGCGATCAACATTCTTCCATTGTTTATTATGTCAGGGCTACTCTACTCCAACTTTATTGCCGACTACAAAGCGAATCTGCTAGAGGCTATGGACAGCGAAATTGCTTTGTTAGTGGCTACCAGTAGGTCAGCTTTGCTTTTTAATGATAAGCAGTCGGCCTCCGTATTGTTATCCTCTCTCGAAAGTTACTCCTCTACTCGATATGCGCAAATTTACGATGCCGATATGCAGCTGTTTGCTGAGTACACGCGTCCAGGCCAGTATATTGATATGCCTGTCAATGAGCTCAATAAGCAGCTTGTTATTAAAGGTGAAAATATTTATTTATCCAAACAAATAACCATAGGCCAAGAGAACCTTGGGTTTATTGTAATATCAGCTAATACAGATGCTTTAAATACTCAAAAAGAGCGCTACCTGCTAATTATAGGTTTAGCGCTTTTAGGCAGTCTTATTCTGGCTTACTTACTTAATTGGACGCTACAAAAAAGACTCACCTCACCCATTAGTGAATTGATTAGCTTAGTGGGTTATGTAGCAAAGAATGAACGCTACCACAAACGGCTTAACAGCGAGCGGAATGATGAAATTGGCGACCTGATCTTAGGCGTTAACACTATGCTAGACACAATAGAAACGCATGAGACTCAACTCTATAACCGCGCCCACTATGATGAACTTACTCAGTTACCCAACCGTCATCTGCTTATGGAGCGGCTATCGCATGCTATTAATATTGCTGAAAGAAATGGATCTCAAATTGCTTTGTTGTTTCTCGACTTGGACAGATTTAAAGTTATTAATGACAGCCTAGGCCATCGTATAGGTGACGAATTACTTTTACAGGTCGCATCGAAGCTCGTTAAAGTATTGCGCGTATCAGACTCTATTAGCCGCTGGGGCGGAGATGAATTTGTGATGCTGCTTGAAGATGTGAAATCAAAAAAAGACATCGATATTACTGTAGAAAAAATTATTATGGAGCTTTCTAAGCCAACCATGGTATCGGGTCACCGTTTACATGTAACAACCAGCGTTGGCATTGCGCGTTTTCCACTAGATGGTAAAGACTGCCAGAGCTTACTGAAACATGCCGACATAAGTATGTATCATGCAAAAGAACAAGGCATCGGAAAATCCTGCTATTTTAATCCGAGCATGCTTAATAAATCCGTACAGCGTTTGACTATGGAAATGCATGTACACAAAGCATTTGAAGACAATGATTTCTTTTTAATGTATCAACCGCAAATTCAAAGTAATAGCGAAAAAATAGTCGGGTTTGAAGCATTAATACGGTGGAAGCTTAACGGTGAACTTGTCCCTCCAGATCAGTTCCTCTCCATAATAGAAGATGTAGGACTTATGCATCAGCTTTGTCTATGGGTACTTGAAGAAGCTTGCAAGCAAAATGTACGCTGGCAACAAGCTGGGCTGACACCGGTAAAGATGTCCATAAACTTACCGCCCTCTTTTATAATACAACCGCAATGCTTGCATAATATCCGTTCAATTTTAAAGGACACCGGCTTAGCCGCTGAATATTTAGAAATAGAACTCACCGAAAATACTTTTTTAGATTCAAGATCTATCGCCGGACCAATATTACAAACCTTAAAAGACTTAGGCATAAACATTGCGATAGATGATTTTGGAACCGGCTATTCTTGCATGAGTTATTTACAAGATTTACCTATTGGCACGCTTAAAATAGATGGTAGCTTTGTCAAAGGCCTAGGCTTAAGCCAAGCCAACGAAGGTATCGTGCAGTCTATTATTACTTTAGGTAAAAGTTTGAATATGGAGATAGTGGCAGAATGTGTTGAGACAGAGCAGCAACTCCTCATTCTTAACAAAATGAACTGTGATGTCATACAAGGATTCTTTTACAGCAAGCCCCTCACTGCCGATGACGCTACAAGCTTTCTTAGGAAGGATGAAGGAGCGCCGTTTCTTAAGGAGTCTGGCTAGACTGAGCCCTAAAGAAACACCGCTTATTATTCATCGTCTATCTAGACAATTTTAAATAGACGTTAATCGAGAATTTAAACGCTAATGTACGCTCGTTTAAGCGTGCTCATAGCCCTCAAATACTACTCAACCAGCACAATAACAGGCGCTATATTAGCCGCTCTCACTGCAGCCTCAATGGTTTCTAGATCACCCACTACCAACCAAATAGTTTGCTCAGGATGAATTTGCTTATCAATAACGGGTAACAAGTCAGCAATCGTTAATGATGATACTTGTTGCTGGCTAACTGACAGATAATCTAAGGGACGATTAAACGCGACTATCTCAGCCAGCGCAGCTAATACAGCTGCATTGGTTTCAAACTTACCTGGCAAGCTTCGAATAGACGATGATTTAAAACGCGACAGCTCACCTTCGTTAGGTGGATTCGAACTACCATACTCATTGGCTTCACGTAATAACTCCCGAAGCGATTCCGCTGTTTTATCACTTTGTACGGGTGCGTAATAGAGTAACGGTCTTGCACCTAAGGCATCAATCGTAATAGTACGAGCACCATAGGCCCAACCTTTATCTTCACGAAGATTCATATTAATACGTGAAGTAAACGAGCCACCCAAAATCTCACTCGCCATATCCAACTTATAAGTATCTGGCCAAGCGGTAGCAGGTAATAACTGGCCACCTAAAATCAAAGACTGCGGAGAGCCAGGCTTATCAATTAAATATATAACAGCTTCGCTTGTCTCTGGCACTGCTGACGGCGCTATAGCTAGCCCTGTAGACGACAAATCTGACGCTCTCGACACGTCAGCTTTAGGAGAGAAGTTCTTCCAGCCTCCTAAGTGCGCTTCTAAGAGCGGTTTAATTTCAGCCTCACTGGTTGCGCCAACAATCATTAACGTAGCATTATCGACACTAAAGTGCTCTTCATGAAAAGCCAGTAAATCACTGCGTTCAATTGAGGCCACTGTCGTTTGATAACCCGAGCCTGTAAATGGAATACCGTAAGGATGGTCAGTACCATAAAGAATAGGAGGCAAGCGTCGTAACGCGATAGATGATGGCGTGCTTTCCTCTTGCGCGATGCGGTCTTGCCAATTACTTTTTACCCTCGCCAATTGCGCATCAGGAAACACAGGTGCCAATAAAATATCAACAAACAATGCTAAAGAAGCATCCAGATTAACGTTAAGCGCCGAAAGCGACACTGTCGATGAATCTAAAGAGGCTTGCGCCGCTATATTTGCACCCAGCAATTCCGCCTGCTCTGCAATTTCAAGCGCATTCAATGAATCCGTTCCTTCATCAAGCATCGCTGCCGTCATAGAAGCCAAACCTAACTTATCTTTTTTATCGGCCGCATAACCGCTATTAAACTGCATAGCCATTTCGGTTACTGGCACCGCACCGCGTGAAGACAGCAGCACTCGTAAACCGTTAGATAAGAAAAACTCCGTAGGCGTCTCTAAAGATAAACTAGGCACATCACCAGGGCTAGGTAATACCGAGCGATCGGCACCCGTAGTAGCTACTGTATACGCTTTTTCTGGATGCACTTCTAAATTATAGTCACCACTAGACAACCATTTAACTGCAGCAGCTTTAAGATCTTTACGACTGAATTTTTCTAAGCGCTGCAAATCAGTTTTAAACTGTGATGGATCGCCGAGATAAGTCTGATAACGCGCTAGCGTTTGTGCTTTACCGCCAAAGCCACCAATTTTTTCTAGCGCCCGTATTTGACCGGCAAACAGTGTCGCTTTAACGCGCTGCAACTCAGCTTTGCTTGGACCTTTTTTCAAAAACAGCTCGAGCTCTTCATCAATAATCGCTTCGACAGCCGCCATTTCAACGTCCGGTTTTAAATAAACCTCAATCTCAAACATACCTGCAATCTCAAGCCCCTGCTGAGCAGCCGTTACCGAGCTAGCCAACTTCTCTTGATAAACTAAACGCTTAAACAACCGCGAGTTTTTACCTTGCGCCATAATCGCGGCAACAAGATCTAGCGCTAAACTCTCTTCATCACCAAAAGGCGGCGTATTCCACGCACGCGTTAAACGCGACTGCGGCACCTTATCGTACATCACATCATGACGTGTCTCGGTATGCTTAGCTATCCAGCGTTCACGTTTGGACTGTGACGGCCCCGCTTCGATATCCCCAAAATAATGCTTCACTTTTTCTAAAGCGTCGGCACCACTAATATCGCCAGCCACGACGAGAGTTGCGTTAGCTGCGCCGTAATACTCAGCGAACCATTGTTTTACATCATCAAGAGAGGCCGCATCAAGATCGGCCATTGAGCCAATAGTGCTCCACGAGTATGGGTGGCCTTGAGGAAACATAGCTGCGAGCTGCAAATATTGTGCTTTTCCGTAGGGGCGATTATCGCCTTGGCGTTTTTCATTTTTCACCACATCGCGCTGCTCATCCAAGCGTTCTTGAGTCACGGCGTTAATAAAGTGGCCCATACGGTCCGACTCCATCCACAGCACCATATCTAATGCTGGCGTAGGAACGTTTTGAAAGTAGTTTGTACGATCAAACCAAGTGGTTCCGTTAAGATCGGTACCACCAGCTTTTTGTAGGGGTAAAAACCATTCATCGTTATAGTTTTCTGAGCCGTTAAACATAAGGTGTTCAAAAAGGTGGGCAAAGCCAGTAATGCCTGGGCGCTCATCTTTAGAGCCAACGTGGTACCAGATGTTAACGGTGACAATGGGGGCTTTGCGGTCTTCATGGACGAGCAGTGTTAAGCCGTTGTCTAGTTCGTAGCGTTCATAGGGTATATCGATGGCATCAGCGTATTGGGCGCTAGTTATGGGGGCTAGAACAGTTAATCCAAATGATAATAGCGCTACATTGGCTAATCCGAGCTTAAGGGATTGAAGCTTGGCGATGTGTTGAGTAAAAAAACAGCGTGGGGTGTTTAAGTACGTCAATGGCATAGGGGTTTCCGGTGGTGGTGTTTTGTTCAAATTTTGGGGTTTGGTTTTTGTTTTGCTATGTTGATATTGTAGACCATTATTAAGTGAGTTTGGCTCGGTTTTTTTTGTTTGAATGGAGTTTAGTCTGGTTTGGTGATGGTTTCTGGATTAGGGTTTTTTAGAGTTTTAAGGTCAATAGTATCGGTGGTGGCCAGACAGGCAGAA
>CAXAHI010000049.1:0-17337 GCA_963968645.1 uncultured Gammaproteobacteria bacterium | reverse complement strand
CCCTCTATCGATGACTCTGCAGAAGCAGGAGTCACTAAAATCAAAAGAACATAAAGAAGAACACTTTTGATTCCGTATATTTTTAACTCTCTGGCAAGCATGCTTTTTTGGTTAGCTGCTACTGAAGTTTTTTCATTACTTGTAAGAGTATGCTTCATCATCTAAAACCTTGTAATCTGAATTATGAGCAACAGTACAGGAGCATGTTTACATTGTAAATATTAAAGTATCTGAGAAAGGGCGGTTTAGATGAGGTCACATAAATGACTTATAAAGTTTACAAGTCAGAAAGTGCTAAAGCGCTAAAGTGTTGGAGAATATAGGTTGTTTAAGATTCGTGAAAAACAAAATAAAACTGAAAATGTGTAAACTGCTTGTGAACTCTATTTTGGCACGAGTAAACCATTGTTCCTGCGAGGATTATTTTGCGACTACTATTGAGTGGGAATAGTTTAGCGCCCAGCACGGGTAAGTATTTTAATGATGCTAGAGTTACAACAGCAGGCATGTCATGTAAAACCTTCTCTAGCAACGGTTTCTGCTTCCGCATAAGGCGGTTTATATATAATTTTGTCCTGTAATTGCGGGGCGGCGAAGGGGTTTTAAATGGATAGTATTAACGAGTTAAGTTCTGTCGCTAATAATGGAGCTGTGAGTTCTGCATCTGCTGTGATTTTAGTGGGCGAGGTGGCGCTGTACCATCAACATGTTGCTGAAAAATTAGTGCGTTTTCAGGCGGTGCTTGCTGACAGTGGTTTTGATGAATTAGTGATTGCGTCAGGTGATAACAAAACGCAATTTCAGGATGATTTATTTTATCCCTTTAAAGCTAATCCTTATTTTAGAGAGTGGACGCCACTGAATAAACGTGGTGGTAGCTATTTACACTTTACAAAAACTTCAAGTAAGCCGCGCTTGTATTTACTGTGCGCCGAAGATATTTGGCACACGGCACGGCAGAGTTTACCGGTAGGTTTTGAGCAGGCTTTTGATGTTATCGAGTACTTGAAACTCGAAGAAGTAAAAGGCGCGCTTAACGTTGATGCGTTAGCGTCTGGTACTATTGGGTTTATCAGCGAGGTTAATACGCTTTATGTACCTCCGGAGTCTTTAAACCCTACAGCATTACTCAACGGCATCGATTACCAGCGCTGCGTTAAAACACCTTATGAGCAACACTGCGTTCGCCAAGCCAACCGTTTGGCGGTGCCTGCCCATAGAGCGGCAAAAGAAGCGTTTATGTCTGGTGCTTCTGAGTTGGCGATAGCCGCTGCTTATTTTTGCGCGAGTAACACAAGCGAAAATGAAATGCCTTATGGGGTCATTGCCGGGGTCAACGAACATGCTGCGGTGTTACATCACTATGACCTTGCTAAAAAAGCCGTTGAGCCCCGTAGCTTTTTAATTGATGCCGGTATTGATTACCACGGCTATGCTTCGGATATTACGCGCACCTATGCTTTTGATGAGCGTTGCGAATTTGTCGATATGATTCGCCTGATGGACAAGAAGCAACTCGAACTTATAGCCGAGGGTGCTATAGGTAAAAGTCCGGTAGCGCTACATAAATTATCGCTGCGCAAAATAGCCGAGACATTAATGGAATTTGGTTTGCTCAATATTTCAATAGATAAAGCGGTTGAGACCGATGTGGTTGATTTATTTATGCCTCATGGTTTAGGTAATCATCTGGGAAGTAATGTGCATGATAAAGACAGCCAGTTTGCTAATGCTCAAGGGGATTTACTTGAAGCCTCTAAAAAATATCCTAAGCTTCGACACACCGCGCCAATGATAGCCAACCAAATTTATACGGTTGAACCGGGTCTGTACTTTATTCCATCGCGCTTGCAAGCTTATAGCAAAGGTGAAAATGCAGGCAATGTTCGTTGGGACGCTATCGAAAAATGGATTCCCTATGGCGGTATTCGTATTGAAGATAATATTATTTTGCATGCCTGCGGCACTTTAGAGAATTTAACCCGCGATGCCTTCGCTGCTAAAATTTAGCAGTAAACATGAACCTGTAAACACGGCGCTCTATTCGTTTTCTATTTTTTACTCTATGTTTATACGATGTTTACAGGATGATAACTCAATATTTCTAACGTTTAGCTGAATCACATCGAGCGCCTTATAATAAAAAATAGATGCGCTCGATGGGTATGCGCAATAGTGCTGGGGTGTTAGGCCAGTGACTATCATTAATCGAGATTGCTGGCTTTAGCGCACTTGCTGAGATATTGGCGAGTTTAATTATTTTTTTGTCAAATTTTTAGACGTGATATTTTTGATGGTATATACTCCTTATGTCGTTTCTAAGCTATTGAAATATAATAAATTATTTTTCTCATGTGGAATGCAGTGAAAATAACGGCTTAGGTGTGGCGCGTTGATTTTAGATTAACTGTGACTGACCACTAGGCTCGATTAATGACGCTATTAATCGATATGCCAGATATTAATCAATTTTATGGAGAGTCTCATTGTCGCAATTAAATGTATTTGGCGAGCCGCTAGAGGAATGTTGTAGTAATCCTATTACTGGTTATTTTCGTGATGGTTTTTGCCGAACCGATAAATATGATCGTGGTTCGCATACGGTTTGCGCTGTGATTACTGAAGCGTTTCTTGAGTTTTCAAAGTCTCGTGGTAATGATCTTTCAACGCCGCGTCCTGAGTTTGATTTTCCTGGTTTGACGCAAGGGCAGTCTTGGTGTTTATGTGCTTCGAGATGGTTAGAGGCTCATGAAGCCGATTGTGCTCCCCGTGTGCACCTTAAGCGAACCAACAGTAATGCTCTGGATATTATCTCTCTCGCTATTTTAAGAACTTATGCGACGGATTTAAATTAGTCTTAGGTTGGCTTAGGCTAGGTGGTCTCGCGTGATTTAAAGTGATGTGAGGTGAGGGTAGTCGTTGTGAAGTTCTAGGGTTAATATCTAAAGCTTTTTTTTGGCATAAACCTAAAAAATGTATTACAGGTTTTATTGTTTTTTAGTGTTTATAAGTACCTTTTAAGAAAAATAAATTCATTGATGAAGCCGAGTATATTGAAACGTTATGGATCACTATAAGCTAGTATTGCCTGAGCATATTAACCATTACGGATATTTGTTTGGCGGCAACTTATTAAATTGGATTGATGAAATTGCTTATATCACGGCAACTGTTGATTTTCCGGGCAGGCGTTTTGTGACTGTTGCCATGGACAATGTTGAGTTTCGCTACCGTATTGAAAAAGGTGAGGTGCTGTTGTTTAGAGCGGAGAGGGAGCGTTTAGGTAAGACTTCTGTAACTTATAGCATTAGTGTGTTTGGTCAGGTGAAAGATAGTGACCCTGAGCGGGTGTTGTTTTCAACAAATATGACGTTTGTGAATGTCGATGAGCAAGATAAAAAACAGCCTATTTAAATGCTGTTTTTGATTTAGAACCTATTCATTAAAAATTCATTCATTAAAAAATTAGACGTAAACATATAAGCGTCTAAGTCATTTACTTTCTTCGATGTTCTAAAAATTTAGCGAGTCTATCAATCGCATCGCTTAATACAAATTGCTCTGGTAAAAAGACTATGCGGAGGTGATTTTTACTTTGCAAGTTAAATGCCGACCCTTGTACGAGCAGCATTTTTTGTTCTAGCAGTAAGTCTAAGATAAATTTTTCATCATCGACGATCGGATATATTTTCTCATCCAACTTAGGGAACATATAAATGGCGCCCTTAGGTTTGACACAAGTTACACCCGGAATTTCAATGAGCTTGTTGTAGGCGATATCACGTTGAGCGCCGAGTCTGCCGGTGGGTAAGACTAAGTCATTAATACTTTGATAGCCTCCCAATGCTGTTTGTATTGCAAATTGTGCTGGAACGTTAGCGCATAGTCGCATTGACGCCAGGATATCTAAGCCGCTAATAAAATCTTTCGCATCGTCTTTTAGGCCGGTTAAAATCATCCAGCCTGAGCGGAATCCTGCTAGGCGATAAGACTTAGATAAGCCGTTAAATGATAAGCAGAGTAGGTCATGCGCTAGTGTTGCGAAGGGCGTGTGGGTAGCTCCGTCGTAAAGTATGCGGTCATAAATTTCGTCAGCACAAACCACTAATTTATGGTCGCGTGCGACTTGAGCGAGTTGCTCTAGAATTTCTATGTCGTAAACGGCGCCAGTAGGATTGTTTGGGTTGATAATCACTATCGCACGTGTACGATCGGTGATCTTACTTTTGATGTCTTCTATATCTGGCTGCCAGTCGGCTTGTTCATCACAGACATAGTGCACGGGGTTGCCGCCGCTCAGTGTTACGGCTGCCGTCCATAGTGGGTAGTCAGGCGCGGGAATAAGAACTTCGTCACCGTCATTAAGTAAGGCTTGCATAACCATTACGATGAGCTCACTGACGCCATTACCCAGATAAATGTCATCAACTTCAACGCCTTCGACACCGCGCAATTGGCAATCTTGCATAATCGCCTTACGAGCAGAGTAAAGACCCTTCGAATCACAGTAGCCTTGCGCATCGGGCAGGTTACGAATGACATCTTGAAGGATTTCATCGGGTGTCAGCATGCCAAAAGCGGCAGGGTTGCCGATATTGAGTTTAAGAATGCGGTGGCCTTCATCTTCGAGGCGAGTAGCTTCACGCATCGCTGGGCCACGAATGTCATAACACACGTTTTGTAACTTGCTGGATTTTGAAATGTTGGACATTACTCAGTCTCTATAACTTCGAAATATAGATCGAAAAAACCATCAAAATGTTCATCGATATGGTCGGCTTATTTTTATCTAACGTATAAGGATTATAGACTTACCTTACGCTAGCTGGCGATGTAATATCTACATAAACTAGCATCAGCAGTAGGCTTATCTTGATATTAATGGGTGATATATGACAAAAGTGATTAAAACGGATACTCAGTGGCGTGAACAGTTGTCACCTGAGGAGTACCAAATTACGCGACAAAAAGGCACTGAGCGGGCGTTTTCGGGTAAATACAATACGATGAAGTCGCAGGGGAGCTACCTGTGTAAGTGCTGCCAATCAACGTTATTTGATGCGCAGACGAAATACGATTCAGGCTCTGGTTGGCCAAGTTTTTATCAAGTAGGTGATGATGGTGCTGTGGTTGAGCATGTGGATGGATCACATGGCATGCAGCGCACAGAAGTGACCTGTGCGAATTGTGATGCTCATTTGGGGCACCTTTTTAATGACGGCCCTGCACCCACTGGGATGCGTTACTGCATAAACTCAGCATCGTTAGATTTTGCTCATGCTGAGAGCGGTGAGAGCGGTGAGAGCAATGAGAGTATTAATAGTGCTGAGAGTATTAAGAGAAGTGACGATTAATGAGAATAGATTTAACCAAGAAATACTCGGATCGATCATTTGATTGGATATACACACAGGCCCTTAAGCGCTTTGCTTCGGTTCAAGACCTTGAAGCTCAGCTTCCAAGATTGGCTTCCCGAAAGCAATTAATTGCGCGTTCGGATGCGGAGTATCTTTCGCTGATGTGCCGCCGTGTTTTTCGTTCGGGCCTGAAACATAAAATGGTTGACGCAAAATGGCCGGCCTTTGAAAAAGCCTGTTATGGTTTTAATCCGCGAGCATTAGCTGCGCTGAGTGATGAGGGTTTAGAGGATATATTGCAAGCTGAGGGTATTATCCGTCATTGGGGGAAGATTAAAGCGATAAGGACTAACGCCTTATTAGTGTGTGATGTTCAGCAATCACATGGCAGTTTTGGTCAGTGGTTAGCTGATTGGCCGAGTCATGATATTGTGAGTTTATGGTTAGATCTTAAAAAGCGAGGTGCGCATTTAGGTGGCCATTCAGGTTCACGCTTTTTGCGTATGGCGGGTGTTGATACGTTTTTACTGACCAATGATACGGTGGCTGTTCTTCTTGGATTGGGTGTTATTGATCGCGAACCTAAGTCAAAGACTGCTATGCTTGAAGCGCAAAAAGCATTTGTGACCTGGGCTGAGCAAAGCGGGCGGCCACTTTGCGAGATCTCTCGTATTTTAAGTTTTCTGGCAGGTTAATCGCCCTTATTCTTTATCTTTATTTTTATCTTTAATGCTTATTTCTTTTCTGGATAGCCTTTCATTTTGACAAATGGATGCAGGGCAAAGTTAACGCCCTGACGCACATTGGCTTGGCTGGTAAATAATTTATCTCTTCGAACAAACCTACCATTGCCGCCTTTATTAGGATCGAGCTGGCGAGTCACTTCTAAACCACCAATGCTTTGAAATAAGCGCTGGCCATCGACATGATAAACAGTGATTGAAAGCGATGCCGCGGGTACTGTTTGCCCCCAGTCAAAACCTTGTGAAATGCCGGTTCCTGCACCTTTGATTTTAGGTTTCCGTGATACGCCATCCCATTTTGCGTTGCGATTAATATGATGGCCAAACGCGATCTGTCGTTCAATTAAATCGGTAAATACAACGGCCTTAATATCTGTTTGTTCTTTTAATGTATTGATTGCGTTATAAATCACGCGTTGAAAAGCTCTAGCATTAACTTGTGAAGTGACTGGGCTAAAGGGCTCGCCGTATTTTCTAGTGGCGTCACGCCAAGCCTTTTTAAATAGGGCATTACTTTCTACCGTATAACCTGCAGATTCCAACTGAGTGATGACTTCTTTATCTATTGTTTTTTCATAGTCTCTTAAATAGTGCTTGGATGGGCTGCCTAAGTTAACGTGTGCAATGATCACTTTATCGACGGCTTGCTCGGCCATTTTTTCGCTATTAATGATGAATGGATAGGAGGTGTCGTTAAAAGTAGTGGTTTGACAGGCGCAGAGTAGGGTGCCGGCTAGGAGTGGCGTTAACCATCGACGGATAGGCTTTGGCGTGCTATTGAATCGTGAGTTAAGTCGAACTTGGTTTTTATCGAGATCGGTTGGCGCTGAAAAATTCATAGATAAAAATCCTAGAAAAGTGGGGCAGTTATTAGCAAAAAAGTAATGATGCTTAATCGCTTTAATTTCGAGTCGCTATTCTACCAATTGTGTTGGTTAATAACACTGCCAGTTATTGAGCATATGACGATATAATCTGGCGCTTATAAAAATTCAGTTTATTAACAGTGCGGAGTGATAATGGTCGACAGTGTTCAGCAGGGTTTATACTTAACACGCAGCGGCGAAGAAAATCTGGACAATGGCAAGCCTCCCGTTATTTTGCTCCATGGTCTATTTGGTATGGGTCGTAATCTTGGTGCCGTTGCACGGGCATTATCCGATCAGTACGCTGTATTTTCTTTTGACCTACCGAATCATGGTCGTTCTCCGCACAGTGATGCAATGACTATTAGCTCTATGGCTGATGAAGTATTGGCCATGCTTGATCAACTCGGCTTGGCGTCTGTGAATGTGCTTGGACATTCTCTTGGCGGAAAAGTGGCAATGAGTTTAGCGCTGCGTTATCCATCGCGCGTGCATAAAATGATAGTGGCTGATATTGCCCCGGTGACTTATTCCTCGCAGCATGATGCGGTTCTCGCAGGTCTTGGTTCTATAGATGTGCAGCAAGTGGCAAGCCGAGCAGAAGTACAGAAATTGTTGCAAGCGTCGATTGATGATGCCGCGACCTGTCAGTTTTTAATGCAAAACTTAGAAAAGCAGACGCTGGGTTTTCGTTGGCGTATGAACTTGCCCGCCATCATAAAAAATTATGACGACCTTCGTCAGGGGCTGTCACTCGACAAAGATCACCAGGCTTTTGATAAACAGGTGTTATTTATTGCCGGTGAATACTCTGATTATATTAAGCCTGAGTATGAGGCTATGACTCGGACGCTTTTCCCTAATAGCACATTTGAGGAGATTGCAGGCGCTAGCCATTGGTTGCATGCTGAGAAGCCAGATATTTTTAACGGCTTAGTGTTAGCATTTTTTAAATAATAACGGCTATTGACTGGGCTGTTGACTGAGTTTTAGTCCAGTTTCATATTTGCTGATAGAGTTCGAATCTAGGCTTTTAATTGAGTCATACTAGGGCGAGTTATGGAGAGAATGTTGCGTTTGATTGAGAACGTAAAATATTTTTTTCAATTAATTTTATTGTCGTTTTCGTTTTTTAGCGTGTATTCATATCTCGAACAGCTCAGTTTATACCCATAAAAACAACAGCTTACAGTTTTTTCTTCAAATTAAGCGCCTAATACATTATTACTTGCCTATTAAATAATCAATTGACATTACTTCCTCTGTAGGTATTATGTAGATCCCTTGGCCCCTATTTTAATTATTGGCAGGACTGATTTATTCAGTTTGTCAAAAGCGAAATAGGGTAGACAGTTAGATTTAATCACTTAATTTAACTGCATTCTTAGCATACCGCCTTTTTTTATGGCCTACATGCATCTTATTTTCCTTCTGATAAATACTCTATAAATCCGTCCTCAATCGAATTGGATGAGGGATTTTTCGTGAAAAAAATATCGGTATTGATATTAGCGGTCATAGCTTCTGTGTCAGCCAGTGCTGCACGTGTGTCTATGACTACGCCAGCAGCAGAAGGCGCTACAAGTTACATGTTTAGTGGTCAAAGCCACAATGTGTTCAAAAACTTCGTTAAAGATGAGGTTTTTCAACAATACGGTGAAGATCTCGGCATGGTGAACCCTGAAGATAATGGTGGTGAAGAGCTTATCTATTTAGGAGCCTATAGGAACAGTGCTTTTTTTGATTTAACTGATCAGAACAACGACATTCAAGTTGATCTAAATAACCTCAACGTTGTTGATGGTAGTGGTAATGCTGGATTAACTGGAGATGTTTCGCTAGTTTTGTCTGCGGGAGTCGCCCTAGATTGGGATCTCACGATAGCGGATAACATTGAAGTTAATTCGATATTTATTTTTAGTGTCGCCGATCAGACCTTAACGATTAATGATCAATCTGTCGATTTATCATCCAGCAATCTAATCTTTGATGGTATCAATATTGAAACATCACCCGTTAGTGTATGTGGTTATGCTTTACCTGATGATGGTGAAGGTTGTCATACCGATAGAATACTCGGTTTTAATCGACAGCTTCTTGATGAGGATGATGTTGAGTACGATACCAATGAATTATTGGTTAATTACCTTAGCGTCCTAACTGATCTTTCTGTAACCAGTTTTAGCGGCTCTTATATTGTCGATGCCTTTGATATTGGTATTGATTCTCAAGCAGCAGTAGTACCTTTGCCTGGAACTCTAGTATTATACGCCACGGCTTTGGGTTTGCTTATAATGCGAAGAAAGCCAGATTAATGATGAAGGTATAGTTTTGAATTTTAAGACGCTGTATGTCTCGATGAAAAACTGTTTTAACAATAAATAAATTACTTTTGGTTGCTGGTTAACTTGTCGATATCACAACCATGTATAGGAATAATAAATAATGCAGCTGGATATTAAAATGCTTAAAAAATGGATGGTTTATAGCACTTCGGCACTATGGGTTTGTTTTTTTCAAGCCCCTCTTATGGCTCAAAATATCTCTCCCGGTGCATTAGAGCCTGAGCGAGAAATTCCAATGCTTCCTGATATTGTTGATGACAATATCGTATATGTTCCTCCTGTCGCTGCGCGCCCCGTTGATGCTGATAGCGGCCCAGTGATTAACGTACAAAAATTTGTTGTGACTTATGATGAGCCAGAGCTTATTGCTAGTGAACAAATCAATAATATTAATAACCTCGTTAATGATTATCTTTTAGGTTCGGATAAAAACTTTAATTTAACTGAGCTTGATGATCTTACTTTTCTAGTAACAGAAAACCTTCGACAGTCAGGTTTAATGTTGGCTAAGGCTATTTTACCGGCTCAAGAAATTGAGAGTGGCGCGGTAGCGATTCACGTATTTGTCGGTAAGTTCGGGGGCATTAATAGCGATGCAAACCTTCTTTATAGCGACAGTGTTATCCAATATCCTTTTAAGAACGTTATCGGTGATGCCGTTAATCTTGAGTTTGTTGAAAGTAAACTTCTTCGTTTAAGTGATATGCCTGGTTTTACTGCTACTGCAGTATTTAAGCCTGGTAATGAAGTGGGTGAAACTGCGTTAACTGTTAAAGCCGTTAATGAAGACCCAGTAAGTTACTTTATTCAAGCCGATAACCACGGTGTTGAATCAACAGGTGATGCGCGATTATTACTTGGCGTTAAAGTGAATAATATTACTGGCCATATCGATCAACTATCAGTAGATGCAGTAAAAACATTTAGTCCGGGTGATTTACGTAATGCTCGAGTCACTTATCAAATTACTCATCCCAATTTAGTTCATACTTTTGGGCTTGGCTTTAGTAAAACCAGTTATGACGTTGAAGATGTTGCAGTACTCGCCTTAGGTATAGAGGGCGATACAGAAATTGGTGAAATGTTTATTAACTCGCAATGGATACGCCAGAGAAACGTTAACTTGGCTACGCGCCTTGGTTTGGCTGTTAAACGCTCCAATGTCGATTTCACATCATTCAATGTTGAACAAGGTGTCGATCGCTTAACCGTATTAGAAGCATCGGTTGTAGCCGATTCGGTAGATACACGATTCAGAGGTGTGCACCGCGGTTCGCTAACATTTTCGCATGGTTTCAATGACGTTTTAGGTTCAATGGATGGCCAAGGCAATGGCGAGAGTTTAGGTGTTGTTAATGGTGAGCAAGCGCTGCCTGGGCAATTTAATAAAGTCAGTGCCAGTTATAGCCGTTTACAATCGGTTGTTCGAAATAACTCATTATTATTCCACTTTAATGGCCAGTATTCGGACGATTCATTATCATCATTAGAACGCATGAGCTTAGGTGGCCCCTACACAGTGAGAGCCTATCCGGTTGCTGAATACGTAAGAGATACCGCGGTATTCACGAGTTTGTCTTGGGTTATTAATGGTGGTGTTTTTTCTGATGGCAACGCTTATGGTGAATATAGCTGGAGTGATATTTTATCGCTTTCAGTATTTGCTGATTATGGCTGGGGCAAGCTAAAAGATGCCAACGGCGGCCCTTCAAGCTCAATTGAGATTGCTGGTTGGGGCGTTGAGACAGAGCTAACTTTTCCTAATATTGGTGGATTTGCTCGTTTATCAGCAGCGAAACCGTTTGATGGATCAGAGGCAGCTAATGGCGAGAATATTCAATACTGGCTGAGCGTCGGTTTGAATTTATAAGCGTCGGTTTTTGGGCGAATAAAAGAGTAAAAAAGTGGTTTCAGGTTGTTGATAAACCAATAATTGGTTATAATTTGATCAATAATAGAGGGTTTTGTTAAACCACTGAAAGATATAACGATTTTATTTAGTCCTGCGGCCCACTGAATCAAATAGCCATTTAATAATTTAAAGCTACAGTTGTTGGTTAAATATTGTTGTTAATTCACCCCATTCATTAGACTTTGCGTATTTTTATCTTTTTCGCTCAGTCTTGATATCAGTAGACAGGGAATTACCCAAGTATATAGGTAGGTATGATATGAGTAAGCTTTCCGTAACACTTAGAAAACCGGTTCTTGCACGCACTATTGCAATGCTCACCTCTGCGGTGTTAATGCAAAATGCATTTGCACTCCCTCAGGTTGGTGATGCGACTTACGTGAATGGTGGCTCAAGCTACAGCGCAAGCGGTACTCAAGGCACTTTAACCGTGAGCCAAGATAATCGCGTTGTAAGCTTTTCTGGTGGCGGGATTAACGTTGCTAATGGTGAAACGCTTTCATTTAATCATAGTGGTGGTGCTACTAGTTGGTCGGTATTAGCCAATGATATTAGTGGTAATGCTAGTAATATTAATGGCCTGCTTAACGGTAACGTTCAAGTGTTTTTAGTGAATCAAAATGGCATCGTTTTTGGTACAGGTGCGCAGGTTGATTTAGCCAGCTTAGTTGCTAGTACTCATGCTATTGATAGTACTGATTTTGAAAATAATAATTTACGTTTTACCACTGCCGGTGCGGGTGCCAGTATTAATGTGCAGGGCTTAACGTCTAATTTAACCGCTGCTCAAATTGCATTGTTATCGGGTGATATTAATATCGATGGTGATATTGATATAGCAGCTGGAGATTTGAATTTAATTGCAGGTAATGAAGTTATTGTTACCTTTGATAATAATAATTTAATGCAGTTTGATATTTCTGAAGCGTTGCAAACAAGCGATGGTGACAGTGTTGTTGATATCGCTGCGAATGCTGAAGTCAGCGCGAATAATATCAATATCCGCGCTATCGTTTCTGACCCTAAAAGCTTTGCGATTAATAACAAGGGCGTTATTCGCGCCACTGGTATTGACACTTCAACGCCTGGCGTTATTCGATTAATTGGTACTGGCGGTAAGATTCAGTCGACGGGCAGTGTGGATGCATCGGCGACCAATGGCAGTGTTGAAATGAGTGCCGGTAGAATTGCTTTAGCAAATCAGCTTAACGTAGGTACAGGAACTGTATCAGTCACTATTGGTGATGGCGCTAGCGATTCAGAGGGACGCTTAGAATTCTTTGAAAACCTCAGTGTCGCTATGACGAGCTTATCGATTACAGGTGCTGGTAATGTTAACCGTCTATATGGCTTAGCTAACTATCAGGTAACAGGCCTTAATGAAGGTACTGCGAGTTATGATGGCATAGGTTCAGGCATTAATTGGGAAAATACCGCTGCTGTCAGCTTTACGAATATTGGATATTTAGTGGCAACATCACAAGTCCAAAATAGCTTAAACATACTTGATGGCGCTTCTATCGATACATTAATTGGTGGCGCTTCTAATGATACTTTTAATATTGCAGGTACCGTTGCGATTGTTAAAGGCCTAGGTGGTTTTGATGTTTTTGATATGGCCGGTGGTATTGTTACTAATAGAATTGATGGAAATGCAGACGGTGATGTTATTAATGGGGTGTTTAACCCTGTAGGTAATGTCGAAAGTGGTTCAAGTGATTTTGTTGCTAGCTGGACACGTGTTTCAGTAATTAATGAGGCTGAAATGCCACCAGTGATTGTTGATCCAAATGATCCAATTATAGATCCTACGCCTTTTATATTGGCGCCAAATTCGCCGATTCCAGGAATTAACAACAGCAGTAATGCATCTCTAGGCCTAGTCTCTGATGATGAAAGTTTGAATTTGCCATGTGGCCATTCAGAAGGTCGAGATATTAGTGCGGTAGAAGATTGTGAAGATCCTGAACTTCAGCAATTAATTTCAAGCTTGGTTCACTTTAAGAATGACAGCAATGTGATTACAGCGGCTTCTTCTAATCGACTCGATCGTGTTTCAGCTTACGTGGTTAATTCCAATCGATTTGATAAAGTGGTCTTTTCTGGTCATACCGATGACAATGCATCACAAGCCTATAATTTGAAGTTATCTGAGCGTCGTGCCTTAGCTACTGCAGATTATATGGAAGGTCAGGGCGTTGATTCTGAGATATTTGAAATCCATGCCTTTGGCGAGTCTCTTCCTGCTCGACTTAACGATTCGGATGAAAATCGTGCCTATAATCGCCGAGTGCACGTAGAACTTAAAAGATAGCACTTTCTTTTAATGCACGTCCTTAGAACCCAGCCTATGCTGGGTTTTTTGCTTTTGTGACGTAGGTTTGCAAAACGCTCTGAATAATCAAGATAATTGGTTGTATTACCACTTTTCTAGACTATTCTTTAAGAAATGAACAATAAAAGTGTTTTTTATGATCAATGCTAGTTTTGATCCATAAGCTTTTGTTGAATTAATAATAAATCGAGTTAGAAGGTAAAATGCAATCTAAATCAGTCTCTTACATAGCTAAAGCCACAGGTTTGATGAGTCAATTTATTGCCATCATGTCTGTATGGCTCAATGCTCAGGTGAATACCTGCAGAGTAAGTTGCTCATTAACCGATGCGGCGCGTTTATTACTGCGTTCACCTCAGTTTGATGCCTTAATGGATATGAAAATCGCTTTTTTCACTTCGGATATGATGTTCTACCGTAGAGAGAATGCCGTAAAGCTTTGTCTTGTCGAAGGTCAGCAGACGATGATTTATCACGCTGACTTCAGTCTTAACAACCCTGAAGCCTTTGCTCGTTTAGAGGAAATCGCAAACCAAGCGGGTTGGTACTTATTAGAAGATCGTCGTAAAGTTGCTCATAAAGTTGAGCATGATCGACGTCAGCGCGTTGTCCTTGCCTCTATACGCTTGGCAGCAAGCTCGTTTTTATTGCATAACACATCTGTTATGGCGTCTGACTTCGGCTTAAACAGTGCTGCGGCTTATGGACAAATAACTTTTGCTTCCAGTCATGTTAATGCTTCAACGATTGTTCGCCCATTAGGCTTATTCTCTCCAGCAACCGATTATTTTAATGGTGGTCGAGACGGCTTAGCAGTCGATTTACCGGCAGCTAATAATGATGTTCATGATCACCCTGAGATGACGCTCATCGATGAATTTTCTGCCGAAAAATATCAAGCTGTTTTGAAACTGCTAGGTAAAAAGTGGATTAAAAATAAACGCGACCCTGGTTATTTGGGGAGTGATATTGATGAGATGGCCCATTATATTGCCGCACGTCCTCAAGCTTATGAGTTATTAATGAGTGTTCGCAAGCAGCCTTGGACTTTGCATCATAGGGCAGGAGAGTTTCGCTCTGATGTGAAAGGAACCAACTTTGATGTGAACTCGGTAAGAATTTATTTTGATACACGAGCGGCTGCCATTTTGAAATCGCATGAAGCTTGTGAATTGGATGCAAGACACTGTACGGCGAGTCCTGTTGATGCGTTATTGCATGAGTTGTTGCATGCTAAATTAGCACTTACAGAGACAGCTGAATTTATTCGAAGTGGTGGTATGAGCGGTACCATTTATCCCTACCAGCATGAAAGAAGAGTCATTGCGCTAGAAAATAAAATGTATCGCGCTATGTCAGTTCATGATCAGCAGCCTAGACCTTATCGTCGTAGTCATGTTGGTACATTGATTACTGCCGACTGTGCTACCTGTACCGGCGGTGTATAAAGCCTACGTGGGTTTATACATTTATATATCTATATAAACTCTGTCTTCTTTGTTCCTTGATCTTACTCTTCCTCTTTAATGTAGCCAGTTAAGAATTATGTTTTGATAATTGAGTGTGGTGAATCTATTGCGCTGTAATCTCCCCGTTTTTTTTACAATCTTATTATCTTCTTTCATAAAGTCCATTTTTTCTAGCGAGTCATCCTTGCTTTAGGTTATCTGTTTAGTTTTTTTATTGATAAAATAAGTGCCTAAGCAATTAATTTTACTTTTGTAGCGTCTTAGCTCGCTATTAGTTATGCTTTTATCAACTACAATATTAATCTCATATTTTATCTTCTGAGGTTAATAATGATTATCCTTGAACAACAATTGAAAACGCATATTGCAAGCGGTGCTATTGAGTTACCGGTGCTTCCTGCTGTGGGTGTTCAGGTGCTAGCGCTGACGGAAGATAAAGATTCAGATGCGTATGGCTTAGCAGGGTTAATCGAGAATGACTTATCGCTGACCAGTTATATTATGAAGGTCGCTAATTCGGCGGCGTTTAGCAGCTACGGTAAAACACAAACCTTGCAGCAAGCCATTGCTAAATTGGGTATGAAAAATATAGCGCAAATGGCTTTGACCATGACTGTTGGTCAAAGCGCTTTTAAATCGAATGCGTCAACACGCGAGATAACCACTTATTTATGGCAGCATTCATTGCTATGTGCTTTATGGGGGCGAGAGATTGCCCGCCTTTGTCATCTTAATTCCGAGGTTGTTTTTCTGAATGCCTTGCTTCATCAAATCGGCAAGCCTGTTGTGTTGCATGCTATTAACGAGTTATTAGGCGACCAAGAATTATTGCCTATGCGCGATGATTTACTACGGTTAATCGAAAAACATCAAAAGACAACTGGCCTTAAGCTCGCTCGCTCTTGGCATTTACCTGAGTCGATTATGGCCACGATTAGTTACATCGATGAATATGATTTAGCTAAAGATATGCAGTTAGAAGTGGCAGCCGTTAATGCAGCACGTCTATTAGCTGACATCGTATTAGCCACGGGTGAGCCTGTTCGGTTTTTAGATGCCGTTGTTGATCAGGCTGTATTCAGTGAGCTTAATCTTTATAAATATGAAATTCAGTTGCTGGATGATAAGCGTGATGTGGTAGAGCAGATGATGCAGGCGCTTATTGTATAAGCCTGCTATTAATCGATTAACGATAGTTTGATTTATAGTTGATCGATTTTTTTAGCCAGATCAAAGTCTCTTTGGCTAACACTATTGAATTCGTGAGTCGTTAAGGCAATATCGACCTTATTGTAAACATTACTCCAGTTAGGATGATGATTCGCTTGCTCAGCTAATGCTGCCACCTTGGTCATAAATTCAAATGCGGCAATAAAGTCTTTAAAGAAAAATTGCCGATAAAGCATTTCGCCCTGGAGTTCCCAGTGAACAAGCTGTGTTGCTTGTTCATTAATTTCGGCATCCGTTAATTGTTCATTAGACATTCGAGTTATCCTCATTGAGTGGAAGTCGTTGCAATATCATGCCGCATTCACAGTGGTCGGTGTAAGGGAACTGATCGAATAACGCAAACTGTTTGACGCTATGCGTGTTGCTGAGTGTGCTCAGGTTTTCTGCCAGCGTATTCGGGTTACAAGAAATATAAATAATCGTATCGAACCCTGCCACTAATTCAAGCGTATTTTCGTCGAGTCCAGCACGTGGTGGATCAACCAATACCGTCGAAAAATGATAACTATCGATATCAATATGTTTAAGTCGTCGAAACTCGCGCTCATGCTTTAAGGCCGATGCGGTTTCATCACTACTTAGACGAATAAACTCAATATTTTCGACATCATTAATTAAGCAGTTTTGCTTAGCGAGTCGTATACTAGATTTAGATATTTCTGTAGCTAATACCTTATTAAATTGTCGAGATAGCGGAATCGTAAAGTTACCATTACCACAGTAAAGCTCTAACAAATCTTGTTTATTACTATCTGAGAATTGCGCTAAAACCCATTCGATCATTTTGCAATTAATAGCCGCATTAGGCTGAGTAAAGCTGTTTTCTTGTTGGTGATAGCTAAACACTTGTGATTTTTCAGGCTGTGTTTCAGTCACGATAGGCAGTGTCTCAATAACATAGTCACGAGAAATAACCAGACGCTGCTTTCTCGCACGGCCTATCACAAAAATGTTGAATTGCTGTTCTAATTGCCGCGCTTCAATCTCCCAAAGTTCATCCAGCTGTCGATGATAGATTAAGCTAATGAGTACTTCGCCGCCTGTGGTGGTTAAAAACTCCACCTGAAAGAGTTTATGCTT
>CAXAHI010000048.1:0-17427 GCA_963968645.1 uncultured Gammaproteobacteria bacterium | reverse complement strand
GTCTATCTCAGCGTCTATCTCAACTTCTATCTCAGAGCCTATCTCTTCGGCATCAATTTCTAACAGCGTATTTAAGTCATTGTCGCTATCCATGTCTTTAATGGCATCATCAACGCTAATATCGACTGCATCAACATCAGCCTCTTCACTTGCCACCTCAACACTTGCTACCTCAACACTTTCTACTGCAGGCTTATCATCTGCCTCGCCGTCACCGTTTGCTTCACCATTTTTTACTTCATCGCTTTTGACTTCATCATCGGCATCTTTATATTCATCGTCAACCACTGGCGGCTTAGCTTTATCTTCATTTTCAATAGCGCTTTCGGGCAACCCTTTCTCAACTGGCGAGTTCTCTTCGGGGCTCGCTGCAGGGCTCTTTTCCGCGCTTTCTTCAGGGCTCGGTTCTGAGCCAATAGTAGACCTATTAGATGAGTTACCAGACATCATTTTTTTATAGATAAAAAACAATAATCCTATTAATAATAAATTGCCACCAATTAAAGCGACATAAGGCAGCCAGCTATTTTTTTCTTCAACCGGTTCGACCTCATCAACCTGCTCTTCAACTTTTTCATCAACGGATTCATCTGCTTGAACATCAGCCTTAACATCAACCTTAACATCAACAATAGGCTCTGGTAATCGTATTGGCTCAGAAATACCTGGCACATTCAAATACAATGCTTGCTCAGCCAGCGCATAATCAACAACATTATTATTCGTATTACGTCCCGATGCCGTTAAGTTAATCGTATATGATCCTGTGCCCTGCTCTACGGCTTGATAAACCCAAACACCGGCTTGATGACTCTCTAAGTCCAACGTTTGCTCACTGCCATCAGGTAAAAGAATCACAGTACTTAATATGACATCGGTAGTCCGTAAGCGTTTATCATCCGCAACTACTGTCAGCGTAAACTCGCCCTCTAGTTCATTGGCTGCTAGCTCTACACGAAAAGGATCCCTAACGGTAAACTTCAGTGTTTTTTCTCGCTTAAAGGTTTTTCCGTCTACCTCTACCGTAAGTGCGTAGTCACCAGAGTTTCGTAACATATCTAGCTCACGGACATAAATACCCACGCCGTTGTTTTCGTCTTCACTAATTCCGCTAGCTTTTTCACCACTACCACGCACTAATGTCTGTCGCCAAAACGGCGTGTTAGATCGAGACATGCTGGCATCAACAGTAAACAAATCTAAAAACTCATCGCGACTCACTACTTCACCGCCTTCTAACATACTGGCCGTGAGCGTGGCGGTTTCACCGTGATAAAGATTATTCGCAATAGGCGCTATAGCAAGCGTTAAATCACTCACAATCGTCACTCGATTCTCAGGATCTATATCGGCATTGATTGTCCACTCACCCTCTTCTGGCTGCTGAATGGTAATCAGGTCATAAGCCTCACTGGCAAACCAACGTAAACTGGCACCGTCAAAGTCAGCATTAAACACTTGGCCACTTGGGCTTTTTATTTGCGTGGCTTCGCTGCCCGCTTGCCTAAAGACTAAAGCGGTAAACTCTTCTACGCTAGAATCAATTAAAAAGCGGTTATCCTTTAAGGGCGCACGATCACTCGGTGAAGACTGATCAAAGGCACGTAAAAAAATACGATTCAAATCTTCAGCATCTTCTGCCACAGCGAAAATACCGTCAGTCTCTATCGCTAAACGCTCAAGTAATTCCACATCGGCATTAGTCGACAAGGCAACTGCATGAATCGCAATACCCGCGGCTTGATACTGCGGTAATAATATTTCGAGTATGCGTTGACGCTCTTGCTCATTCACTAAGGGGTCTTTGTTAATATCGACCACACCGTCGGTCAGTAATATCACCGAGGTATTAAAATTTTGTGTATCAGAATATTTTTTTTGGCCACCATCATAAATGGCTTTTTCTAACGCTAAACCAATATTGGTATGCAAGGCTACCGAGTTGATTAGTCGAGATTTATTGGAAGATTGATCACGCCAGCGCGTCGATACGGTGTCATGCGGCATTAGCATATTAACGTATTTGCCAAAGGTCCAAACGCCTGCTCGGCTGTCGGTAGGGAGAAGCTGGACTAACAAATCTAGAGCAGGACGACGTAAATTACGAGGATCGTTTTGCTTCATGCTGCCAGACACATCAATCAACACACGAATATCCGCATTCGATTCAACAGTCATGGCGGTTTGTGCAAAGGTATAAGGTATGGCTAACGTCGTAGTCATGATCGTTACGACCGCAACGACAGTCACGACCGTTACAACCGACACAAGCCTTAAAAAAGCGGCATGACAATATGAAGAAAACAAAGAAAACAATAAAGCGGTTCGAGAGGAAATTATCATGGGTTGTTTCTCGCTATGCGGTCTGGATACATGCGTACTGGACGACAAGGAAACATATCTAGCAAAAAACAAGCTTTGCCAAACAAGATAAGCGCCAGCACCTGTATTGAATCACCCTCTACATCTGCGCCTAAACGAGCACTTTAAAACAGCGCTACAACCCTGTATGGCAGTAATAGAAAAACGATGAATTACAATTAGTTATAGCAGTGATTAGCGCTATTTCAAGCACTTAGGGACGGGACTTTTACCAGAAGCTAAACAGGTCATGGAGCTAGCCGCTTGATCAGCGTCTGCGAAGAATAGAAACCAGCAATATAACTGCATAAGCAATCACTAATAAGGCCAGCATTGGCAGCACAGCGGCCTCTGCGGCTTCAGTGTTGCCTAGCGCGAACTCAAACATGCCAACTAGCCAAGCGGGAGCCATCGATTGCGTATCAGGCACTGCCACTGGCGTCGCTAAAACAATAAACAACGTGCTCATTAGTAATAAAAGCGGAATATATGAAACGTATAAACGTAAAACACGCCAGAAAATAGCGAGCACCGCTACTGATGTAGCCGCATATAACAGCCAGATATTAAGTGCGCCACTAAACTCCGACATAAGCTACTCCTTAACCACTAATAGACTATTTTTTAAATAATTTAACTAGACACTAACCCAAGTAATAATATGCTCATCTAGGCCATCAGGATGAACGTATTCTTCACTCAACACTCGACCCGCTACCGACTCGCCCGCTGCTACGGTTGAATTAACATCGCCAGTAAGTAATGGATGCCACGATGGTAAATCAAGACCTTGAGCAACAAGACGATAAGCACAGCTGCTGGGTAACCATTGCGCACTACGCGCCATAGCAGGTGTTACCTGAATACAATTAGGTGCAGAGCTATGACGTTTACCGTAGTCTGTGCAGCGGCAGCTATCACCGTCTAACAGACGACAAGCAACTCGCGTAAAAACCACTTCTTCTGTGTCTTCATCTTCAAGCTTATTGAGACAACACTTTGCACAACCATCGCAAAGCTGCTCCCATTCTGACGAAGAAAAATCTTCTAACTCTCGCCCTTGCCAAAACATGGACTAGCTGAGCTTCTGCTTAGCAGACGGATTCGCCACTAACGCAGCCAGCGATGCTTCAAAAGAAGCCGCATGGCCCGGGGGCATTTGTAAATAGAAGCCGTCATCACGTAAAGCCGCTATCACTACTTCTGTATCAGCATTGGCGAGCTTACGGTTTGGCTCTAACAACATAGACATTGCTTCTGTCAGGTCGCCGAGCTTAGATAATAATAAACCGGGTACTGGCTCAAGGCCTTGATCCAAAGTGGTATAAAGATAAGCGCCTTGCTGACGCTCACTTCGAAAAATCTTGCACAGCACTTTTCCATCTAAGCCGCTCGAGCCACCTTGGTCACTACTCTCTTGGCTCATGACTTTGAAGGCGCCTGATAAATCGACACAATAGGATCTAATACAGGCGCTAAAATACGTGCTCGCCAACCTTGACCTAACAACTGCGATGTAGATTCAGTGGCAAATAAATAAGCCTCTAAATCACGACGACGACCAAGCAAGGCCTCAGGGATTTTTAAGTTTTTAGCCGCGTGATCAACCGCCTGCTTCATAGATTTAAGCGCCGTTCTTGCTTCAAGGTTACCCGTTGGCAACATTGCAGGCGGATAATTTTCACTATCAACCGCTTCGGCAGTAGCAATGGCTTCAAGAATAGCGTCACCATGCGTTCGTACAGTGGCAAAACGTATTTCTGGAATTTCACTAAGCGAAATTTTATTGTCTGGACGCTGACGAGACAGCTCTAACAATATTGCATCAGCCACCACACGACTACGCGGAACATCTTCTTCTCGCGCCACTTCTTCACGCCATGCACATAATGAGCGAAGACTATTTAACGATTGCGGATCTAAACGCCAAGCAGCTTTAATTTTTAAGTAGTACTGATCAAAAGGCATAGGATGCTCAGCACGAGAGATTAACCCATCACACTCTTCAGTCATCCAAGGCTCACGGCCTAAAACATTTAACTGCTCAACCAAATGATCATGCACATCTAACAACCACAACACATCATCGGCCGCATAGGCTAATTGCTTATCGGTTAATGGTCGCTGTAACCAATCTGATCGCGTTTCAGCTTTATCCAATTGCTTATCGAGAATCGATTCAACTAAGCGTTGATAGCTCATCGAAAAATCCATACCAACAATACTGGCTGCCACTTGTGTATCCATTAGGGGCTTGGGATAACAACCTAACATACGAGAAAAAACGTCCATATCTTCACTGCAACTGTGCATTACTTTCACAGTTGTCGGTGAATTAAAGAGCGTTTTTAAAGGCTCTAAATCGGTAATTTTCAGCGGGTCTACTAAATAGATTTGACGTCTATCGTAAATTTGCAGCAGCGCTGGTTTAGGGTAAAAAGTATCGGTGCGTATAAACTCAGTATCCAAAGCAATGACTGGCTGCTCAAGACAAGCTGTAACCATTTCGGCTAAGGCGCTATCGCTATCAATAAAAACAAAATCGGTGTTATTCAAAATTTAATCTACCTGTTAATGCGCGTGCAATCGTACCACCGTCAACAAACTCTAATTCGCCACCCAACGGTACACCATGCGCAATACGACTAACGATAATATCCTGTTTCGCTAGCTGATTAGCTATATAAAATGCCGTCGCTTCTCCTTCGACGGTTGTACTTGTTGCTAAAATAACTTCTTTGACTGGCTCATCCGCAATGCGGTTTAACAAGTCTGTAATACCAATATCATCAGGACCAACACCATCTATCGGCGACAAATGCCCTAATAAAACAAAATAACGCCCTTTAAATTCAGCACTTTGCTCAATCGCAAAAACGTCCGTTGGATTCTCTACAATACATAAAATAGAATCATCACGACGTGTGGACAAACAAATACTGCACGTCTTATTTTCCGTCAGTATTCGACAACGACTACAACGACCTACTCGTTCTACAGCCTCGGCTAATACCTGCGACAACTTCATTCCGGCTGCGCGTTGTTTTTCGAGCATATGCAACGCCATTCGCTGAGCCGATTTAGGGCCCACGCCTGGCAAACTGCAAAAAGAATCAATTAACTGCTGTATTAAAGGACTATGTGACAATTTTCAAACCTATCCATTGAAAAAAATTATTTAAAATATATTCAAATTAAACAACGCGCTATAAAGCTATAAAGACCGAACCGTATCAGTATCAAGCTCGCCATCAAAAGCATCAATAATCGACTTAACGTTATCGTCCCCTTGAATAGAGGCCAACGCCTCCCCTTGAACTTCTGCCTTTATACGCAGACGATAATCGGCTGGCGTTTCTACATTGTCAGGCAAGGCTAAACTGGACCAATCTTCAACAATGTTAATTTTAATTGTGAGTGGCTTGCCATAATAAATAGATAAGCCCTTAGCTAATCTTGCTGGGTGCTCATCGTTAAATAAGGTTGCGTTATCATCGGCTAGCGCAAATACCACTTGGCCGGTGGCTCCGTCATCCGAGTTTTCAATGGGTACGCAATAAGAAGCCACGGTTCGAACTACACCACTTAAGGGTAACGCAGCAAACATCTCACACCATGACAATGGTGTTAGTGTGTCTAACGCAGGATTTGTACCTTCATCAGAAGCCGGACTCTGAGCATTAACTGCAGGCTCATTAACATTAATAGGTTCATGAACAATGTTAGCGTGTGCATCTTCTGCTTGTGCGGCCTCGACTTCAGGCGGCGCAGAATAAGCTGGCGTTGCATCAAAATTATCACGCATAGATGCAGCGGGTGATTGTACCGGCGGAGCAACATTCTGAGGCTCGGCTACAACAGGCGCAGTTATGACTTTTTCACTGGCAACTGGCTCGCTGACTACTGACTGACTAGCAACTGACTGACTTAAGACAGGCTTTGACAACTGAGCACTCTGCGCGGTTAAATTATTAGCCAAGACAGCATCCGCCGTTGGCTCGGCGACGGTTTCAGCTACTAACTTTTTTGCGGATGTAACCTCTTCACTTTGAGAGCTGCTATGCGCATTGTCTTGAGGCGCAGATTGTGATGTAGGCTGAGATATGGCTTGAGAGCTCGATTGTTCAAGCTGAACATCTGCAGGCGCAATACGGAACGCAAACAAACGCAGTACTATCATCTCAATGCCCGTAATCGGGTCGGGTGCCAACGCTAAATCACGCTTACCTACCAATAAACTCTGATAGAACAGCTGTAAATCTTCGGGGCTAATTAAACCGGCATAATCATGAATAAAGGTTCGATATAGCTGCCCTTCACTGCCGGCACCTGGCACCGCCTGCTCTACAGCAATCCGATGAATTAATTTCAATAACTCATCGACCAAACCGACAAAATCGGGTGCTCGTTCAGCATAGGCACCAATAACAGCCAATGCTTTATCGGCATTACCCGCCACAATCGCAGCCAGTAATTGCGTCAGCACATCGTGATCAACTGTGCCCAGCATCTCATTAACCGCATCACCCATTACCGATCCGCCACCAAAGGCAATCGCTTGGTCGGCCAAACTCAAGGCATCTCGCATGCTGCCAGAGGCTGCTCGCGCAATAATCCAAAGACCATCTTCGTCAAAGCTGACACTTTCAGCGTCAAAAACCGTTTTTAAATGGTTAACGATAAGTTGTGGCGTTAGATTTTTTAAATGGAACTGCAAACAACGCGACAATACCGTTGGCGGTAATTTCTGCGGATGCGTAGTTGCGAATAGAAATACAGCGTGTGGAGGTGGCTCTTCTAGCGTTTTCAACAAAGCATTAAAACTGTGATTAGACAGCATATGCACTTCATCGATTAGGTATATTTTATAACGACACTGTGAAGGCGCGTATTGAACGTTATCTAATAGCTCACGCGTGTCTTCAACTTTTGTACGAGAGGCGGCATCGACCTCAATTAAATCAACACTGCGCCCTTCGGTAATCTCTTTACAGGTAGAGCACTCGCCACAAGGTGTTGCAGATACACCTTTATCGCAATTAAGGCAGCGGGCTAAAATTCTTGCGATAGTAGTTTTACCTACTCCGCGCGTACCGGTAAGCAAATAAGCATGATGCAAACGGCCCTGTTCTAGCGCATTCGACAATGCTTTAAGAACGTGGGACTGCCCCACCATGGTTTCAAAGGATTGCGGACGCCATTTACGCGCCAGCACTTGATATGACATAAGTGAATCCAACTAGCTAAAAAATGAGCTCTCAGCCTCAGAATACCGCTGAAATGTTGAGTAGCACATAAAGGCCGCAAGTATACACCGTTCAGGCCTTAAAACGGAGCGTGATAAAGACGCTTAACAGGCCAAAAAGGCCAAATTAAAGAGAAAATTAAGAAGGGGCACAGGAATAAAAGCAATAAACAGCAAAAAAGGCTGCAGATGGCAGAATATCGTACAAATAAAAGGATAAAAATAAGAAAGAGAAGAATAGAAAAAGAGAAAATTGGTGGTGAACCCCAACCAGCCACACCCCGGCACACGAGTCGATAGCTACCGTTGCTCCCTTCCAGGCCTGGCGGAATTTACCATCTATCATTGCGAGGGGACCCATTGAGGCCACCATAACGTTCTGCTCACTTTGACGCAGGGCGCGGATTATGGCGAATGTCTCAAGCGCTTGCAAGTGATGAAAGGACTGACTGATAAAATTTTACTGAATAGCAAAGTAGCAAGGCCATATTTTGGCTGCCAAGATCGAATTTCGACTAAGAGCAGTTACAGGAAACTAGTATCGACGAAGATCAATTAGCTTGTTATTGGCATCGACGATCAAAGCAAACTGCCCTTGCACCCCATTATGGCTAACAAACGGCTTGAGAGCCTCGGCAGGGAAACGGATTTTCTGTCCATCAAGCGACGTAGCCACTACCTCACGAGCACTGCCACGATAAAGTTTTAACAGCTCTTCACTAGCAATATTTAAACCGATAACAATGGTGCGATTTGGCGCTGCCTGTGTTGATACCATTTAATGAGCCTCCTAGCAGGCCTTTAATGAGTGGGCCTCATAAGCAGACCCTCAATATAACTTGGGAACTTTCAACTCTGAGACGGTCTTAATTTCTAGTGCTTTTTTTTGCACATTTTTTTTGCAAAAACAGCGAGTATCTATACAATATCCACCTTCGATATTCGCACCAGAGTATAGTAAATGACTATTAATAAATGCCTATTAGTAAACGGCTATTTCTAAATGGCAATAACAACGACAATTATAATGATAATAATTTTTTAGTGGGTAAACACCCGCTAATACCTAAAAGCATCAAGAAGACCAAGAATATATTGAGCAGCGACAGTTAATAGCCATACACAGTACATACAACTACAAACGGTTAGCACAAAACACTATGACAGTAGAAACAATGACAGCAGAGACAACAGATACCATTCATCCTATCCAACAACTGCGCACGCAATTGTCAGCGAGCATTTTAGGCCAGCCTAAATTAGTTGACCGTTTAATTATGGCACTCTTAGCCGATGGTCATCTACTCGTAGAAGGCGCGCCAGGATTAGCTAAAACGCGTGCCATACGAAGTCTTGCCGATGAAATTCATGGTAGCTTTCAACGCATCCAATTTACACCCGATTTATTGCCTGGTGATGTTACTGGTACCGATATCTTTAGACCGCAAACGGGCGAGTTTGAGTTTCAGCCTGGGCCTATTTTCCACAACCTTGTATTAGCCGATGAAATTAATCGCGCGCCGGCTAAAGTTCAAGCCGCACTACTTGAGGCAATGGCCGAGCGACAAGTCAGCGTTGGCAAAACGACTTATACGCTACCACCGCTATTCTTAGTAATGGCAACACAAAACCCTATAGAGCAAGAAGGCACCTACCCTCTGCCCGAAGCGCAGCTTGATCGATTTTTACTGCATGTCGTTGTCGACTACCCCAATGCCGAAGCTGAACGTGCTATTTTAAAACTTGTCAGAAAAGAAATGATGGCACTGAATGCCAGCGACGCTAACGAGAACAAGAAGCAAGATTCAAAAACGCTGATTGATAATGAAAGTATTTTTGAAGCACGGCAAGCTGCACTCGGGCTTTTTATGTCCGAAGCGGTAGAAGAATATATTGTGCAGCTGGTTATCGCCACTCGCTCACCCGAGCAATATGATGCATCGCTATCTAACTTACTCGACTACGGCGCTAGCCCAAGAGCAACATTAGCGCTCGATCGCTGCGCGCGCGCCAACGCTTGGCTACGCGGTTCTGAATTCGTAACACCCGATGACGTTCAAGCCGTTGCACACGATGTATTGCGCCATAGGATTATTGTTAGCTTTGAAGCCGAAGCCAACGGCATTAGCGCCGACCAAGTTATTAGCACATTAATATCAAAAGTACCGGTAAGCTAAGGCCTACTTCAACCCTTTTTAATAGTTCTATGACACGATAATTAACTCATGGCTAGCGGCGCAAAAACCAATCTCAAACAGCTTATTGATCTACGTTATCGCGCAGGTGAATTAAATCTGTTTGCCCGCAACAAAGCACAAAGTCAATTGGCCGGCAGTGTAAAAACCAGCTTTCGTGGCCGTGGCATAGACTTCGAAGAAATTCGTCACTACCAACCTGGCGATGACATTCGCTCCATAGACTGGCGTGTTACTGCTAGAACCGGCGAAGCGCATACCAAACTCTATCAAGAAGAACGCGAGCGCCCAGTACTCGTGGTAGCAGACCAAAGACCGAGTATGATTTTTGGCACGCAATGTTGCTTTAAATCAGTTCAAGCCGCAGAAGTCGCCAGCCTTCTTTGCTGGGCCGCACTCGGTCAAAATGATCGTGTCGGCGGACTAGTCTTTAATGGCCAACAACATCAAGAAGTTCGTCCTGCTCGAAGTAAATCATCGGTACTGAAATTACTAAGCGTTATTCATAAATACAATACTGATGAACAGAACAGCCACTACGGTAATGACACCGCTAACGCGGATGCAGCTAACATTAATGAAGTCATTAAAGAGCTGCGACGCATTGCCAAACCCGGTAGCGCTTTATTTATTATTAGTGACTTTATCGGTTTAAATGACGATGGCATAAAACAACTTCACCTACTTAAAAAACACTGCGATGTTACCGCTATTTTTATTAGTGACCCAATGGAAAAACAACTGCCTGCACGTGGCGGCTACCAATTTACTGATGGCGTAAAGCGGCAATGGTTTAATACCGACAACCAGCAATTAGTCGCTGCATTTAAACAGCGCTTTAACGAAAGATCGACGCACCTCACTCAACAGTTAGCCGCACATGGCATACCCACGTTAGCGATTAGCACGCATGATGACGCGCTAACAATGTTGCGCAGTCAGTATCGTAGCCAGCAGAAGAAAAAATCTACGGCATCCAATATTAATGACTATGTTAATAAAAACATGAACAGCAATAACAAGCTAAAAGCGAAAGGCGGCTCAGCATGAACCTGCAAGCCAACCCGCTAGACCAACTGCCTTCGGTTGCATTTCCTGAGGCTATAAGCGCTTGGCCAGCTACACCTGCTTGGTGGCTGCTTATTGCTATAAGCGTACTGGCACTTGCCGCGTTAATCACTTATTGTCTCTCTCGCTATAAAGCCAAAGCTTTAAAACGAGCCGCTATAGCCGAAGGCGAACAACTGTATCAAGACTATTTACAGGATAAAAATAGTCTCAATTACCTTACGCAATATAACCAGCTCCTCCGCCGTTTTTGTCTTCAACAATTCCCCCATATACACTGTGCGGCTTTATCGGGAGATGCCTGGTTACAGCAGCTAGACGTACTCGCAAATAAAACGTTGTTTCAATCCGAGTGCGGCAAACAATTACTTAATATTTACCAACCTAACTCTTCCGAAAATATTGATATAGCGGCATTAGATTCGCTATTAAAAGACTGGTTTAAACAGGTTAAGATTAGCGGCAAGCGAGAGGTCAATCAGTTAAATCATGATTAGCTTCGAAACCTATTGGTTCTTTTTGCTCACGCCATTGCCATGGCTTATTTATACTTGGCTACCCGTCGTGGGCGATCAATCACCTGCATTAAAAGTACCTTTTACAGCAGACCTCGAGAGCCTTGCACAACAAGGGCAGCTAAGCAGTGGCAGATCATCAGTGAGTATGCTGTTACTAACAGTTATATGGCTGTGTCTTTTAGTGGCCGTTAACCGACCTATAGCAACCGGCGACGCTATTCAACTGCCTACAGAAGCACGCGACATGATGCTTGCCGTTGATATTTCTGGCAGCATGGAAGAGCGAGACATGACGCTCAATGGTAGAAAAGTTAGGCGCATTGATACGGTTAAACATGTATTAAGTGATTTCACCGATAGACGAAGCGGTGACCGTGTTGGATTAATATTATTTGCCGACCAAGCCTACTTACAAGTGCCGCTTACCTATGACTTAACCACCGTAAAACAATTACTCAATGAAGCACAACTGGGTTTTGCTGGACAAAAAACAGCTATAGGTGATGCTATTGGTTTATCGATAAAACGTTTAATTAAACGTCCTAATGAATCAAGAACATTAATTTTACTCACCGACGGTGCAAACAATGCGGGCAATGTAGCGCCACTGGATGCCGCAAAATTAGCAGCAGAAAATGATATAAAAATATATACCGTTGCCATCGGTGCCGACGCTATCGTCGAGCGTTCTATTTTCGGCAACCGTACACGCAACCCTTCTCGCGACCTTGATGAAGCGACGCTAAAAAGCATTGCTAAACTAACCGGCGGGCAATTTTTTCGCGCTAAAAACACCGAAGATCTTAAAGGCATTTATAGTGAACTTGATAAACTCGAACCCGTTGATCAAGAAGCTCAATTTTACAGACCCATACAACAACTCTTTTATATTCCTCTAGGCATTGCTTTTGGAACGACTATTTTACTTTTATTACTGAATATTATTATTCAATTAAAACGTAAATCACTCGATCGCAAAACGCTGAATGAGCAATCGCTATGATGGACACCATTCAACAGCTACACTTTTTACGCCCCGAGCTTTTCTGGTTGCTAGCACTAGTATTTGGCGCCTTTATTTGCCAGCATTTATTGCGCAGTAAAAGTAGCCAGTGGTATGACGTTGTCGATCCACTCCTTATAGAGCATCTTCTCGATAACCCTGCTAACAACCAAGCTAGCCGACGCAGTAGCATACCGTTAATAGCTGCGGCACTGGCTTGCTGCATAGCGGTTATCGCTATGACCGGCCCCAGCTGGGAGCGTCTGCCTAATGTGACAGAACAAAAAACAGATGCGATGATTATCATTACTGATCTCACGCTATCGATGCATGCCACTGACATTAAGCCTTCGCGATTAATTCGTACTCGTTATAAATTATTGGAATTACTTAAGCAAAGAAAAGACGGGCAAACAGCATTAATCGCTTATTCAGGTGATGCGCATGTTGTGTCACCGCTCACAGATGATGCAAGCACTATTGCGGCGCTTATCCCTTCACTGTCGCCAGAAATTATGCCGAGCATTGGCAGCAATGCCGTCGCTGCATTTAATAGCGCCACTCAACTATTAAAAAATAGCGGCATTAGCCGCGCCAAAATTGTTTGGTTTACCGATGAAGCATTACCCAACGACATTAAAGCCATAGATAATATTCTTAATGACAAAAACAAGAACAGCATAGATACAGGCCGGCAATATGAATTAGTGATTGTTGGTGTAGGCAGTAAAACCGGCGGCCCTATCCCCCTACCTTCAGGGAAATTTATTAAAGACTCGAGTGGCCGTATTGTTAATGCTCCCTTAAACCGTGGACGACTAAAAAATATTGCCGCCAATGCCAATGGTATTTATTTCGACTTACAATCTGACAATAGTGATATCAATGCTATTTTATCGGAGAGTCTCTTCGATAAGATTAATAGTACAAGCAATAATGGCAATGAGAATACTGATAAGCCGCAACAAACAAGCAACTCAAGCATGACAGATAGCTGGCTAGACAGAGGGGCTTATGTCGCCTTACTGTTGCTGCCCTTCACCTTGCTCGCCTTTCGTCGCGGCTGGGTGCTTAGCATTATGCTGACCATGAATATAAGCTATTCCGATTATGCCGATGCTAATACTGAAAATAATAGCGACAGCAATAATAATAGCAATGCAGATACCTTTAAATGGATTGATCTTTGGCAAACAAAGGATCAGCAAGCCTATGCGTTAGAACGTCAGCAACAGCATCAACAAGCAGCCGAAACATTTGAAAATTCAGAATGGAAAGGCGTTTCTGAGTATCAAGCCGGCAACTATGAAAACGCATTGCAAACAATGTCAGAGTTAGCCTCAAAAAATAACAGCGATGCATCACACTATAACCATGGTCATGCGCTGGCACGTAACAATGATCTTGAAGGCGCTATTGATGCCTATGATAAAGCGCTAGCGATTAATCCTAAAATGGAAAACGCCAAAGTAGCAAAAAGTATTGTAGAAGCCCTTCTAAAACAGCAGCAAGAACAACAGCAAGACGGTCAAGAAGGCGAGGAAGGCGAGGAAGGCGAAAAGAGTAACGAACAGCAGTCGAGTGACAAACAAGATAGCGACAGTTCAGAGAAGAGTGAATCATCGTCTGACGAAAGTGGTTCCTCTCAAAAAGGTCCAGAGTCTCAAAAAGGGTCAGAGCAAGGATCAGAATCTGACAGCGGAGCCTCCAATGATCTGCTCGATAGGCAAGCAGAACAAGAGCAGCAATCTCAAGAACAAAAAGATGAGCAAGAAGCTGCCGATCAGTCTAAGAAGCAATCTGAGAACGAGGATGGGGAAGACAGCGAAGAAGAAGCTGCTAGTAAACAACAAGCCGACGCTAGCAATGAGAGTGGAAATGAGAGTGAAGACGAGAGCTCAGCAGCAAGCTTAGAAGCGACTGAAGAACAACTGAATACAGAACAGCAAGCCGAATTAGAGCAGTGGTTAAAAAAGATTCCCGATGACCCCGGTGGCTTATTAAGACGTAAATTCCAATATGAGAGAAGCGTTCGCGAACGACAAGGAAACGTTGTCGACGACCGTGAGCAAGGACAACTATGGTAAGCGAAAAAATGTATTTAATAGCCAAATCAATACTGCTATCAATTTTATGCCTATCGGCTAACGTGCTAGCTCTTACCGTAACGGTAGAGCGACAAATTATTCCGATTAATGAAACGCTGCGCCTTACGATTGTCGACAATGCAGGTGAAGACCCTAGTGATATTGACATAAGTGGCATTGAAGCTAATTTTAGCGTCGTCAATGAATCATCACAGTCATCATTTTCAATGATTAATGGCCGTACTGAATCCGTTCGAACTCGCGTACTGATTTTAGTCCCTCTTAAACTAGGAACAGCGTTAATACCTCCGCTGACCTTGGACAAACAAACATCCAAAGCCATTAAAATCAAAGTGATTAAAGCCCTCCCCGCTGCTAATGAGCTTAAAGATCAATCCGTTATGCTGGAATCATCAGTAGATAAATCGGAGGTCGTTGTCGGTGGTCAACTTATTTATACCTTTCGCGTTATTTATCGCGTACAGCTTAACAATGCAGAAATCACACCACCCAGTATTGAAGGTGCAGACTTAACGCCGCTTGAAGATAAAAACTATACCCGCACGATTAACGGCCAAAACTATAATGTCACCGAAAAACGTTATGCCGTCTTCTTTAGTAAAGCTGGCCTAACGACTATTCCTAGCCAATCATTAACGGCGCTATTAAGTAGCAATCAACGACGTAACCTTGGCTTTGATCCCTACGCAAGAGGTCGCGAGCTTCGCTTAGAATCGAAAGCATTAACGGTTAATATTTTGTCGCAACCACAAGCCCCATCACCTATAACGCACTGGTTGCCCGCCGCTAAAATTGAGCTTCAAGAAAACGCTCAAGCGACACAGAACTCTCGTGTGGGCGAACCCATTACTCGCTCTATTAGTATTATGGCGCAAGGGCTTCCTGCCGAGTTATTACCTGCTCTAATGCCTCAAACACCCGACAGCATTAACAATTATCCAGAAAAACCAGAACTGGTTAATCAAGAGTTTATTGGCGGCATTGCCGGCAAGCGGTCTGACACTATAGCAATGGTGCCAACACAAGCAGGTACGTTTACCCTACCCGCTATCAGCATACCTTGGTGGAATACAAGCAGTCAGCGCTGGGAAATCGCCTCATTACCTGCCAGAACCATTACGGTATTAGCCGCAAAAAAATCGTCGCTATCGGCAGATAATAATCCTATTGAAAGTAATATAGGGAATTCCAATCAAGCCAACACTCAAGAGCAAAACGCAAGTGATTCACTTTTAGGTAACACAAGTAAAAACGGTATTTGGATGCCTATTGCACTCGTTGCTCTTGGCGGCTGGCTTATTACCCTGCTCTATTTATGGTTAAAACCGTCACAGCCAAAAACAGCTGAAGAAACATCACCTTTAACTATGAGTAGTGATCAAACTATTTTAAAAACGCTGAGCAAGCAGCTTTTAATGGCTTGTAAAAAGAATGATGCTGCAGCAGCTAAACAGCAACTGCAATCGTGGTTAGTTTGCTATAAGAAAGACTATCCAATAGAAGGCGACTTATCTATTGCTCTCAACAACGCCATTGCAACATTGGACAACCATTTATTTAATCAACACGGCAGCGAACAAAACTGGGATGGATTAGCATTACAAAAAGCCATTCAAGCGTTAATTACCGCTAGCACTAACAACAAGAACAGCCTTAAGCAATCACCGCTTGCACCTTTATATCCAGGGCAATGATAAGTACTGAGTTAAATGAAGAGCAAAATAACCCGCTAAGCAAGCAGCCTAGCGCTGAAGTAAAAATAAAGCGCGAAAGTATTTGGCAGGTCGTACATATGATTCCCAGTGGCAAGGTCGCCACCTATGGACAAGTTGCGGCATTAGCAGGACTACCACAAGCGGCACGCTTTGCAGGTACATCACTTAAAGGCTTACCCAAAACAACACGCATACCTTGGCATCGAGTTATTAACGCGCAAGGCAAAATATCACTGCCAAAATTATCAGTCAGCTATCAAGAACAACACCAGCGATTAACGCAGGAAGGCGTGCTTATACGGAATGGGAGAATTGCGTTGAAAAATTATCAGTGGGAACCTTAAAGGGCGCGTTAATCATTTATCATGCAGCTGTCTACTGAACTAACCCTAAAACTTGTTATCAATCGAGTCGCTGATCGCAATCATCAAGGTTGGTAGCCATTCCTTCTTGAATAGACTCCCTCATTCCGGGGACCGATAGTAAGTGGAGGGTTTCATTAATAGCCTTCCAGTCACCCTCTGCCAGAAGGACTGCATTCCCCCTTTTTCCTGTAATAACAATAGGTTGATGTGTAGCTGTCGTTTCGTCGATAAGGGCGTATAGCTTGGAACGCGCCTCAGTAACATTAAATGTCGTCATATATCACCTCCAATCCATCAAGCGTACGTCAACACATACGTTACGTCAGCATGCTTTTGAGGTGTCACGCTTTTGGCACAAGCGAACTGCGCAGCAGTTCGTCCAATACTCTGACTTATTACATTTGTTCGGCTTCGCACAAACTTTTGACCTGTAATATTTCGTAGGCATATTCATCTAATTCATGCTTGTTTGAGTAAATATCAGAATACTCTTCCCTGTGATTTTTAATCATTTTAAGAATTTTGCAGCCAGTGTGCTTGTTGTCTTTATCTGCATATGGCAAGTACCCATCAACAAGCATCACAGATGTATCAACCGACATCCGCAACATACCTTGAGCCTCAACGTAGTTGCCTTTATCAATTTCCGCTAGCGCTCTATTGCTGTCTATTAACTTCAGATACTCATCTTGAAGCGATTGAGAGGACTCTATTTGTAGAAATGTATAGGCACCAAAAATCGCACCTAAACAAAAAACCGAAATAGCTAAAATAACTATGAGCGCATGAGGCAAATATTTTTTCATATAATTACTTTAATTTTGGACTCAGTGTAAAAACCCATAACAC
>CAXAHI010000047.1:0-17519 GCA_963968645.1 uncultured Gammaproteobacteria bacterium | reverse complement strand
AGAATATAAAACAACTTCCAAAAACTAAAACACCCCGCTATGATTTATCCATAGCAGCATTAATACTCAACGCCATAGCCTCCGCCACCTTAATCCCATCCATAGCCGCCGACATAATTCCGCCCGCATACCCAGCACCCTCACCCGCAGGGAACAAGCCAACCGTATTCACACTCTGATAATCATCACCACGCTTAATGTTAATCGGCGCAGACGTCCGCGTCTCAACACTCGTTAACAACGCATCATCAAGCGCAAATCCCTTAATCTTTCTATTAAACGCTGGCAACGCTTCACGCAACGCCTCAATGCAAAAGTCAGGTAGCGCACCCGATAAGTCAGTCAATTTAATACCCGGCTTAAATGAAGGCTCAATACTGCCAAGTACTTCAGAGCTCTTACCCTTTAAGAAATCACCCACTTTCTGTGCCGGGGCATCATAATTTTCACCACCCATCATATAAGCTCTGCTTTCTAGCTCACGCTGAAAATCAATGCCCGCTAATGGATGGCCAGGATAATCCGATGGGTTAATGCCCACCACAACTGCACTGTTAGCATTGCGCTCATTACGCGAGTATTGGCTCATACCGTTAGTGACAACGCGCTTCTCTTCTGAGCTGGCAGCCACCACCGTGCCACCTGGACACATGCAGAAACTATAAACTGAACGGCCATTCTTGCAGTGATGAACCAACTTGTAGTCAGCAGCGCCCAATATTTCATTACCTGCATTGGGGCCGAAGCGAGCTTCATCAATCATAGATTGCTTATGCTCAATTCTAAAGCCTACTGAGAAAGGCTTGGCTTCTATGTATACATTGTTGTCGTAGAGCATTTGAAAGGTGTCACGAGCGCTATGGCCTATTGCTAAAGCAACATGGCGAGTATTAATTTTTTCACCGTCTGCTAAACTTAATCCTGTTATTTGACCATTTTCAATATGAATATCTTCAACGCGGCTACTAAAACGAATTTCACCACCAAGCGCAATAATCTTGGCGCGTATTTTCTCAACCATGGTGACTAATTTGAATGTGCCAATATGCGGTTTACTAACAAACAGTATTTCTTCGGGCGCACCGGCTTCAACAAATTCATTTAATACTTTGCGACCATATTGTTTAGGGTCTTTTACTTGGCTCCAGAGTTTGCCGTCAGAAAATGTTCCAGCGCCGCCTTCACCAAACTGTACATTCGATTCTGTATTGAGTTCTTTTTTTCGCCAAAAATTAAAGGTATCTTTGGTGCGCTCACGCACTTCTTTGCCGCGCTCTAGCACAATGGGTTTGTAGCCCATTTGTGCGAGTAGTAAGGCGGCTAATAAACCGCAGGGTCCAAAGCCAATAACGACTGGACGCTCGGTTAAGTTGGCGGGCGCTTCTGCGACATTATAATAAGTTAGGTCGGGGGTTGTTTTAATTAACTGGCTGTCTGCAAATTTTTCTAGCAGCTCATCATTAATATCGGTTTCGACATCTAATGTATAAATAAGAGAGATGTTGGTTTTTTTACGAGCGTCATATCCACGCTTAAAAATCTCAACACTTTTAAGTTGGTCTTTGCGAATATTAAGGGTCGATAATACAGCTTTGTTAATCGCTGTTTCATCGTGGTTAAGTGGTAATTTAATATTAGATAGGCGAATCATGTGTGCGGGCTCAACGGTAATGTGTGCTCGTATGGCACAAAATTAAGTGGCTCAATATTGGGTGGTTCTATTTTAGCTATTTTATAGCCTTAGCTCAGGCAATTCTTAGGCGCACAGGATAAACGTAAACCTTATGGATGAACAAGTGGTAGACTGTTTAAAAGTAAGTGGAATATAGCAGGTATCATGAGCCAATGACGGATAAACAACCGAATAACCCTTTACATGGCATTACTCTGGAGCAATTGGTGACGCAATTGGTTGACCACTACGGCTGGGAGTCTCTCGGTGAGCGTATCAATATCAACTGCTTTAAAAGTGATCCGTCTATTAAGTCGAGCCTAAAGTTTTTACGTAAAACACTCTGGGCTAGAGAGAAAGTTGAGCGTTTATATATTGTTATGCACTCTAACTCGGTCACTTCATCAGCTTCATCAGCTTCACCTGCTGCCGACCCTTGGGCAAAAGTCCGTTCAAAGCTTTCTGATTAACTGTCCTAAGTTCTTTTCAGTCTTTTAGTAATATAATTGTACCTCTCCATGAAGGCCGTACTCGTGTCTACCCTAAAACTCGCTCGTCAAAGCTCGCAACTTATCCAAAGCTAAGTTGTCTATTTTTCTTTAGTTATTTTCAAAGAACGCCTTGAAAACCAGGGCTTTATAAAAAGAGCGCCTTGAACGTTTTTTCACTCACCTCAAAGCTCCCAGTAAAATATAACAAGGCTCTCAGTAAGACATAACAAGTTGCAATATTTCAAGCTTGCAGTGTCATACCTTGCGCGCGTTAGAAAATGTTAACTACTCAGAGAGAAAATGAGAATGGTATTTTTTAATCTTAGAAGATATTACTCTTATAGTTGCGGCTGTTAATTCCGATAAATGCGGGCAGACTTTGGCTCATGTTTATTCCTAAAACAATGCTCTCCTGCTTTTTATTAAGATTGTATTTATGGGTAACAGTGGGTTTTCCGGCTGATAGCCATAAGAGAGAAGCCCTTATTAATAGGTTGTTTGGCTCTTAAAGCAAACAGAAATAACTACTTTCACTAGGAGGTAATCATGACATTATCAAAAAAATTAGGCGCAGAGTTTATAGGCACATTTTGGCTGGTACTAGGTGGCTGTGGCAGCGCAGTTCTTGCTGCGGCTTTTCCTGATGTCGGTATTGGTTTGTTGGGTGTCTCTCTGGCTTTTGGACTTACAGTGTTAACCATGGCCTTCGCTATTGGACATATCTCTGGCTGTCATCTCAACCCCGCGGTTTCAATTGGTCTCTGGTCTGGTGGTCGATTTTCACTATCTGAAGTCGGTCCATACATAGCGGCACAGGTAACAGGCGGTATAGCTGGGGCAGCCGTGTTATATATTATCGCGACAGGGCAGGCTGGCTTTGATGTTACTGCTGGGTTCGCCTCCAATGGCTATGCTGAACATTCACCCGGAGGCTATAGCTTAATTGCCGCTCTGGTTACTGAAATAGTGATGACATTTATGTTTCTAATCATTATTTTGGGTGCAACAGATAAACGTGCTCCCCAAGGTTTTGCGCCTATCGCCATCGGTTTGGCGCTTACACTTATTCACCTTATTAGTATTCCTATTACTAACACCTCAGTTAATCCAGCTAGAAGCACAGGTGTTGCCCTTTTCCAAGGCGGCTGGGCTGTTGACCAACTTTGGTTGTTTTGGCTTGCACCTATAGTAGGGGCTATTTTGGCTGGGCTTGTCTATCGGTGGTTTGAAGCGGATGAGAATGGCTAGGAAGGGTGGGGGGTGGCATTCTTGAATTCCAGTCTGCCCCCTTTGAGTTCTTCCATGACCATAGGTTGTCAGGCCTTCTCGGTTTTTACTTTATGGCACTTGAGGCTTCGTAGTCTAAGCGTTAAGCCAAGCTCTCTTCTGTATCGTTATTATCCTTAAGCTATTCATTAGCTGGAATAGGATTTGAACGCAATAGCGTTACCAGCATAAAGCCAATCGGCATTAAACATACCAGTAACATAGCTTGCCAACTGGTTGTGCTAATTGCCCAGCCTGCTGATAGTGAAGCTATGGCCTGCGTAGAAAAAACCACGCTATCGTTAAATGCTTGCGCTTTAAATTTTTCGCCTTTTAAATAAGTACGTGGCAACAAGGTGGTTCCTGATATAAATAAGAAGTTCCAGCCAATGCCCAGTATCACCAGTTGAAACCAAAACCCCATTACTGAACTATCAATAAGGCCAACTATAATCGTTAGGCCGTAACAAGCTAGTCCTATAGCCATTAGTCCTCGAATACCAAATAATCGAAATAACCATGGGGTGATTAGCGAGGGTAAAAACATAGCGGCTATATGGCTTTGGATAACCCATTTAGTATCACTAAGGCTATGCCCGAAATGATTATGCATACTAATGGGTGTCCCAGTCATAACAAAAGACATCACAATATAACCAATGGCAGCACTCGCAACAGCTAAACGAAACGACGGCGATTTGATGATTATTTTGATGGATCGAGATGATTCTTTTTCGGTCGATTTTTTAATGTCTATGTCTTTATAAAAAAATAAAACAAAGGTAGCGATTAATATATTTCCTGCAACCAACCAGAAAGATCCTTGGTAGTCGACTTCCGTCAATGTGCGACCGAGCACAGCAAGCTCGGGTCCTATAATGGCTGCGAATACACCGCTGAGCATAACGATAGAAGCGGCTGTCACTGCATGCTTAGGAGCAACGCTTTCCATGGCAGCAAAGCGAATTTGTTGCAGCGCTGCATTGCCGAAGCCAATCATGGTCGCGCAAAAACAAAACAGTACAAAGCTCTTAATTACTAAGCTATGGCTGGCTAGTAAACAGATGAAAATATTCACGATAAAGAAAATCCAAAGCGTATGCTTTCGGCCAAGGGTAGACATTAATCGAGTGACGGGGAAAATACCGATAGCGGTACCCACAACCATCATGGCAATGGGCAGTGTGGCCCAGTCAGCTGAAGGGGCCAGCTCTGATCCCACTAAGCTGCCCACTAGCATTAGCATTGCTGTGGTAGAAAAAGCAAAGGTGCTGGTTAGTGCCAGTATAATGACATTAGAAAATCCGCGGGGCATGGAAGCTAGCATAAGGAATCCGTAATAAGGCGCTGGTCAGACAATAAGACGTCTACGGTCCTTACTTTAACATTATGTGATCGTATAAGTAGATGGCTATTGTTGACTATCGGTTGGCACAATTTGCATGGAACTCTGTCCTCAAATGCTATGGCATAGTGATTCTTTAAGCGATAGGCTTTGGTTGCAACACATTTTAATCCTAGTTCTATTAACTGTTATTGAATGAGATATGAATAAGCGAGGATAGTGATATGTTAAAAGGTATTATTTTAGCGATTGTAGCGGTATTTATTGCGTGGTCAGCACTCGATTTTGTTATCCACGGGTTGCTGTTAAAAGAAGCGTACGAAGCAACAGCGCATCTGTGGCGAGCGATGCAAGATACGAATATGATGTTAATGCATGCGGTAACGCTGGCTATAGCGATTTGTTTTGTATTGCTTTATGAGCGCTGTGTAAGTGAGAAATCGGTATCGATGGGTTTAAAAGTAGGCGTTTTATTTGGTTTGGCGGCAGGCATTATGTCAGCGAGTGCTTATGTGTATATGCCTATTCCGTTAACGTTAGCTATCGATTGGTTTGTGGGTACTTTAGTTAAGTTTGTCGTCGCGGGTTGGTTGGTGGGTTTGTTTGTTAAATCCGAGGCGCTTTAATTAATAGACTAATATAAATTAAAATATCAATTGAAAATATAGGGGTGGCAATAAGAAAGCCGTTATCGTTTTTTCTTTCCGGTTGTTATCCTTTTTCTTTTTCAGTACAAAATATTTTTAAGTACTAAGTATTTTTAAAATGAATGAAGCGGAGTTTTTGATTGATGGCGAATTTAAAGATAGAACACTTAACAAAAACTCAGTTGGAGGCCGGCTTAGATACTATTTTGCAATCTCCAAAAAAAGAGGGAGTGTTAGCTTTGATTGTGCGTCGTCCTGTTACTGAGCAGCGCGAGGTTTTAGAAACGGCAGAGTTAGATGTGGTCGAAGGTTTGGTGGGTGATAACTGGCTATCCCGAGGATGCCCAGCAACTAAGGATGGCTCAGCCCATCCGGATATGCAGCTCAACATTATGAATGTGCGCGTAACTGATTTAGTCGCTCAGAAAAAAGAGCGCTGGTCACTTGCAGGTGATCAACTCTATGTTGATTTAGATTTGAGTGATGAGAATTTACCGGCGGGAACTCGACTGGCTATTGGTAGTGCCATTATTGAAGTCACGGCTGAACCACATACGGGGTGTAAAAAATTCGTTGATCGTTTTGGTTTGGAAGCCATGAAATTTGTGAATTCTGGCTTGGGTAAAAAAATAAATTTACGCGGTATCAATGCCAAGGTAATTCAATCAGGTCAAATAGCGACGGATGATGTAGTGAGAAAAGTCGATTAACGACTTCCCCATATTTTAGCCACTGCGCGTTCACTGCCCAGTGAACCCACTATTAAGCAAACGAAGCTTGCACTGCCAAAAATAATCATCGGAAAAGCGATAGCAAGACCGGCATCTGCTGGCGATAAAAAAAACGTTACTGCAGTCAGTATTGAAAATAAGACGCTTATCACAATAAGAATTCGGCGACTCATTGGCTTATATTCGTAAGGCTCTGTGCCTTGTTCAAATTGATTAAGCAGGGGCGAGAATAGTCGTTGTAGAAGTGATTTCATGGTTTATAGGCTTACAGATTATTTTAGTTAAAAGATTAGTGCGCTTGATTCTAACAGTAGAACTCAGCTTTTGCACAGTTGTTGGGCAGCTACAAGCCACAAGCTAGGGTAAGTGAGCTTTGATTGCTTAACAGGTATGATTTAATAAAATTTTGTTAGGAAAAGCGAGGTTTATTTGTCAATAAGCGGTAAACTATCGTCCTATTAAATAGCCTAAGCTGTGGAGTTTGTAAGTGTCGAAAATAATTGATGGCAAGCAATTTGCCGATGATCTCTGTGAAAAACTTAAAACTGAAGTGGCAACGCTGCAAAAGCAGCATAATCTGTCGCCTTGTATCGCGGTTGTATTAGTCGGTGAAGACCCTGCCAGTCAGGTTTATGTGCGTAATAAGGTGCGACGCTGTGAGCAGTTAGGCATAAAGTCTATAGAGCACCGCCTTAGCCCTGACACTTCAGAGGCTGATTTGCTGGCACTGATCGATGAGCTGAATAACGACAGTGCTATCCACGGTATTTTGGTGCAGTTGCCTGTTCCTGATCAAATTAACGATAAAGCCGTATTGGCGGCTATTTCGCCTAAAAAAGATGTTGATGGCTTTCATATTGAAAACGTTGGCGCTATGGCCGTTGGCGAAAACCAAATGGTGCCTTGCACGCCGCTCGGTTCATTGATGATGTTACAAGATCGTCTAGGTGATTTAAGTGGTAAGCATGCTGTCGTTATTGGTCGTTCCAATATTGTGGGCAAGCCAATGGCCACCTTGTTATTGCAACAAAGCTGTACGGTCACCATTGTTCATTCACGTACGGTTGATATCCAATCAATTTGTCGTCAAGCAGATATTCTAGTTGCTGCGGTCGGTATTCCTAATTTCGTTAAAGCCGATTGGGTGAAAGAGGGTGCCGTTATTATTGATGTCGGCATTAATCGTATTGAAGTAGACGGCAAAAGTCGTTTGGTGGGCGATGTTGATTTTGATGATGTGCAATCAAAAGTGTCGGCTATTACACCTGTACCAGGCGGCGTAGGACCAATGACCATCGCTTGTTTAATGTATAACACTGTTGCTGCGGCAAAAATGCAAAGTGGTATTTAAACTGCCCTTTATAATTAATTAAATAAATTTCTTAATTTTGAGGACCATGATTAAGTAAAAGAGCCTACCCATGAGTGAATCTGTTAAGCCGCCTATTGGTGGCGGCGCCAAAAAAATTCTGTATACCTTACAAACGGTTAAACGTATTGGCTTGAGTAATTCTGCCAAGGCGTTAACCGCAAAGAATGCGTGTAAGGCATGTGGTCTCGGCATGGGTGGCCAAAAAGGTGGTATGACCAATGAGCAGGGTGACTTTCCTGCGGTATGTAATAAAAGCGTACAAGCGCAGTCTACCGATATCCAATCACCTATTCCGAATGAAGTGTTCGAACATACGATGGAAGAGTTTCATCGTTTAAGTGCTTATGAAATGGAGCATTTAGGACGCCTTAATACCCCTCTATTTAAAGCCAAAGATAGTGATAAATTTAAAGCGGTCGATTGGGATTGGGCCTTAAATTATGCTGCACAGGCATTTTCTAACACCGCTGCTAAGCGAAGCTTTTTTTATTCTTCGGGTCGCTCATCGAATGAAGCTGGTTTTATATTGCAGTTATTAGCCAGAGTGTATGGCACCAATAACGTCAACAATTGTTCTTTTTATTGTCATCAGGCAACGGGTGTTGGTTTGTCTGAAACTATTGGTGTGGGCACGGCAACAGTAGAGCTAGATGATTTAGATGGTTGTGACCTCATCTTTGTTATCGGTGCTAACCCCGCATCTAACCATCCACGGTTTATTCATAAATTACAGGCTTGTCGTGAGCGTGGCGGCAAAGTTGTTATTATCAATCCAGCTAAAGAGCCTGGCTTGGTTCGGTTTGCGCTGCCTAAAAGTCCTAAGTCATTAATTATTGGTGGCAGTGAAATTGCCTCACATTATTTACAGCCGCATATTGGAAGCGACCTAGCGGTTTTTAAAGGTATAGCGAAAGCGGTAATACAGCGATACGGTATTGCCAAGCAATTTATTCATGACTACACCGAAAACTATACGGCCTTTCTGGCGGATATTGAGGCGACGTCTTGGGATTCTATCGAAAACTTATCGGGCCTCAGTAAGCGAGAGTTACAAGATATTGCCAATGTTTATTGCCATGCAAAAAATGCTGTTTTTGCTTGGGGTATGGGCATTACACATCATAAGCATGGTGTTGCTAACGTTGAGTATATTTCAAACCTTGCATTGCTACGCGGCATGATAGGTAAGCGCTTTTCTGGCTTGCTGCCGTTACGTGGTCACAGTAATGTGCAAGGTATTGGCACTATTGGTGTTAAACCAGTGTTAGCTGCCGACGTGCTCACTAAAATGCAAGAAACGCTTAAAATAGATTTGCCCAGCAAAGAGGCCTCTCCCGGTATGGATACTCTGGCCTGTCTTGAGGCAGCCGATCGTGGTGAGATGGACGCAGCCTTGATTATGGGTGGCAATTTATATGAAGCGACGCCCGATTCAAAATGGGCAGAGCAAATGATGGATAAAATTGCTTGCAAGGTTTACTTAACCACCACGTTAAATAAAGGCCATTTGTCTGGGCTGGATAATGGCGAGGCGATTATTTTTCCTGTGACGGCGCGTGATGAAGAACCCGAACCGACCACGCAGGAATCGATGTTTAACTATGTGCGATACAGTGATGGTGGTATAAAACGCTTATCGAATGTGCGCTCTGAAGTCGATATTTTAACGGATTTTGCCCAGCGTCTTTTTGCAGCGCAAAATAATGACACGAAAAACAGCGATGATAAATCTGAGCCGCCACTAGATTTTAGTGCGTTTAGATCACATAAAACTATTCGTGAAACGATTGCTGCTATTGTGCCGGGTATGGAAGCACTAGAGACCATAGATGTTGCTAAGCAAGAATTTCATGTACGTAATCGTTTAATACATAAGCCTGAGTTTAAGCGTGCCAACGGAAAAGCAAAATTTGTCGTTCATGATTTGCCTGAGTTTAAGCATAATCATGATTTCCCTATGCGCTTAATGAGTGTGCGCAGCGAAGGGCAGTTCAATTCTATCATTTACGAGCAAAAAGACAGCTATCGCCAAGTTGATCAACGTTGGGCGGTATTGATGAATCCTAACGCGATTGCATTATTAGGTATTCATGCTGGCGATAAAGTGAATATCACTTCAGCGGTGGGAGAGATGAAAGCAGTTACTGTGTATCCCTTCGATTTACCTGATGGTGATGTTATGGCTTATTATCCAGAAGCGAACGTGTTAATTGGTCGAGAGCGTGATGCACGCAGTAAAACGCCTGCTTTTAAATCGGTTGATGTTAAATTAACGCCATGTGTTTAAAATTTGTAACAAACTTTATTTATGAATAAACGTTATATCACTGCCAGCGAATTACTTAAGGATTCTTTTTCCTTAGGAATGAAAATACTCGAAAGCGATTTTCGGCCAACATTTATTATTGGCGTTTGGCGCGGCGGCGCACCTATTGGTATTGCGGTACAGGAGGTTTTAGATGTTTGCGGTATAACAACCGAGCATATTGCGATTCGAACCTCCTCTTATGAAGGGATAGACCAGCGCAGTAAAACCGTAAAAGTGCATGGCTTAGGTTATGTTATTGATACGATTAAAGCCGAAGATAATTTACTGATTGTTGATGATGTTCACGATAGTGGTTTAAGTGTTGCCGAGTTAATTAAGCAGATAAAAACTCGCAGCGGCGACAATGCACCGCAGTCAATAAAAGTAGCGACAGTCTACTATAAGCCGAGTCAATCGAAAGTCAGTTCAGAGCCAGATTATTATTTGCATACAACCAATGATTGGTTGGTTTTTCCGCATGAGTTGCAAGGCTTAAGCGCGCAGGAATTACTGGAAAATAAGCCTGAGGTTGCGCATATTATTCAGCAGTTACAGGATTTTAAATCATAAGCTGCTGAGTGATTGAGACTTTTTTATTCACCATGCAGAAGCTTACAGTACGCATCTACGGTTTTATTCAAACCCATTTCTAAAGAATCCAGTGTCAGCGCATGACCAATCGATACCTCTAATAAGCCAGGCAAGTCACGATACTGTTGTAGATTATCTAAATTTAAATCATGTCCTGCATTGACACCTAAGCCAATCTCGCTTGCATGCTCTGCTGCCTTACAATGCAGTTCAAAGAGTGCGTCAGCCTCGGGTGAATTGCTTTCATCAGTACGGGCATAGGTATCAGCATAAGGGCCGGTATACAGTTCAATTCTGTCGGCACCAATAGCCTTGGCTAAATTAATTTGTTCTATATCAGGGTCCATAAATAAACTCACTCGACAATTAAGCGCATGAATTTTTTTAATAATGGATTCTAATTCCGCAGTGTCACCAGTCAAGTCAAAGCCATGATCAGAAGTCAGCTGTGCATCACTGTCTGGCACCAGCGTGGCTTGCTCGGGTCGCGCTTGCGCTAAGATCTCAAGAAAGCCAGGGTAGTCAGAAAAGTCATCACGCGGGCTAGGGCATGGGCCAGCAAAAGGATTGCCTTCAATATTTAATTCAATGCCTTTTGCTGCTGACAGCGCTTTTAATTGATAGCAATCTTCAGGGCGAATATGGCGTTGATCCGGGCGGGGGTGAACGGTAAGTCCGTCTGCACCCGCGGCAAGAATCTTTGTTGCATACTCAACAATGTCCGGATTATTTCCCGGTCTTGAATTGCGGATAAGTGCAATTTTATTGAGGTTAACGCTTAGTGCTATTTTATTTATACTAACCGTCATATTCGTTCCTGATGTTTTTGTTTGACTCATAATAAAATCGGTTTTAATCGAGAAGATAAATACGTTGGATAATAATGGCTTCTAAAGGCTTATGTTGATGTCCAGCTCTTGGCGCTACCGCAACACCTTTGATCGCTTCAACAACTGATAAGCCTTCTATGACTTCACCAAATACTGCATAACCCCAGCCTCTAGAGTTTTTAGCTCTATGGTCGAGAGAGGTATTATTTTCAACGTTAATAAAAAATTGGCTAGTGGCTGAATGCGGTGCGTTAGTTCGCGCCATGGCGATAGTGCCAATGGTATTTTTCAAACCGTTATCGGCTTCATTTATTATCGGTGTACGGGTCGCTTTTTTGGTCATGTCGACAGTAAATCCGCCGCCTTGAATCATGAAGTTACCAATAACACGATGGAAGATAGTACCTCTATAAAAGCCACTTTCTACGTACTGTAAAAAGTTAGCGACTGTGAGCGGCGCTTCTTCGGCATTAAGTTTAATGGTGAAGTTGCCGGCGCTAGTTTCAAACACAACGCTAGGTGATGCCGTAGCTGTCGCGGCGATGGCTGATGTATCACCCTGTGCTGCTGTATCAATAACAGCTGCTGGAGAATTTATACTACTTTGCGCTGAGGTGTTTTCAGCTGAACAAGCAGACATAAATATAAGTGTCAGAGTTGCTAAACTTAATTTGCTAATACTTTTGATTGATTTGATCTGCTGTAACATTTTGTCTATCTCCATTAATAATATTGCTTACAAGGGTGGCTAACCGTTATTTACGTCCACTCTTTTGAGCGGGCTTTGGGTTTTAACTTAGGCAGTAATATCGCTAAAAACACGCCCATTAACACGGCAAGTGCGCCACGAAAAAACCATTCTTGATCACTTTTGTCTGAAAGCCTTGAATTGTTAGCTTGTAGTTCAGCAATTTCAATTTTTAGCATTTCGTTCTTTTTCAATAACTCACGATTATTTTTATCTAAGTTAATGGCGTTTGCTGATATTTTTTTAATGTTTCCAAGTTCGCTCGTTAATTGTTGGTTTTGACGTGATAACAATTTCACCTGTTTTTGTATTTCGCCATTGCTTTGCTGTGTTTCACTGTTGTTTTTCTCAAGGCTAGAGAGTTTTTTGTTTAATTGCTGCTGTTTATTTTGCGCTTCAGCTAAACGTATTCTGGCAATAGGTGTGACAGATAAAAATTGATTTTGGATCCAGCCTTCGGTGCCTTTGCTGGTGGTGACTCGGCTAAAGCCGGCTTCGTCATCGGTCTCTAAAAGCGTTAGGCGAGTGCCAGTTTTGAGCCCACGATGAATAATACGATGTTTAGTGCTGTTACCACTGTGCAGTGGCACATAAAAAACATCTGAAATATAACGTGTCTCTTCAGCGGCGTTAACTGCAGCTGCTTGACTGAGCAGCAGTGAACACAGAAGTAAGCGAAGGCCTACACGGTTTAAGTGGTTGCCGTTGTTAATAAGAGATTTTTTGAGTAAATTGCTTATATTCATGGGAGCACCTTTTTATAGGGTTTAACGATCACTTTTTGGTAAACACCTGCGTCGCAATACGGATCTTCATCGGCCCATTGCTGTGCGTCAGCAAGGCAATCAAACGTGGCGATAACGAGACTGCCAGTAAAGCCAGCTTCACCTGGGTCTTCTGAATCAATAGCTGGATGTGGGCCAGCCAGTAATAAGCGACCTTGTTCTTTTAATGTTTGTAGGCGCTCAATATGAGCGCCGCGTGCTTGTTGTCGCAGCGGTAAACTGTTGGGAACATCTTCGCTAATAATGGCGTAGAACATAGAGATATAACTTCCTTAATTTAAATGGCGTTTAACGGCTAGCTTGATTCGTCGGCTTTGTCTTTAATGTGCGGCACCACAATAATCATGGTGATTATCATGAGTACCAACGTGAAACCTATAGAGCTATAAAGTTTATAATTAACCCAGGCAGCTTGTGAGAAGTTATAGGCAACATAAAGGTTAAGACTGCCGACAATCAAAAAGTTAGCAATCCATACTTGATTTAAACGCAGCCAAGCGGCAGCGGGTAATTGAATTTGTTGGCCGAGCATCTTCTCGAGCAGGCTCTTTTTACCTAAAAACATACCTCCCAATAAAACCAGGGCTAGTCCCCAGTTAAAAACAGTGGGCTTCCACATAATGAAAATATCATTACGTAAGATGAGTGTGGCTGAACCAGCGACAACAATGATGCCAAATAACCAGAGTAATTGTTTTTCTACTTTACCGGTAATCAGGCGCGTGAGTAAAACTTGGGTAGCGGTGGCCGCTATTAAAACCGCCGTTGCTGAATAAATACCATCAAACTGATAGCTAAAATTTAAAAGCTGAAGTGTTTCTCCATCCATTTTAAAGGTAATAAAAAATAAGATTAAGGGGATGAGTTCTAAAATTTGTTTCATGGGTTTCCCGTGATTTTTATGCTACCTTCGCAACAGTTAGGTTTTGATTGGTCTTGCCATTATTCGTGCTGTTTACTTGCTATCTCTATTGTTTCTTTGATACACCTTAGCCAGCGCGCGATTTTACCTAAAATAAAAAGGTTTGTTTGGGTAAAAATTGGATCACGTTCACATTTTACTAGTGATTGTGCTTCTCGGTTTTATTGTTAAAGACACGCTATTTGAGCCACATCCATACGCAGAGTTGATTGCCAGAGCATATTTACGAATGATATTCGATTTACATACACATAGCACCGCTTCAGATGGTGCACTATCACCTGAGGCATTGCTGGCGAGAGCGAATGCCAATGGCGTATCTCGGCTGGCATTAACTGATCACGATACCGTTGCTGGGGTAAAAGTGTTGCAAGCCGCATTGGCTGACCCCGCTTTTGTGTCCGAGCTCAGCTCGCCCATTGAGTTAGTGCCAGGGGTAGAAATTAGCGCTGAAATTGATGGGCGTGCCTACCATATTTTAGGTTTATGGTTAGATACTGATAACGAGACGCTCAATGCCTTTTTAGATGGCCAGCGCCTTGCACGCGAGGAGCGCGCCGAAGCGATTGGCGCTAAGTTGGCAAAGCAGGGCATAGAAGGCGCATTAGCAGGCGCAAAGGCATTGGCCGGTGATGCGGTGTTGAGTCGTCCCCATTTTGCGCGTTATTTACTAGAGCAAGGGCATTGTACTAAAGAGCAGCAGGCCTATAAGCGTTGGTTGGGTGCGGGTAAATCCTGTGATGTCCCTTCTAAATGGCCTTCTGGTGACGAGGCGATTGCGACTATTCATGCTGCTGGTGGGCTTGCCGTATTGGCGCATCCAGATAAATACGGTTTAACGCGCACGCGAATGCGAACCTTGCTCGAAGCCTTTAAAGCCGCTGGTGGCGACGGTTTGGAGCTGATTAGTGGTCGTCAGGATGATGCGATTACCGACTATTTACTGCGTTTATCACATAAATATGATTTAGCGTGCTCAACCGGCAGTGATTTCCATAATCCTGAGCAAACATGGTCCGATGTCGGCTGTAATACAGCTTTGCCGAGTACTGCGGTGCCAATTTGGTCACTGGCAGCGGGTGCCTCATGAGTCAATTCTTCCAAATACACCCTGAAAACCCCCAAGCAAGGCTCATTCGTCAGGCAGCGACCATTGTGCAAGAAGGCGGCGTTATCGTTTATCCAACCGATTCTGGCTATGCGCTAGGTTGCCATTTGGGTGATAAACAAGCTTTAGAGCGCATTCGTAAAATTAGAATGCTGGATGAAAAACACAATTTCACCTTGGTTTGCCGTGATTTGTCTGAATTGGCCGTTTACGCCAAGGTCGATAATATTGCTTATCGGGCTTTGCGAAGCCATACGCCGGGGCCGTATACCTTTGTTTTACTCGCGACGAATGAAGTCCCGCGTCGTCTTAAGCATCCCAAGCGTAAAACCATTGGGCTCAGAGTGCCCGATAACGTTATTGCGCAGAGTCTTTTAGAGGTTTTGGGCGAGCCAATGATGAGTGTGACGCTGATTTTGCCGGGAGATGACATACCATTGCTCGATCCTTATGATATTCGCAGCGTTTTGCAGCAGCAGGTCGACTTAGTCATTGATGGCGGTTATTGCGGTATGGAAGCGACCAGCGTTATTGATTTAAGCGATGAAACCCCAGTGATTCTGCGCCAAGGAGCCGGTTCTACGGCTGAATTTGAGGTTTAACCTGCTCGGCAGCTGAGTTTCCTGCTCGGCGTTATCTATATCCTTAATCCTTCCGCGTATTACACCTGTTATTGAAGGGGTGTTTGTCGCTATAATGTGCCAAAAATTAGCCCTCGTATTAATAATGTCTGATAGAGCCTGATAATGCCTGATAGTGTGCATTTGCTTTTATCACCAGCCATTGGGCCAATTAACTATAAGCCAAACGGAAAGCGAACGTTAATGACTGAACTCTCTGCTGAAACGCTAGCACCAAGTCCTGAAGTGTCTGAATCAGCTGATAGCTCTGCTGATATCTCTATTGATACCTCTATTGATGGTATGGCTGATAGCTCTTCAGTTGCTCATGGCCGTGATCAAGCTGCCAGACCGAGATTGGTTGAGTTGCGTGATAATTTAAATAATCATCCTAGCCAAACAGATACCCCTGAACAACACACGTTTCCTTTTGCCATTGTGCAAGGTGAGACGGTTACCGAAGTCCCCAGTGATTTATACATTCCACCGGCCGCGCTTGAAGTCTTTCTTGACGCCTTTGAAGGTCCGCTAGATTTATTACTGTATCTAATCAAAAAACAGAATCTTGATATTCTTGAGATCGATGTTGCAGAGCTTACTGAACAATACATGCATTATGTGCGTCTTATGGACAGCATGCAGTTTGAGTTAGCGGGCGAGTACTTAGTCATGGCCGCGATGATGACCGAAATTAAATCGCGTATGTTGTTACCGCGTTCGCAAGACCTTGAAGAAGATGAAGATGATCCTCGTGCGCAATTGATTCGCCGTTTACAAGAATATGAGCGATTTAAACAGGCCGCCGAAGATATTGAAGCCATGCCACGGGTTGAACGCGATATTTATATTGCCGAAGTAGAGCCGCCAGAAGATGAACGTGAGCGTCCGCAACCCGATGTAGATTTAAAAGATTTATTGATGGCCTTAGGCGATGTGCTGCACCGCGCTGATATGTTTGAAAGCCACAAAGTACACATGGAGCCACTATCGACTCGTGAGCGCATGGGTAAAGTGTTAGATCAGTTACACGGCGGTGAAGGCTTTGAACCCTTTGTTGCTTTTTTTGCTGCCAGTGAAGGCCGTGCAGGCGTGGTAGTAACATTTTTAGCTATTATGGAATTAATAAAAGAATCGCTTATTGAAATTGTTCAGACAGAACCTTTTTCGCCGATTCATATAAGAGCCAAAACAGCGTAGTGAATTGTGTTATTGGTCAATTAACTTTTTAGAGTAGAGTATTAAATCGCGATGAAAATAGAAGATCTACAACTGGTTAAACGTATTTTTGAAGGCGCACTAATGGCAGCTGAGCGGCCACTACAGCGTCGTGATTTAACCGATTTATTTGATGATTTAGAAACCCCTGCCGATGCTTTAATTGATGAAGCATTGGTTGAATTGGACAGTGATTGTGAAGCGCGCGGTTATGAATTAAAACGTGTTGCTAGCGGTTACCGTTATCAAGTAAAGCAAGATTTATCACGTTGGGTGAATAAATTATGGCAAGAGCGTGCACCGCGTTACTCGCGTGCATTACTTGAGACTATGTCATTAGTTGCTTATCGTCAGCCTATTACACGCGGTGAAATTGAGCAGATTCGTGGTGTTGCTGTTAGTACACAAATTATTAAAACCTTATTAGAGCGCGAGTGGATTAAATCCGTTGGCTATCGTGATGCGCCGGGTCGACCAGCTATTTACGCAACAACACGACAGTTTCTTGATTATTTTAATCTTAAAAGTCTTGATCAACTTCCGCCGTTGGCTGAAATTCGTGATTTAAATACCATTAGCCGTGAGTTAAATATAGATTTGCCAGTCGAAGATATTAAGCCAGCGAATGATGAAAGCAATGAAGCTGATATTGTCACTTTGCCAGTCACGTCAGCAGTTGAAAATACAGATGTTGATGGTCATGAAGTTGAAGCGACTGATTCAGATGTTGAGACTTCAGCGATTGAGAGTTTAGAGAGTGATACTTTAGAATCTGCTGAATTAGAAAGTACGGAATTAGAAAATTCGGAAATAGAGAATTCGGAAATAGAAAATTCGGAAATAGAAAGTGCTGATATAGAAAGTGCTG
>CAXAHI010000046.1:0-18064 GCA_963968645.1 uncultured Gammaproteobacteria bacterium | reverse complement strand
TTTAAATCCACCTGACTCTTTAAATCCACCTGATCCTTCAACTTCAGCTAATACATCAAACGAAGCGGGTAACACGGCTAACAAAACCAGCAACGACGCTGTAGCGAATAATGGTCCACGCGTTATGCCAGCGCCTCTTAATATTATTCAGTTTGGGCTAGCCGCCGAAGATGAAGCTCAGCAGCTAGCCGAAATTGCGCGCGAGAGTAATTATCGAAACGCTATGATTATTCAATCGAGTGCGGGCTGGTCACAACGTGCTAGTCAAGTGTTTAGCGAGCAATGGGCAGCTTCTGGCGGTGCAATTGTTGGCAACATTACATTAACTGAAGCGAAAAATTATTCGGCAGAAATTGAAAGTAGCTTACTCTTACCTACGAGTAACGCGCGACATAAGCGCTTAGAAAATATTATTAGCCAAAGAATTGAATTCACACCGCGTCGTCGTAATGATATCGACATTATTATTATATTTGCTAACAGCAAACAAGCGCGCAGCATTAAACCCTTACTGGCCTATCACTACGCAGGTAACCTACCGGTTTACAGCAGCTCACATATTAATAACGGCATTGAACAATCGACTAAAAATCGTGATTTAAATGGTATTGTCTTTAATGATATACCTTGGGTGTTAGAAAATAACACGCTTAAACCCCATGTCTCAAGCCGCTTTATAAACAATAAAAAACTAGGCCGTTTATTTGCTATGGGCTTAGATGCCTTTTATCTACACCCTCGTATAGAACAGTTACAGCAGGCTCCCGATAGCCAACTACAAGGCATGACAGGACGTTTATCGCTGCAAAACAACCGAGTGATACGTGAATTGCAAATGGCTGAGTTTGTAAAAGGAAAAGTCCAAAAAACTGAGCTGGCACAGGATTAACACAGCGACCGAACAATGAATAACTTTCCAAAGGAACTGGAAAATGCAGCCAAAGACAATGATTAAATGCTTAGACCTTTTTTTAAAAAAAAGTGTAAAAGCACAGGATGTAACAACAAAAAATATAGGTGATGCTGCCGAGCAAGCAGCCCTAGAATATTTAATGAACCAAGGCCTGAGCCGCCTCGATACTAATTACCATTCGCGTCACGGTGAAATCGATATTGTGATGGCCGACGGTAAGGTTATTGTTTTTATTGAAGTCCGTTATCGCAAAAACAATTACTATGGTGGCGGTGCAACAAGCATCACTCCAAGCAAACAAAAAAAATTGATAAAAACAGCTAACCATTACCTGCAACACCATCAAGCTAATGTAGAATGTCGCTTTGATGTTATGGATATGTCGCCTGCAGGATTAGCTTCGACTGAAACCAAACAGCTTTTTACTTTTAACTGGATAAAAAATGCGTTTATATCCTCATGAGTACTGATAACCCGTTTATTACAGAGCGTATTGCTGCGGCTATGCAAAATCTAGGTGGGTTACCACCCGCTTTACCGAATGCGATTATTGATGCAGGTGTGCATATTGCTGGCCAGCTAGCACAAGAGCATAAAATTATTGCTGTTGGCATTGATAGCTTTGCGCCCTTGGCTCAAATGTTTTGTAATAACTTAATGTATCGTGATGCCGAGCTGCGTCCTGCCCTACCCGCTTTATCACTTAATAGTGATGCCAGCGGCATAGCAATGGCTGCCGCTCATGAAAACGCCGACGCGCTTTACAGCCGCCCATTGAAATCGATGGGACAAAACGGTGATGTGCTTTTATTACTTAGCCAAGATTTACATAGCGCTATTGTGGCAACCACGCTGGCGACAGCAAAAGCCAATGGCATGACAGCGATTATTATAGGAGCCAATACCGAACAGCAAGTCATAGCGAATGATACTCAAACTCTATCATTACTGTTAGAAGAGGCCGATTTAACGCGCATGCATGAAATATCACTGTTCATTTTAAACTGCCTAAACGATATTGTTGACGAACAATTATTTGGCACTCACTAATTCAAAGGTCATATTGATAATGCTTTCAATACTCCTAATACAAGGCCGCAATGTTATGAAAAATTTCAGCATGCAAAACGCTAAAACAAACTTACCCTCGCTTTTGGCTACAGTGTTTTTACTATTAACCGTATTATTGTCGAGCTGCAGCTCTATTATTTCGGTTTCAAGAGATGAGCCGATTGGCGAAAACTATGGCAAGCGCACACCTGGCGCCTATGTCGATGACCAATTAATTGAAACAAAATCGAAAGTGAACCTTAAGAAAATAGAGACTCGCTTTGCCAATGCACAAGTACGTATTGATAGCTTTAATGGCGTGGTGCTATTAACCGGCAATGTAGCCGATGCCGACATGCGTGACATTGCCACAGAGACTATTCGTAAAATACGCAAGGTTCGACGGGTTAACAATGAATTACACGTTTCGCCCCCACGCTCTTTCGGCGCAAAGGCAGGCGATGTATGGCTAAGCAAAAAAGTGAAAACGCGCTTACGCTTTACAAAAGCCGCACCGCATAACCGCGTTAATGTTGTTACCAATAACGGCGTCATTTATTTAATGGGCTTGGTAACACGCAAAGAAGCAGAGACGATTGTTAATGTGGCGAAAAAATCTTACGGCCTACAAAAAATTGTCCGCGTATTTGAATACATCGATTAAGACTGACAAGACTGCTGATTCGGTGAGCGATCGCTCACCGAGATAACACTTATTTTACAACGCGCAAACTGGGCTTTTCGGCATTAGAAGTATCGGTTTTTTTGCTCGACACTAATTTAGGACCTGGGCCTTTAGGTGGCTCTGTTGTAGGGTCGTTTTCTATCTCTGGCTCAAACATCATTCCTTGACCATTCTCACGCGCATAAATGCCTAACACTGATTGCATGGGAGCAAAAATATCCATAGGGATGCCACCAAAACGCGCATTAAAGCTCACGCCTTTTTTATCAATCAATAAATCACCAATCGCTGACGGGGCAATATTCAAGACAATTTGACCGTCTTTGACGTAATCTTGCGGCACTTCAACATTGGCGGCATAAGCGTCAACTAAGACATAGGGTGTGCAGTGGTTGTCGACAATCCATTGATATAAGGCATTAACCAGATAGGATTTACTGGATGACATAGCGGGTGGTTTAGAATCTGCCATCTTAATGCGCTCTTCTGTTTCACTCTAAGGATAGATAGTACTAATTCAATCTTAAAAAAATACTTATACACTCTAAAAAAGTGCAGATACTCTTATTGAAGACATTCAGTTTAACCGTTTGGTTTAACTGTTCGCTTATTCGTAAGCTTTATTCTTAAGCTACGAACCCAATATCTAATAAGTACTGCCTAATAACCTGTGGAGTTACTAATAAATATCCAGTAAATATTGAGCTGTAAGCTGTCGAAAAGAATAACGACCTATCGGCTAGGTCGCATCTCACGCTCTATTTCAGATAAACTTTCTTGGAATGATTCCATATCAAACAGACGTTTCATATATTCCAATAACGGTTTAACTTGTTTGTTATTTGGCAGTTTTACGCCAAGTGACTCTAAGCGCCATAAAACAGGGCCTAAACAGCAATCAACCAATGTGAACTCTTCACTCATGAAGAAAGGTTTATCTGCAAATATAGGCGCAATACCAACAAAGCCGTCACCTAAATCTTTGGCTAGCTTCTCAGGATTACTCGCTTTACCGCTTTCGATGGCATCAACTAATGCGCACCAATCGCGTTCAATTCGATAAATGTACAGGCGGCTTTCACCACGTGCTACGGGATAAACCGGCAACAACGGTGGATGCGGAAAGCGCTCGTCCAAATACTCCATAATCACTTTTGATTCATAAAGAACAAGGTCTCTATCTAATAAAGTGGGGAGCGAACCATAAGGATTCACATCGACTAAATCGGCAGGCAAGTTTTTGCCGTCCGTATCGATGATGTCACAAGTAACACCCTTTTCAGCTAGTACAATTCTAACTCGATGGCTGTAATGGCTATACGGGTCAGAGAGTAAGGTCATTGATGACCGTTTAGCCACCGCTTCTATAGCATCAGTTTCAGTATTAATGATCGATATCCTTCCAATATTCGCGGTTCAGTAAGAACGCGAAAACAAAAAACACAGTAATAAAGAGGAGAACACTAATGCCCATACGCTCTCGTTTTACTGCAGACGGTTCCGCCATGTATGTCATAAAGTTGACAAGATCATACATAGCTTCTTGATATTCTTCCGAGTTTAAACTGCCTTCCGCTTCGCCTGCAACTACTCTTCCACAGTCACTGTACGAACTTTCTAGTGGCTCACCGCTCTCATCACGCTTAACGCCACCATTCGCTGCAATCGCGATAGCGGGTCTACAAAGTTGATCACCTTGTAAGCCTAACAGTACATGCGGCATGCCGACATCTTTAAAAACTAAGTTGTTGACACCGTATGGACGCGATGGGTCCAAATAAAACGAATTTAAATAGGTGTACAACCATTCTGGCGAACGAGCACGAGCGGCCAATGTTAAATCAGGTGGTGCTCCACCGAAGACCTTTTTTGAATAGCCTTCGGTCATTGAGATATTCATCAAAGCGCCGAATTTAGTTTCATTACCTAAAACCAGGTGCTCTTTGGCGATAGACTCAGGAATACCTAAATCATCGGCCAAACGACCCCAGCGCATGTATTTGGCCGAGTGACAGCCCATGCAATAGTTAACGAACAGTGCTGAACCACGTTGCAGTGAATCCGTATCGGTTAAATCGAAATCGACCTCTTCACAAGGGATTTGTCCACAATCAAAAGCGGCGTCAGCTGCTACCGCTTTCAATGGAATAATCGCCAAAACTAAGATCAGAATCAATACACCTAGCGAACCAAATATACCCATGCCGCCAGTCGTTGTTACACGATCAGGCACTGGCTTGGTGGTTTCTAATGTTGTCCAAACAGGCATAAACAAGAAGAAAGAGAAATACAGCACTGAACAAATACGCGCTAACATCGTACGTGAATCAGTCGGTGCCCAAACACCTAGCACGCCCAAAATAATGAACGACGAGATAAATACCACCAAGGCAATCTTAGTAAAGATACCGCGATAACGAATAGACTTAACCGGGCTACGATCTAACCATGGTAATAAGAATGGAATCGCAACCGAAGCGGCAAAGAATATAAAGCCCCAGAACTTATCAGGAATAGCACGCAATACTGAGTAGTAAGGTGTGAAATACCAGACTGGCGCAATATGCTCAGGTGTCTTTAATGGGTTCGCAATTTCAAAGTTAGGCGCTTCAAGGAACAAGCCGCCAACCTCTGGCATAAAGAACATAATAAAGCAGAAGATAAACAAGAAGACCGCAATCGCTTGTAAATCATGCACTGTGTAGTAAGGATGAAAAGCCACACCATCTAACGGTATGCCGTTTTCATCTTTATGCTTTTTAATATCAACGCCATCGGGGTTGTTTGAACCCACTTCGTGCAACGCTAACAAATGCAGCACCACTAGAGCCAGTAATACGATAGGCAAAGCCACAACATGCAAGGCAAAGAAACGGTTAAGTGTAATACCCGAAATGAGATAATCACCACGGAACCACTCAACTAACGCTTCACCTACGTACGGAATAGCACCAAAGAGCGAGATAATAACCTGCGCACCCCAGTAAGACATTTGTCCCCATGGCAGCACATAACCCATAAAGGCTTCGGCCATTAGTACGACAAAGATCAACATACCGAAGATCCAAATTAACTCACGTGGCTGCTTGTATGATCCGTAAATTAAGGCACGGAACATATGTAAGTAGATAACGATGAAAAACGCTGAGGCACCGGTTGAGTGCATGTAGCGAAGTATCCAGCCGTAGTCGACATCACGCATGATGTATTCAACCGAAGCGAAAGCGCCTTCTTGTGTAGGGACATAATTCATGGTCAGCCAGATGCCGGTCAATAATTGGTTAACTAACACCAATAACGATAGGACACCAAAGAAGTACCAGAAGTTGAAGTTTTTAGGGGCGTAATACGCGCCCATATGTGTGTTCCAAGTCCGCACGATTGGTAATCGAGCATCGACCCAGTCACGAAGATTTACTAACCAATTTCCCATTATGCATTCTCCCCATCAACACCAATAATCATCAATGAATCTGTTTCATAGGTGTAAGGTGGTACAACTAAATTTTCTGATGCTGGCACACCTTTATAGACGCGACCAGCCATATCGAATTTTGAACCGTGACAAGCACAGAAAAAGCCGCCATTCCAACTTGCATCGGGGGCTGCTGAATCTAACTTTTTAATATATTTTGGCGAACAACCCAAATGCGTACACAAACCTACCAATACAAGAAACTCGCTCTTTACGGCTCGGTTGCGACTATCAACATAGGTCGGTTGCTTAGAGGCTAGTGATTCTGGATCTTTCAGATCACCGTCATTCTCTACTAAGCCGTCAAGTTGTGCTTGGGTACGGCGAATAACAAACACCGGTTGGCCACGCCACTCAACACGTACTAATTGTCCTGGTTCCATTTTGCCCGCGTCAAACTTGACGGGTGCGCCGGCCGCTTTGGCTTTAGCACTAGGGTTCCATGATCCAAGAAATGGCACAGCAATGCCCACAGCGCCTACTGCTGCTACTGCCGATGTGGCTGCTGTTAAAAACCGTCTTCGGCCGGTATTGGTGCCGTCGTTACTCATCTGATTCTCCTAAAGCCGTATAACGCAACGTTATACTGTATATGCTAGAAATCGGTAGCTAGAACTGATCATTAAAACTGTGTTACTGGTGAGGTGCTTGTTTTTAAAGACATATTTAATAACATCATTAAAAATTCATTAAAGAAATCGTTAAAGATATCAACAAGCTCCTTATACTCTCGGCTTACTACCCTCAAGCAGATCAAATATTACGCAAACTAAACGAGTGCATTTGTTCAAGCTAAAGGTGATGACCGTTAGTACGAAAAGATATTGGTTGGCATCATCTAAAATAGCGTTTTATACGCTCAACACACTGAGTAATTAACCCAGTGTTCAGCCGGTGCGAATGGTAAATTAATCTGGCGCTGCTGTCAGAAAATTGTGCATTTTTGCAGGTACTTTCTGCGTAAATTCAACCACTTTCGAGCATTTTGGCGCTATCGCACAACAATATCCCCTTTCAACTATTTTTATACGTGTAGCGGGGTTTATTGGCTCATTGCCCTAACCATAAAACCAAGGCATTTTGACCACTCTCTTTGCGCCATAAAATTTAGGACAAACGAGCGACAACAAGAAACATCAGGCAAAAAAAAGCCCGATAAAAATCGGGCTTTTTGACACCGCCAAAGACGATTAACGTTTCGAAAATTGTGGTTTCTTACGTGCTTTACGTAGACCAACTTTCTTACGCTCAACTTCTCGAGCATCACGTGTAACGAAACCTGCTTTTCTAAGCGGCGAACGTAAAGCTTCATCAAACTCAATTAACGCACGAGTAATACCGTGACGAATTGCACCAGCCTGACCAAAGCTACCACCACCTTTAACAGTGACGTTAACATCAAATTTTTCATCACAATCAACCAATTGCAAAGGTTGACGGACAATCATACGTGCTACTTGACGACCAAAAAACTCATCGAGTGGACGCTTATTGACAGTAATTGTGCCGCTGCCATCTTTTAGGAAGACACGTGCTGAAGCCGTTTTACGTCGACCTGTACCCGTGTAATATTGAATCGCTGCCATAATCTTGTGCTCTTACAATTCTAGAATTTGTGGTTGCTGTGCTGCATGTGGATGCTGATCACCCGCATACACTTTCAGCTTACGAAACATCTCTCGACCTAGAGGATTTCTAGGAAGCATGCCTTTAACAGCTGACTGTATAGTCCGCTCAGGTGCTTTTTCGATTAATTTGTTGAACGAGATAGACTTAAGTCCACCTGGATAACCGGTATGCGAATGATAAATTTTATCAGTGCCTTTTTTACCAGTAACCGCAACTTTCTCAGCGTTAACGACAATAATGAAATCACCAACGTCCATATGCGGTGTATATTCAGCTTTATGTTTACCACGCAATCTATGCGCAATTTCAGTCGCCATGCGACCGAGCGTTTTACCTGTAGCGTCGACGATAAACCAATCTTGTTGGATATCAGCAGGCTTGGCACTATAAGTTTTCATCAGAAAACATCCCAAATTGGCCCAAATATGTGGGCATTGACTATGATTACTCCGCATTTGGAGCAAGCTAAAAAAGAGCGCGAATACTACAGAATCAAATAAGGTTTAGCAACTGATTTATCAATAAGATAACGCAACTCTTATCGTCTTAGCCAGTACGGATGAGGTAATACCGCAAAGTGGCTAACTGCTAATCCTCAAAACAGCACTTATCAAACTTCATTATATCTTTATATGGGCAATTATAAACAGCCTTTCGACAACCACTAGCCACATTAACTCAGCGCCCCCAGCTACCGTAAAAGCCAGCAATAACGGGGCCTTCAGGGAGAATATAAAACAAAATAGCACTTAGGCTTTATGCGCAGCCGCCAAATATTCGTGTGATTGCATCTCTTGTAGGCGACTGCAGGTACGCTGAAACTCAAAAGCTAAACGACCCTCTTGATATAAATCTTGCAAATTCACAGCCGCAGATAAAACTAACTTAATATTGCGATCATAAAACTCATCGACCAAATTAATAAAGCGTCGCGCTCTATCCTCATTGTGCGGCCCCATTTGAGGAACATCACTAATGAGTACCGCATGAAACTCTTTGGCAATCTCGATATAGTCATTTTGCGAGCGAGGCCCGTCACAAATAGCATCAAAATCAAACCAGACGACATCATCAGCCAAATAACGAGCATTGATACGACGCCCCTCAACCTCAATAGAGGTATCTATCCTATGACTCACACATTCGCTATCTCGTTGCGGTATTAAACGCTCAAAGCTCTGTAACAAGCTAGCATCAGCACCGCCATCCAATGGCGTGTAATACAATTCAGCGCGCTCTAGAGTCCGGAGACGATAATCCACACCACCATCAATATTAAGCACTTCAGTATGCTGCTTAATTAGGCCAATAGCCGGCAAAAACCGCGTTCGCTGCAAACCATCCTTATAAAGACCGTCGGGCGCTATATTCGAAGTGGCGACCAAACACACCCCTCGCTTAAATAAAGCATCAAACATACCCGCGAGTATCATGGCATCGGTAATATCCGAGACAAAAAACTCATCAAAGCAAATAACCTTGGCTTCGGCAGCAATTCTATCGGCAACAATTTCTAATGGGTTTTTTGTGTCGGCCAGTGTCGCGAGCTCTTGATGAACACGACGCATAAAGCGGTGAAAGTGAATGCGCAGCTTCTGATCCATCGGCAAGGCATCAAAAAACATATCCATTAAATACGTCTTGCCGCGCCCAACACCGCCCCAAAAATATAAGCCACGCTCTGGCAGTATTGATGGTGATCGACCGAGCAACCGATTAACTAAAGACAAGCCTTTATCTTTAAGCGATAAATCTTGCTGCGCGAGTAAACGATCAAATAAATTATCGAGCTTTTTAATCGCCAACGCCTGCGCAGGATCAGCGCGAAAATCAGGCTTTTCAAGATCCATTAAATAGCGGTCATGAGGGCGAATAATAGCGGTCATAAAACAGACGAATACCAAGGTGTTAAAGCAAGGTGTTAAAAAAAGGCTTTTTAATTACCGCCACTTTTAAGAAGCGCACAGATTACCCGTACTGCATGCGCTTAGCAATGTGATCTCCGCGATGAATAGCAGATAAAATACGCTAATAACGCCCGATTTTTCTCATTTAGCGTTATACTAAAGCCCTGTCTGGATAGTATGAAGAGAGTTTACATATGTTTGATTTAGGATTTTTGGTTTTTATCGGATTTGTCGCCGCTATTATTGGCTTATTGGTGGGTATTGGCTTGTATCGGAATTCAGGTAATGCAGAACATAAAGTGCGCGAATTAAACCAAGCGTTAGCCGATGCCGAAACTAAAAACAAACAGTACCAACAACATGTTGCCGATCATTTTTCGCAAACGGCGTTAATGCTTAATGATTTGACCGAAAAATATAAAGATATTCATCAGCATTTAGCGCTAGGCGCCGATCAACTCTGCCGCGATGAGCATGGGCAATCATTGCTACTCGATTCAGTCTTAACCGATAATGCGATTGCTTCACCAGAGACTATACAGCCGCCTCTCGACTATGCACCAAAATCCGATGCTGCCAATAGCGGTACGCTGTCTGAAGATTACGATTTAGAAAAAATTAATTTAAATCAAAACGCTGATGACGCAGATCCTACTGAAGCAGACTACAGCAGTGCATCGGCGAACACTGATGAAGAAGGTCATCTCAAGCAAACACCTCCCAATGTGCATGCCATTTAATTTAATTAATTAAACTTCATGGCATTGAATCAAAGGATTAGCGCGACAGCATAAGTATAATGCTCGCGCTAAACATCTTTACTCAGCTAACTTTCTTTTCGTAAACGCCCACCATCTGACGACTTAGCGCAATAAGCTGGCCATCCTGATTATAAATTTTACCTTCAGTGTGGGCATAACCTGCTGCTGCCTGAATCGCCTCACACTCATAGTAAATGTAATCACTGGTATTAAGCTCGGTTCGAGGATTAAGAAACTCAATATTCCACGTAATAGAACTACTAGGCGCCACGCGCTCAAGCATAGGCAATACCGCCGGCGGCCAAGCATCAATTAACGCCACGAGAGCCGCATCAGTAAATACCGATGGCGCACTTACAAAACGCACCCAACCACTTACACGAGCCTCTGAGCTGCCACTAAAAGGCATGTGCTCGCTGGTGTACTTCATATCAAGATGCTGTACAAACTCCGGCATCAATTCCGCTATAAAAGGAACTTGCATCGATTTCTCGGGAAACACCTTAGTAGCCGGAGTAATTTGCAAATTGGCAAAACGCTGAACGCCAAAGCAGGCAATGATCTGCGTTTTGACCTCACCACCTTGAAGCAGCTGACCTTCTACCTGCATAACCGACTTACCCTTAGAGAGCACTTTATGACGAAACTCACAAGGCTCATCGGCAATCGTGGGACCACAAAAATGAATATTGAGTGTACATAAATCGCGATCGCTTAAATCTTCTTTCGATTCAATATGCGCCAACACCAATGCCGCCGTTAAACCGCCAAAGGCGCTGCGCCCTTGTGACCACAGAGTGCCAATTGAAATCTCGCTAGTGCTCTGAACAAGCGTTTCGTAATCTGAATAAGTCATTCAATTCCTGATTTTTTATTACTATTTATTTAAAAGAGTTGTTACTTGTTAATCGCTACTTGTTAATCGCTACTTGTTAATCGCTACTTATTAATCGCTGCTTGTTAATCGTTAGGTATTAATCGTTAAGTGTTAATCGCTAAACGGGATTATCACAATCAACAAAGTGACACTCAACGTCCCATTTGCTAGCTAAATACTCACCTAAAGCCTTTACACCATAACGCTCAGTAGCATGATGCCCCGCAGCAAAAAAGTGAATGCCTGACTCGCGCGCCTCATGGACTGTCGGTTCAGAAACCTCACCAGTAATATAAGCATCAACGCCTAAATCGACCGCAGCCAATAATGATGACTGAGCACCCCCTGTACACCAAGCCACACGCTTAATCGGCTTATCTGCAGTAATATGCAAAGGCTCGCGCTGCAAACATTGAGCAAGATGCTTAGCCATTGTCGCCCCATCACAGGGTGTATTGAGTGTGGCAGTGCGAATTAATGGTGGCATGCCATTAACAGAGGTCTCGACATCAGGCTGCCAACCTAACACTTTTGCTAACTGCACGTTATTACCCAGCTCGGCATGAAGGTCGAGTGGTAAGTGGTAGGCCAGTAAGCTGATATTATTTTCTAACAAGCGCGCAATCCGCTGCTTCTTTATACCGACAATTTGCGGTGCTTCATTTTTCCAAAAATAGCCATGATGAACCAAAATTGCATCGGCATTTATTGCCACAGCATGTTCGATTAATGCCTGACTGGCAGTAACACCGGTAACAATAGAGCTAACCTGGGCGCAACCTTCAACCTGCAAACCATTCGGACAATAATCCTGAATTTTATCAATAGCGAGTAATGTATTGATATGATCAACGAGCTGAGACAATAAAATCATGTAAAACCCTTTATAAAGTATGTATATAAACCAGCCAGACAAACAAAGCACTTTGAATTATTAAAATATTCCCCTGTATAATCAGATGTATAATCACACGTACAATGGATTAAGATGGTAGCTATAACAGTGAGTGATTTAAGCAGCGGCAAGGACATTTTATACTAATCATATAAAAGCGCACGAGGGCATTGAGTTTTGAGCATTAAAAGATCATCACAAACACACCGGAAAAACATGATACGCAACTATATTTGGCCAATATTAACTGGCTTACTGCTTGCCGCACTGCTCTTACAGTTAAACCGAGAGCCCTCAACTCCAGCCGCTTCACCTTTTGTTACCAGCTATGCCGACGCTGTTCAGGTAGCTCTGCCTTCTGTCGTCAATATTTATACCAGCCGCACCGTTCAGGTAGAAAGCCATCCGCTATTAAAAGATCCTGTCTTTAAACGCTTTCTCAATAACAATGGCATTCGGCAACGTGACAAAATTGAACGTAGCTTAGGCTCTGGCGTCATTATAAGCAGCAATGGCTATGTACTCACTAACAATCACGTTATTGATGAGGCCGATCGAATTCGAGTATTACTCGCCGATGGCAGAGAACGACTCGCAACTGTCATAGGTTCTGACGCCCCCACCGACCTAGCTGTACTCAAAATTGATCTCGATAATTTAACGCCTGCCATTTTTGCCAACCCTAAAACTATTCGCATAGGTGATGTCGTACTCGCCATAGGTAACCCTTACGGCATTGGGCAAACCGTGACACAAGGCATTGTCTCTGCCACTGGCCGCCATGGCTTACAAATAAACACCTATGAAAAATATATTCAAACCGATGCCGCCATTAATACAGGTAATTCAGGTGGCGCTCTGGTTAATGCCTATGGCGAATTAATTGGTATAAACAGCGGCCTATATTCAAAAACAGGAGGCTCAAACGGCATTGGCTTTGCCATCCCTATAGATATAGCTTCTTATGTGTTTGAAAATATTGTCGAGCATGGCAAAGTCGTTAGAGGCTGGCTAGGCATTAGCGCAGAAGAAATAACCCCCAGTGTTGCAGAAGCGTTTAACCTAAAAGCTTTACGCGGATTAGTACTTACCGACATTGAAACCAATGGCCCTGCGGAAAAAGCCGGCTTACAAATAGGCGACATCATTACCCATATTGATAACATCAGTGTTGGCAATGGCAATGTAGGCATGCATAAAATTGCCCAAACCAAACCGGGCACCACTATTAATATTCGCGCCATGCGCAAAGGCGACGCTCAAGATTTTTTAGTTGTAATAGGTTTACGACCAAACAAAAAAAGCGATTAACTGCTATGAAAATATGGGTCGATGCAGATGCCTGCCCTGGGGTAATTAAAGAGATTTTATTTCGCGCCGCCGAACGCCGCCAAATCATCACTACACTGGTCGCTAATCAATCGCTGGCCACACCTCCCTCTCCTTATATTCAGATGCTTCAAGTACCGGCAGGCTTTGACGTTGCCGATAACGAAATTGTGAAGCGACTGGCCGCCGGAGATTTAGTGATAACCGCTGATATCCCGCTCGCAGCAGAAGTGATAGAAAAAGGTGGCAAAGCGTTAAATCCTCGCGGCGAGCTGTATACTACTGATAACATTAAAGCGCGACTCAATATGCGTGACTTTATGGACACACTGAGATCGAGCGGCGTCAATACCGGTGGACCACCGCCATTAGGGCAAAGCGGAAGGCAGCACTTTGCCAATAATTTAGATAGACTGCTTACACAGCATATAAGCCATTTACCCAAAAGCTAGCAATATCAATTTATAACAACAGCTAAAGATAAAGCTAACAAAAGATATCCCTACTATGAATATTTTAATTACCGGCGCAACCGGCCTTATAGGCACAGCACTTAACACTGCACTCACCGCCGAAGGTCATAACGTTTATGCCTTGTCGCGAGATAGCGCCGCCGATGCCATTCAAGCTGCGCCTTTTTATTGGCAACCCAAACAAAAAATTATTCGCTTCGACAGCTCAATCACCATTGATGTTGTGATTAATCTCGCGGGTGAAAATATTGCTGACCGTCGATGGACGGCCAATAGTAAAGCCACCATTTGGCAAAGCCGCATCGATTCAACCCTGCTATTATCCGAGACTTTAGCCAAACTCAAGAACAAACCCGCATTGTTAATTTCTGCATCTGCTATTGGCTTTTATGGCGACACAGGCTCAAACACAGTTGATGAACGCAGTGATGCCGGCAATGACTTTTTGGCTGAGTTATCGATTGCATGGGAACAAGCCACTGCCGCCGCATCAGAAGCCGGCATTCGCACCGTTCACCTGCGCACAGGTATCGTGTTAAGCCCCAATGGCGGTGCCTTAAAACAAATGTTATTACCTTTTAAACTGGGTTTAGGGGGCGCATTTGGGAATGGCCAGCAATATATGAGCTGCATAGGCTTACATGAAGCCGTCAATATTATTCAATTTATTATGGCAACAGAAAGCATTCACGGTGCTATTAATATGGTTGCACCAGAAGCCGTTACCAATAAAGTGTTTACCAAGACATTAGGCGCAGTGCTAAAAAGACCCACAATTTTCACGGTACACACCCCCATTGCTAAGTTCGCTTTTGGCGAAATGGCCGATCACCTATTACTCACTGGTGCGCGGGTTAAACCGTCTTTATTAATAGAGCATGGTTATCAATTTAGCGACAAAGACTTAAGATCGACGCTAGAGCGCGTTTTATTAAAAAATACAGATTAAAGCAACGCTTGCAGGCTTTATTTTCTTTAGTGTGGACATCCAGTTACAATATAAATCAACTTTGTTAAGGGCTATCATTGCAAGAGTGACCACTTTAGGACTCGCTTCTATAAGCCCTACTGCTTTACTCTTTAGCAAAAATTTAATTAACAACATTGCAACAACCTATTAACAACAGCTATCGATCACGCTAAATCGTGATGCCTATAAAACCCAAACGAGCTAAATTCAACATGTCAGCAAACTCCCCTACCATTGACCTCGCCATGCAATTAATGGCCTGCAAATCCGTTACTCCCGATGATGCCGGATGTCAGAAACTAATGATTGACCGACTCGAAGCCATTGGCTTTCAAGTGAGCAATCTACGCTTTGACGATGTCGATAATTTTTGGGCTGTTCATGGTGATAGCGGAGATATACTCGCTTTTGCTGGCCATACCGATGTTGTACCGGCCGGCGACGAAAGCCAATGGGAATATCAGCCTTACTCACCCATCATAGACAACGAAATGCTCTGTGGACGTGGGGCGGCCGATATGAAAGGCAGTCTTGCTGCGATGATTACAGCGGCAGAGAATTTTATTGGCGACCAACCCAACCACCCTCACCGTCTTGCATTTTTGATTACCAGTGACGAAGAAGGCATCGCGGCTAACGGCACGGTTAAAGTGATGGAGCATCTAGCATCTATTAATGAAAAAATTCGCTGGTGTGTTGTAGGCGAGCCATCAAGCACAGAAACAACTGGAGACGTTATCAAAAATGGTCGTCGTGGTTCACTGGGTCTTCAATTAACGATTAATGGTATTCAAGGTCATGTTGCCTATCCGCAATTGGCAGACAACCCTATTGATCGATTTGCACCTGCCCTGGTCGAAATCAGTAATACCATTTGGGATAATGGCAATGCCTTTTTTCCTGCCACCTCTTTTCAAATATCCAACCTACAAGCAGGCACCGGTGCCACTAATGTTATTCCTGGCGCACTCAATATTACCGCTAACTTTCGATTCTCGACCGAGTTGACGGTTGAAGCGATTCAGCAACGCTTTCTAAGTATTCTCGACAAACACGAACTGAATTATGAAATCAAATGGCATTTAAGTGGGCATCCGTTTATTACTGAGCACGGTGAATTAATCGATGCCAGCATGGCGGCCATTAAAGAAGTCGTTGGTATTGAAACACAGCTGAGCACAGCGGGCGGCACATCAGATGGTCGCTTTATTGCGCCAACGGGTGCGCAATTAGTTGAACTAGGTCCGGTTAACGAAACGATCCATCGTGTGAATGAACGCGTTAATGCCGCTGAACTCGATAAACTCAGTTTAATTTATCAATCCATCATGAGTCGTCTGCTGAGTTAATTATCGCCTAATGAAAAAGATCTGGGTATCTCTACGCACTTATTTATCATCGACTATTGCGAGCGATATCCAGCGTTTAAAGCATTTCTCAGTCAGTGCTGTTGTTTTTTTTGTGGCCTACGTCATGGTTTATTGGTGTGAAAACAATATGCCGCCGTCACTCAAGCAGGAACTAACCACCCTCGCCTTTCTTTTTATTGCCGCCTGCGCCTTCATTTGGGCAATGACCATGCAAATCTGCTACATCATCGCCAAAACACTCAAATAAAAATTTTACAAAGTAAAACGCAAATACCCCTCCTTCTGCAAGCAAGCCAATCAAAAACGACTAAACTTTTAAATATTAATGAGGAAAAAAGTGCTCATCCAGATTTTACAATCATGGGCATAGCGCGATAACAATTAAGGAAAACCGCCAATACACCTCAAAAGAATATTTTTATCGCTATTGATCAGTAGATAACAATTCAATGAAGGATCATCAAAAATCTATGCTCGTTATTCAATAGATTAGAACCATTTTCGATTAGGAGTAAACAGTAGTGCCTCTTGAGTTTCCAGAAGATACAACGCTTGCATCCCGCTATGTCAAACAGGCATTGCCAATGATGATTAAGAATAAAATTGCACCTAACCCCTGTAATTTTGCACTTTGGTACGCCTATGTTTCTAATCGTGATTTAGCCTTAAACAAAAAGCTTGATAACACCATTGAAGAAAAAGGCACCTGCCCAGACATAGTGAGCCGCGAGCTATTTAAAAAGCACGTAATTAAAGAAGAGATTGCCTTACAAAAAAACCTACAAGACACTTTGAGTAATGTTGTACAAGAGTTAGTAAGTAGCGTTAATGACACCAAAAACCAAACCGATACTTATACGCAGTATCTTGAAACCAGCTTAAACGAAATACTGGCCGATCCAGATCCAATACATGTTCAAGAGACCGTTAAAAATCTCATTAAAACGACAAAAGACGCCAGCTTTTTAGCCAATGAATTTCAATCACAGCTGCAAACAGCCGAAGAAGAAATTACAGCCTTAAAGCAGCAGTTAGATCAGCGTGAAGAAGATGCTTATTTAGATGCGCTGACCAAAGTAGGAAACCGTCGTGCATTTGATCGACGCTTAGTAGAGTTATTTCAAGATACCGATACAGATGCGACATTAGTGTTAGTAGACTTAGATCACTTTAAAAATCTTAATGATACCTATGGGCATTTAATGGGTGATAAAGTGTTGCAAGGTGTTGCTAAAGTGATGCAAAAGACTTGTCCTGAAAGTGCATTAGCGGCTCGCTATGGCGGTGAGGAGTTTGCTTTTTTAATTCAGGGCAATGCCGATGCGGGTGCGAGAGTTGCTGAGCAGACACGTCAATTATTGGCTAAGTTGTTATTGCGTAAGAAGAGCGATGGCCAGGTCATTGATAATATTACTGCGTCGTTTGGTGTTGCGCAGCGGACAGCGGGTGAGTATCCAGAGCAGTTGATTGAGCGAGCGGATAAGGCGCTTTATGAGGCGAAGGAAGCTGGGCGGAATCGCGTAGCAATGGCAGCATAAATTCTGGCAGCTACATTCTATAACCTTTTTTAAGTTGCCTATGTTTTTGGGATTTTGAGTTCAAGGTCGTCGGGAGGTGGCCTGAGAGGTAGAGTCCAGAGTCTTGTGTATAAGCTTTTAGTTGTGGTGGTGTGTTCTGAGGGTTTACTTTTTTGTTTGAGTTTTAAAGTCAAGGTCGTCGGGGGTGGCCCG
>CAXAHI010000045.1:0-18158 GCA_963968645.1 uncultured Gammaproteobacteria bacterium | reverse complement strand
TTGTGTGCTTTCTTTTGGTTACTTTTCTTTACACAAGTAAAGAAAAGTGACTGGCATGTCGGGCCACCCCCGACGGTCTTGAACTTAAAACTTAAAAAACAGAAGCAAAAATCCAGAATATAAAAACACTATCAAATAAACCTTAAAGATCTAGACTCTGGCGGTCAGCCCACCCCCGACGAAATTGAACTTAAAAGAGAGCATAAAAAACCACTCCCTGGTTAATAATATTTATTCTTAATAGACAACAAATAAGCAAAGCTAAAACCTGTACCAATAACAAAGCCAGGAAGCAGCGTCATTAAAATATTCGGCGTATCATTGGCCAGATGAACAGGAATAATAATAGCGTACTGCAACGCACTGGCTGTCGTTATAGTCGCTATCATATTCAGATTAAGCGTTAAATGCTGATTAAGATGCTTAAGCACAGCTTGCAGCAATATCATTTGCGTTAATGTCAGAATGCCTGAGTAACCACCTTGAATAATACCTGCCCGAAAGGCAATGGTCTGCAACTCAATATCACCGTTAGCCGAAACATTGCAATAATATGCCCATCCGCCATAACCTAACATAGCTATTAAGGTGATAATGAGCTTATTGAGAATGCCGTAATTGCTGGGTGCTGTGTTCAAAAGGGGTATCCTTTCTGGGTAATGGTTGTCTTGGCGTTAATGTGCTTAGTATTCATTATATTAATGATTGTAGATGATTATGACTGTATATGAGTATTAGCAAATTCGGTATTTTTCGCGGCAGTCTTTTTTTCGTATTTCTTATGCCGGCCACCTACGGTTAATGCTTCACCTACTAGCCATGACCCTTTAGAATAAAAACATGTCTGAGCAGCCAATAACTAAAAAGAACGATGCAACGAATGAGATAGCGCCACAGCGTAAAATCATTCATGTTGATATGGATGCGTTCTTTGCCTCGGTTGAGCAGCGTGATTTCCCGGCTTATCAAGGCAAGCCATTAATCGTTGGCGGTGATCCTCAAAACCGCGGTGTTGTTGCCGCTTGCAGCTATGAGGCCAGAAAATTTGGTATTCGATCGGCTATGTCGGCAGCTCAGGCTCAGCAATTATGTCCAGAGGCGATTTTCGTTAAGCCCAGATTTGAGGCTTATCGAGAGGCGTCGTCTATTATTCAGGCCGTTTTCCTTCAATATACTGATTTAGTTGAGCCGCTGTCATTGGATGAGGCTTACTTGGATGTTACAGGCTCTACGTTATTTTCAGGCTCGGCAACGCTCATTGCAAAAGCGATTAAAGAGCAGGTCAAGCAAGAGACGGGTTTAACGGCTTCGGCGGGTATTTCTTATAATAAATTTTTAGCCAAAATTGCCTCCGATATGGATAAGCCCGATGGCTTATTTGTTGTGCTGCCTTCGGCGGCAGAAGATTTACTGGAGTCACTGGCTATTCGTAAGTTTCATGGCATTGGCAAAGCGACAGAGCAGAAGATGAAAGCGCTGGGTATTGAGTGTGGCTATGATTTAAAGCAGTGGAGTCAATCGCGCTTACAAAAATATTTTGGTCGTATGGGCGTTTATTATTATGGGATTGTGCGCGGCGAAGATGAGCGGCAAGTGCATAATAATCGCACTAGAAAGTCTATAGGTGCAGAAACGACCTTTAATACTGATTTAATAGCGACCGAAGAAATGCTAGCGCGCTTGCAGTTATTGGCTGAAAAAGTGGTAGGTGTTTTACAAAAGAAAAAGTTGGTGGCTAAAACGATAACCTTAAAAGTAAAGTTCACTGATTTTCAGCAAGTAACTCGCAGCCATACTGAGCAATATGCTTTTCATTCAATGGATGTGATTTTACGCCGTTTACCTCAGCTTTTAGATAAAACCGAGGCGGGCGCTAGAAAAGTAAGATTATTAGGCGTGAGTGTGTCTAACCTTACGTCATTGGATGGGGAGGATCCGAAGCCAGAGCAAATCACCTTGCTTTGATATTCTTTAATGTGACGATACTGCTCAAATGCGCTAGGCTTTTGCTAAATGTATTAGTACATAAATGCATGCAAGGATGATAAACAGCATCAGTCGGCGACTGGTAGAGTGTATAAAGTAGATAGAATGTTAGGTGTGGTAAATAAAACAAGTATGGTCAATAAGTTAAATGCAGTGAGTAAAATAAGTAAGCATCTGATTTTAATCGGTTTTGTATTGCTTTTAGGGGCCTGTGTTTCGATGCCTGAAAAAGAAGCGTCTTGGTCATCGACTTGGCCACCAGAAACTCTCTTTGAGGCAGCGTATGAAGCGGAGCTTGATAATCAGGCCGTTCAGTCAGTCGATAACTATATGCGATGGATTCGTCGCTTTTATCAAGGTTGGACCTTTTATTCTGAGGGCTGGGATTGGTTGACCGATAGAGTGTTAATGGGCATAGATGATGATGCTCAGCGCGAGCAGATAACCCAGCATATGTATTCTATGGGCATGCGCATTTCAAGAGAGTGGGCCAAAAGCGATGCGCATAGGGTTATCAATACCCGTCATTTACTGGTGTGGGGCGAGACTTTAAAGTTGTCGGCCGCTCGAAATCAGGAACTCTGGTTGGCAGCTAAGGTTTCAGCCGATATTGATGCTTTACTGGCGCTTGAACTCGATCCTTCAATGATTAAATCATCCCGTTATTACGCTGACAGCGTTCCAGCGGTAGATGCCGATGAACTCGATGATTTTGACCTCTAATCTGAGCTACTTATTCCCGTTGCCGTGATTTTATCCTTAGGATGGCGGCGAGAAGTTCTCAGCTTCAGTGATTTGGCGTTTTGAGCACCTAATAATCGAAAAAATCACCTTTTGCTGGTTTGTCCCACCATAGTCATTCTGATAAACTGCGCTCCCATCTGTGACTGGCTCCTTCTTGCCATCCCACACTTCAAATATTTGTAATATTGACCACTTAGGTGGCCAATTTTTCGGCTGTTGTTTTTATAGCAGCTATTTTTTATGAATTATCGACTCACAATTGAGCGGTATAGAGAGTATTTATGAGTGAATCATCAATGACGAGATATATCTTCGTTACTGGCGGCGTTGTTTCTTCGTTAGGTAAGGGTATTGCATCGGCTTCTTTGGCAGCCATTCTTGAGTCTAGAGACTTAAAAGTGACAATGATGAAGCTGGATCCCTACATCAATGTTGATCCTGGCACGATGAGTCCTTTTCAGCACGGTGAAGTATTTGTTACCGATGATGGTGCAGAGACGGATCTGGATTTAGGTCACTATGAGCGATTCTTACGCACCAAAATGAAGAAGCGAAATAACTTCACCTCTGGTCGTGTTTATGAATCGGTTATTCGTAACGAACGGCGTGGTGATTACCTCGGTGGCACAGTTCAAGTTATTCCTCATATTACTGATGAAATTAAGCGACGCGTATTAGCTTGCGGCGACGGCTATGATGTTGTGTTAGTTGAAATTGGTGGCACTGTTGGTGATATCGAATCACTGCCATTTTTAGAAGCGGCGAGACAGCTAAAAGTTGAGTTAGGCATGCAGCGCTCATTGCTTATTCACTTAACTTTAGTGCCTTATATTGCTACAGCGGGTGAAACGAAAACTAAGCCTACACAGCATTCTGTTAAAGAGCTTCGCTCTATCGGCTTACAGCCAGATGTCTTGATCTGTCGTTCTGAAGTTGAAATTAGCGCCAGCGCTCGTAAGAAAATTGCCTTGTTTACGAACGTTGAAGAGCGTGCCGTTATTTCTTTACCCGATGCCGATACGATTTATCGCGCGCCGATTATGTTGAATAAAAAAGGCCTTGATGAATATGTTGTTCAGCGCTTAGGGCTTGGTTGTAAGGTTGCTGATTTGTCTGAGTGGGAAGCCGTTATTGATGGTGAGCTCAATGCCACGCGTGAAATTAAAGTCGCTATGGTCGGTAAGTACACCGATTTACTCGATGCGTATAAATCATTGAATGAAGCGTTAAAGCATGCCGGTATTGGTGCTAAAACAAAAGTAAAAGTAAAATATATCGATTCGGAAGATCTTGAAACCGATGGTCTTGATGCCATAAAAGATGTACATGCCATTTTAGTGCCTGGTGGTTTTGGTGAGCGTGGCGTTGAAGGGAAAATTCTCGCGGTACAGTATGCGCGTGAAAACAAAGTCCCTTACCTTGGTATTTGTCTGGGTATGCAGGTTGCGGTTATTGAATATGCGCGAAATGTTGCAGGCTTAGAAGGTGCGCACAGTACAGAATTTAAGGCTGAAACTGAGTACCCCGTTATTGCGTTAATTACTGAGTGGCTTGATGAAGATGGCAGTCAGAAATCGCGCGGCAATGATGAAGATCTTGGCGGCAGTATGCGCTTAGGTTCTCAGCCTTGTCAGTTAGTTGAAGGCTCATTGGCACACACCACTTACGGTGCCGATGAAATTGCAGAGCGTCATCGTCATCGCTATGAAGTGAATGATAATTACGTTGAGCGTTTACAAACATCAGGCTTGCGTATAGCGGGTTGGTCTCAAGATAAGCAATTAGTTGAAGTGGTAGAAGTGGCTGAGCATCCGTGGTTTGTGGCTTGTCAGTTTCACCCTGAGTTTAATTCAACACCGCGTGATGGCCATCCATTGTTTAGTGGCTTTATTAACGCAGCGATTGCCTACGCCGAAGACTAAATATCGGCGTAATTTTTTTAATTATATATGGTGATCTCGTCACCTCATGGAAAGATAAATTATGACATCAGCATTACCCGCGCAAAAAACTATTCAGGTAGGCGATATTTCGGTTGCTAATGACCGTCCTTTTGTTTTATTTGGCGGTATGAATGTACTCGAGTCTAAAGACTTGGCCATAGATATTGCTGGCCAGTATGTTGAAGTCTGTAAAGCGTTGGATATTCCTTATGTATTTAAAGGATCATTTGATAAAGCCAATCGTTCTTCTATGCATTCATTTCGTGGGCCTGGTGTAGAGAAAGGTTTAGAAATTCTACAAGCGGTTAAAGATACCTTTAACGTGCCGGTTATTACTGATGTTCATGAGCCAGGGCAAGCCTTAGAAGTGGCCAGTGTTGCTGATGTTATTCAGTTACCTGCATTTTTGTCGCGCCAAACCGATTTAGTGGTAGCCATGGCAAAAACAGGCGCTGCGATTAATATTAAAAAAGCGCAGTTTTTAGCGCCGCGTGAAATGCAGCATATTTTGCAAAAATGCCAAGAAGCCGGTAATGATCAACTGATGTTATGTGAGCGGGGCAGTAGCTTCGGTTATAACAATCTAGTGGTTGATATGCTCGGCTTTAGTGTAATGAAAGAATTTGCTTACCCTGTTATTTTTGATGTGACGCATGCCTTACAAATGCCAGGTGGCCGCAGTGATTCTGCTGGTGGTCGTCGCCAGCAAGTAGTTCAGTTAGGTAAGGCTGGCATGTCTCAATCATTAGGTGGTTTGTTTCTTGAAGCGCATCCTGATCCTGATAATGCGAAGTGTGATGGTCCTTGTGCGCTTCCGCTTAAACAGTTAAAGCCGTTTTTAGAGCAAATGAAAGCGGTTGATACTTTAGTAAAAAGCTTTGAGCCACTAGAAATTGCTTAACCGTTTTTTATAAATTTTTTTAATCATTTTTTAATAATGCCCTCTAAGAGGGCTTTTAGTTTTATGGAGTTTACGTATGTCATTAATAAAAGCAGTAACAGCGCTAGAAGTGTTGGACTCGCGCGGTAATCCTACTGTTGAAGCAGAAGTCTTACTTGAATCAGGTGTTCGTGGGTTGGCCTGCGCACCATCGGGTGCATCAACCGGTTCAAGAGAAGCCTTAGAATTACGTGATGGCGATAAAAGCCGCTATTTAGGTAAAGGCGTACTCACTGCCGTTGCTAATATTAATGACAGAATACAGCCTGTGTTATTAGGTAAAGATCCTGCTAATCAGCGAGAGCTTGACCAAATCATGATTGATTTAGACGGCACGGATAATAAAGGCGAGTTAGGTGCTAATGCTATTTTGGCTGTATCACTTGCCGCGGCTAAAGCAGCTGCTACTGATGCTGGCATTCCTTTGTATGAGCATATTGCTAATGTAAATGGCACACCAGGTGTTTACTCAATGCCTGTGCCAATGATGAATATTGTTAATGGCGGCGAGCATGCCGATAACAATGTCGATATTCAAGAATTTATGGTGCAGCCCGTTGCGGCAAAAACTTTTGCTGAAGCACTACAGTGTGGCGCAGAAATTTTTCATGCATTAAAAGCCGTTTTAAATGAGCGCGGTCTCAATACAGCCGTTGGTGATGAAGGTGGTTTTGCACCTAATTTAGAATCTAACGCTGCAGCTTTGTCGCTTATCTCTGAAGCAGTTGCCAATGCCGGTTACAAGCTAGGCAGTGAAGTTACTTTAGCGTTAGATTGTGCTGCGTCAGAATTTTATAAAGATGGCGAATACAATTTGTCTGGCGAAGGTAAAGTGTTTAACGCTTCAGGCTTTGCTGATTTTCTTGCCGACCTTAGCGATCAATACCCGATTATTTCTATTGAAGACGGTATGGATGAAAGCGATTGGGAAGGTTGGGCTGATTTAACTCAAAAAGTCGGTGATCGTGTTCAATTAGTAGGTGATGATTTATTCGTGACTAACACTGCAATATTACAGCGCGGTATTGATGAAAAAATCGCCAACTCAATTTTGATTAAATTCAATCAAATAGGCTCATTAAGTGAGACGCTTGATGCTATTAAAATGGCTAAAGATGCCGGCTACACCGTAGTGATTTCGCACCGTTCAGGCGAGACAGAAGATACTACAATAGCTGATTTGGCAGTTGCTACAGCAGCAGGTCAAATTAAAACAGGTTCATTATGTCGCTCGGATCGTGTGGCAAAATACAACCGTTTATTGCGCATTGAATCAGAATTAGGCGCTAAAGCCCCTTATAATGGTCGTTCAGAATTTAAAGTATAAGGTTGGAAATGTGTTGTGTCAGTGCAGGGTAATTAATCGATGGTAGCATCGAATAAAACAGCAGTCAGTGAATCTAGCAACGCCGGTGATACCATATTAAAGCTGGTGATTGGTCTATTGATGGTTATGCTGTTAGTCCTGCAATATCGACTATGGGTGGGTGAAGGCAGTCTTGCTGAAACTCACTCATTGTCGCTTAAAGTGGCAGAGCAAAAAGAAAAAAATCGTTTAATGCAGCAAGGCAGTGAGCAATTAGCTGCTGAAGTTAAAGCCTTAAAAACCGGTCTTGATGAAGTTGAAGCCCGTGCTCGAGAAGAGCTCGGTATGGTAAAGCCTGGCGAAACATTCTATCTCGTCGTCGACGAGACACCTTAATTCCTGTGAGGCAGCTATTGTGAGCCAACCAACGATCTGGGCTGTAGTGCCCGCCGCTGGAATTGGTACTCGCTTTGCGGCCGATAGGCCAAAACAATACCTTCCTTTAGCTGGTCAGCTTATTGCTGAAAGATCCCTTAATACGCTTGCGTCTTCAGGCTTATTTGCCGCCATTATTGTTGCGGTTAATCCACTCGATAATCATTTTAATTTATTACCCGCTGCAGCTTTGCCTTTAGTTGAGCGAGTGGACGGTGGTGCTTCGCGTGCTGAATCAGTTTTAAATGGTTTAAAGGCGTTGTCGAGTCGAGCGCAAAAAGACGATTGGGTTATGGTGCATGATATTGCTAGGCCGTTAGTTACTGTAGCGTCTTTGCAGCGTTTGCGTGATGTCGTATCGGATACCGATGTGGCCGCAATATTGGCTGCACCCATTTACGATACGATTAAACAGGTTGCGGTTGCTGAGCTCGACAGCCAAGCTAAAAAAACAGATAGCCAAGCTAAGAAAACAGATGGCTTACCTACTATTACAGCAACGCTGGATCGTCGGCAGCTTTGGGCGGCACAAACGCCGCAAATGGTTCGCTATGGTTTGTTGTTCGATGCGCTTAATCAGGCTTTGGCTTCAGGTGATGCAGTGACAGATGAGGCCTCGGCGGTAGAGCGTTTAGGCGCTGATGTTGCGGTGGTTGAAAACACGCAGCAAAATATAAAAATTACGACGGCTGATGATTTACAAATGGCGACGTTTTTTTTATCGCTTCATTAGTTGGTTAAGCTGGTTAGTTAGTCTAGCGAGTTAAGCTAGAATGTTAAGCTAAAGGGTTAAGCTAGCTGATCAAAAAAGCAGAGGTTAAAAACTATTTAATGATGAGTGCTCAGAAATAATGAATATTCGAATTGGTCAAGGTTACGATGTTCATGCCTTTGCCCCGCTAGATGCGAGTGGTAATGCCTCGATAGTCTTGGGCGGTGTAGACATTCCTTTTGAGAAATCGCTGTTAGCGCATTCTGATGGCGATGTACTGATACATGCTTTATGCGATGCTATGTTGGGTGCTTTAGCGCTGGGCGATATAGGCAAGCATTTTCCCGATACCGATGCGCGTTTCAAGAATATATCTTCACGCGCGCTGTTAGTGCATGTTGTTGCGCTATTGGCTGAGCATCACTATTGCTTATCGAATGCCGATATGACCATTGTTGCTCAGCGACCTAAAATGGCGAATCATATTTTACCTATGCGTGAAAATATTGCTGCTGATGCGGGTGTATCCATTGACGCGATAAGTGTTAAAGCCACCACGACTGAAATGTTAGGCTTTACAGGAAGAGAAGAGGGTATTGCTTGTTATGCTACTGTGCTTCTTTGTCGAAGTAACGAGGACAAACCATAAACGTGTCAACCAATACTGAACACCTTGCTTATGCCTATGGCGGCCCTGTCGCAACCGGTAAAATTAAAGCCATTCCTGAAGATTTTTTTGTTGATGAGTTGCTAGGCTTTGAGCCTAGTGGCGAAGGCGAGCATGTTTTTTTACATATTGAAAAACGCGCCTTAACGACCTTAGCGGTGAGAGATAAAATTGCTGCATTGGCCAGCTGTAAATCGATGGACGTGGGTTATTCTGGATTAAAAGATAAGTGGGCGGTTACGCGGCAGTGGTTTAGTGTTTATTTGCCCGGCGGCGATCAATTAGACTGGCAGAGTTTAGCCGAGCAAGCTGATAGTGAGAGCAGCTCTGGTTCATATATTAAGTTGTTAACTGTTTGCCGTCATTCTCGAAAATTACGTAGAGGTGCGCATAAGGCCAATGCCTTTAAATTGGTCGTATCATCTTTGAGTGCAAGTTTGAGTGCCAGTGCGGACGATTTAAACGAGCAATTAACGCTAAAGATTAAAGCGCTTTGCGAGCAAGGTGTGCCTAACTATTTTGGTGAGCAGCGTTTTGGTAAAAGTAATTTACCAAAAGCGCGTGCATTGTTTTCTGCCAATAAGCGTATGCCGCGAGAGCAGCGCAGTTTGTGTTTATCGGCTGCGCGGTCTTATTTGTTTAATCGCGTATTGGATGCGCGTATTGCGGCTAGCAACTGGTCTACTTATGTCGATGGCGATGTACTGATGTTGGATGGCAGTCGCAGTCGTTTTGTATTGGATGCTGAAAGTGATTCGGTTGCTGGTTCTAGCGAAAAAATGGCGGCTGAAATTGAGCTGCGTTTAGCGCAGGGTGATATTCATATCTCGGGGCCAATGTGCGGTCGAGGATGTTCCGGGGTTACTGCTGCAGCCGAGCAGCTAGAAGATGCAGCTATTGCTGATGAGATTGCTTTAGTTGAAGGGCTTGATCGACAAGGTGTCGATGTGGCGCGTCGGCCATTACGGTGTTTTCCTAAGCAGTTTGAGTGGCAATTGGAGGGTGAAAAATGTCATTTATCCTTTATACTGCCGACCGGAAGTTACGCCACTGTTTTAATTCGAGAGTTGGTAGAGTGCTTGTAGGTATTGAGTGTTGTTTTTTAGAGCAGCTATTAAAGTCATGATTAGAAAAGTCTTAATGAGAAAATTCTTAATGAGTACATATCGCTATGCAGCTTAATGAGCATGTAGGCATTGGCATGACTTCGCAGCGCACCCGTGATCGTTTGGTGGCTAGGTTGTCTGATCAAGGCATAGATAATATAGCCGTGCTAGATGTTATGCGTAGTACGCCGCGGCATGTCTTTATTGATGAGGCTTTGTCGCATCGTGCCTATGAAGATGCAGCATTGCCGATTGGCCAAGGGCAAACAATTTCTCAGCCATTTATTGTTGCGCTAATGACGCAGGTTTTACTCTCTCATGGCAATTTGGATTCTGTATTAGAGGTGGGTACTGGTTGTGGTTACCAGACGGCAGTGTTATCTCAATTAGTTAAACGTGTTTGCACTATGGAGCGTATTGGCTCTTTGCAGGACGGTGCCGAGCAGCGATTAAGGCAGTTAGGTTTACGTAATATTGAATATCGCCACGGTGATGGTTATGTAGGTTGGAAGGCGCGCGCGCCTTTTGATGGCATTATTATTACTGCTGCGCCACGTGAAATTCCTAAGATGTTATTGGCGCAATTAGCGCTAGGTGGCAAGATGGTTTTACCTGTAGGTGAAGACGGTAATCAAGCGCTGCAGGTCATTACTAAAACTGCCGAAGGCTTCGATACTGAGCCACTTATTCCGGTTAGATTTGTACCGCTACAAAGTGGTATTTTAGCTTAAGAAGCATTTTCTAATAGCAGCGATTTAAAGGCATTGGCCGCATTAGATTTTTGTCGGCCGCGATATTCGATAATGCCTAGTTGTCGTTCTATATAAACATCGGGTATATGAATTTGCTCTAACGATCCAATCATGGTTTTTGGCAGTACGCTCCAACCCAATCCAATCGATACCATCATCTTTATTGTTTCAAGATAGTTAGTTGTCATTGATGTATCTAGCGCGACGCCTTGTCGTTCAAATAATTGGTTAACAATTTTTCCTGTGTAGGTGTTTTCGCCAGGATGAATAGCATCCATAGTGCTGAGTTCTTCTAGGCTCACATTGTCACGAAGATGCAGCGGATGTTCGGGGCTACAAACAAAGACGAGTGGGTCATGCCAGAGTGGCGTAGCAATAATGTCGGCTCTTGGTTCTGGTGATAGTGTGATTACGGCTAGTTCTGATGTGCCGTCTAATACTTTTGTGTAGCCGTCTTCTGAGTCAACAAAGTTGATATCTAGGTTCACCTTAGGTTGCTCATTGGAGTAGCGCTTTAAATAAGGTGGGAGTCGGTGAAGACCAATATGGTGGCTAAAGGCAATAGCGAGCTTGCCGCTTATATCGCCGCCTAAATCACTCACGGCTTGCTGGGCATCTTTGAGTGATTGCAAAATCGCATGGGCGCGGGGCAGTAAAGCGCGGCCAGCTTCGGTCAAAAAGACCTTTTTACGGATACGATCGAACACCTGTGTGTTGAGCTGGCTCTCTAATAGCGCAATACGTTTGCTCACCGCTGGCTGGGTAAGAAATAATCGGTCGGCTGCCGCAGAGAAGGAACCGGTTTCGGCAACGGCAATAAAGGCTGTAAGTGCTTGAATATCAAGGGAAGACATAATTATCTCAGCTGAATAGTGCTTGTGTATTCCTTATAGGAATCCAATTGATGAATAATATGAATTTTATTTATCAATCACAAGGGTTATTCTTACACTCATCTACTCCCACACTTATTGGGAGTTATTTTAGATCTACTTTATATCCATTTTATATCTATTTTAGATAAAACCGCAGAGGCAATGAACATGGCAGGTAAGACGCTTTACGACAAGCTTTGGGACCAGCATTTGGTTAAACAACGCGATGATGGCACGGCTTTAATTTATATTGATCGCCACTTGATTCACGAAGTGACATCTCCTCAGGCCTTTGAAGGCTTACGCATTGCGGGCCGCAAGCCTTGGCGCATAGCAGCCAATATTGCGACACCGGATCATAACGTGCCGACTACGACAGTTGAGCGTCTTGAAGGTATTGCTGGCATCGCTGACGAAATTTCTAAAATACAGATTCAGACCTTAGATGATAACTGTGATGAATTAGGAATTACCGAATTTAAAATCAATGACGTGCGTCAAGGTATTGTGCATGTTGTTGGTCCTGAGCAGGGCGCAACATTACCTGGCATGACTGTAGTTTGTGGTGATTCGCATACATCAACTCACGGTGCTTTGGGTGCCTTAGCACACGGTATTGGTACGTCTGAAGTTGAGCATGTATTGGCGACTCAGTGTTTGCTGCAACGCAAAATGAAAAATATGTTAGTGCGCATTGATGGCGAACTACGATTAGGTGTTACAGCAAAAGATTTAGTCTTAGCCGTGATTGGTGAAATCGGCACTGCTGGCGGAACAGGTTACGCGCTAGAGTTTGGTGGCGATGCTATTAAAGCATTGTCAGTCGAAGGCCGTATGACCGTTTGTAATATGGCGATTGAAGCCGGTGCACGTGCGGGTATGATTGCAGTTGACCAAAAAACTATTGATTACTGTAAAGGACGTCCAATGTCACCTAAAGGTGCTGATTGGGATCTTGCTGCAGAAAAATGGTTTGATTTAGTGAGCGATGACGATGCGGTATTTGATAATGTTGTTGTTATGCAAGCGGCCGATATTGCGCCACAAGTCACTTGGGGTTCTTCTCCTGAAATGGTTGCCTCTATTACTGATCGCGTACCTGTACCAGCTGATGAAGCTGATCCTACGCGTCGACAGTCGATTGAGCGCGCATTGCAATATATGGGCTTAAACGGCGGTCAGTTAATTAAAGATATTCCTTTAGATAAAATCTTTATTGGTTCTTGTACAAATAGCCGCATCGAAGATTTACGTGCTGCTGCTGAAGTTGTACAAGGTCAAAAAGTATCGAACAAAATTAAATTGGCGATGGTAGTGCCGGGTTCTGGCTTAGTGCAAAAACAAGCAGAAAGCGAAGGCCTTCATACTATCTTTACTGATGCAGGTTTTGAATGGCGCGAGCCAGGTTGTTCAATGTGTTTAGCGATGAACGCCGATAAATTGGAAGAAGGCGAGCACTGTGCATCAACTTCTAACCGTAACTTTGAGGGACGCCAAGGTTTTGGTGGGCGTTCACATTTAGTTAGCCCAGCAATGGCCGCCGCGGCAGCGATTGCCGGACGCTTTGTTGATGTACGTGAAATGGGAGAGGGCTAAGACATGAAAGCATTTACTCAACATGAAGGTATTGTTATGCCGCTTGATCGCGCTAACGTTGATACCGATATGATTATTCCTAAGCAATTTTTAAAATCAATTAAGCGCTCGGGCTTTGGTCCTTACTTATTTGATGAGCTGCGCTATCTTGATAAAGGCGAGCCTGATATGGATTGCACTTCGCGTCCATTAAATAACGATTTTTCGTTGAATCAGCCGCGCTACAAAGAAGCTAGCATTATGATCTCGCGTCAAAATTTCGGCTGTGGTTCAAGCCGTGAGCATGCGCCGTGGGCATTAGAAGATTATGGTTTTTATTGTTTAATCGCGCCAAGCTTTGCTGATATCTTTTTTAACAACTGTTTTAAAAATGGCATTCTTGCTATTGAGTTGGATGAGGCGATTATCGATCAGTTATTTGCTAGCGTTGAAGCGAATGAAGGCTATTCATTAGCAGTTGATCTTGCGTCACAGAAAATCACTTTGACTGATGGCAGCACTATTGATTTTGAAGTTGATGGCTTTCGAAAGCATTGTTTGTTAAATGGACTTGATGATATTGCGTTAACGCTAGAGAGCTCAGACGAGATATCGGCGTTTGAGGAAAAGCATAAGAAAGTGACGCCTTGGTTGTTCGCATAGTTTATATATAGCTGTTTATATGGCTGTTTTCCTAAGTTGTTATTGAACAGCTTAGGCACAATTTAGGCACAATGTTTTTATTGGGAGTAATTTAGAATGTCCAGAACATTTGATGTTGTCGTGATGGGCGCCACCGGCGCTGTTGGTCAGGCAATGATAGAAATTTTAGAACAGCGAAAATTCCCAGTGGGTACGCTGTATCCATTGGCGAGCGAGCGCTCTGCAGGTAAGCGTATTCAGTTTAGAGGTAAGTCGGTTAAAGTTGAAAATCTAGTTGATTTTGATTTTTCTAAAGCGCAAATTGGTTTGTTTTCTGCTGGCGGAAGTTTGTCGGCCGAGTATGCGCCTATTGCCGCTGATGCGGGCTGTGTTGTTATTGATAACACATCGCATTTTCGCTATGACGATGATATTCCCTTGGTTATTCCTGAAGTGAATGCCGATGCGATTGGCGATTATCGTAATCGTAATATCATTGCGAATCCGAATTGCTCAACCATTCAGATGTTAGTGGCGTTAAAGCCGATTTATGATGCGGTGGGTATTACGCGGATTAATGTTGCAACCTATCAAGCGGTATCGGGTACGGGTAAAGATGCGATTGAAGAACTAGCCGGTCAAACGGCTCGCTTGCTTAACGGTCAGCCTGCGGAAACCAAAGTTTATTCTAAGCAAATTGCTTTTAATGTTATTCCGCATATTGATACGTTTCTTGATAACGGCTACACCAAAGAAGAAATGAAAATGGTTTGGGAGACGCAAAAAATATTTGCTGATGCCAGCATTCAAGTGAATCCGACCTGTGTTCGAGTACCGGTTTTCTTTGGTCACTCTGAAGCCGTGCATATTGAGACTGAACAAAAAATCAGTGTTGAGCAGGCGCGTGAGTTACTCGAGAACGCTCCGGGCATTAAGGTAATTGATGATCAAGTTGATGGTGGTTATCCAACACCAGTAAGTGATGGTGCAGGTACTGACCCCACTTATGTTGGTCGTATCCGTGAAGATATTTCACATCCTAACGGTCTTAATATGTGGGTTGTATCGGATAACGTTAGAAAAGGTGCGGCATTGAATAGTATTCAAATTGCTGAGTGCTTAATCAAAGATCATTTGTAGAAAATCGCTCTATCAACAAAGGCTGATTTAGCTGGCTTAGCGTCAGTTAATCAGCCTTTTTTGTTTAATGTTTGAACAGCGGCTGGTGTTGTAAAAAAATTCACTTATCGCCTTTCTTTTCTCTATTTCCTGTCTACACTCAAGTTAAGTATTTCTGTTGGCGGGAAATGTGAATAAAGGTTCATACCAGGTGTCTCCTACAAATGTTGTAGAGGCGGAGCCGTTATTCACATTCTCGTCAGCTGAAATATTGTTAAGATTCCCTCGTATCTCTTTATATATCCTTGTATCTCTCCATATGCCCTCACATATGTTCGTATTTTCTCGACTATCTCTAGTTAGCTGTAAAAATCTGAGAACCAATTAACGTATCATCATTGCTAGGCTTCGCTATTAGCGTCTATTTGCTATAACTACTATGAGCCGTATTCTATTTCGTGATTTAAACATTGGCTCAAAACCTATCCTTTCTTTTGTTGTCTCAAGAAAGGGTTTTTCGGCTTCATAAATAATATACTCTTTCGATTTCGTTCGACTTACGTTCGATTTGGCAACAGGATTCCAAATGATGAAAAGCAAGCTTGCTACAGCGATTGCATTGGTCGGTTTAATGCATTCCTCAGTTTTATATGCATTAGGGCTGGGTGATATTAAAGTCTCCTCAGCGGTGAATGAGCGTTTAGATGCTGAGATTTTGCTGGTGAATGCCGATGGTCTAGATGCTTCACAGATATTAGTGTCATTAGCGTCTAAAGCCGATTTTTCGAGGGCAGAGGTCGATCGAACTTATTTTTTATCGAGTTTAGAATTTACCGTTGAGCGTGGTGAATCTGGCGCGCCTATTTTACGATTACAGACCCCCGATGTAGTGTTAGAGCCTTATCTCAATTTTCTAGTCGAGTTGCGCTGGCCAAGAGGGCGTTTGCTCCGTGAATACACCGTGTTGCTCGATTTACCTAATTATTCTGCTGCACCGGCTCGAATCATTACGCCGGTGGTTGCTTCTGTTCCGCCAGAGAGCAAAAAGACTAAGCCCTTTGTAAGATCATCTACACCTATGAGTAAAAAGCCCTCAAGCTCTCAATCGGCTAGCTCGCCACCAGCGAACAATAAGGCCAGTACTTCAGATGGCTTGGCTGTCACCGTGCGTGCCAATGAAACTTTATGGGGTATTGCAAAGCGAGTAAGAGAAGAGGGGGCATCCATTAATCAAACGATGCTGGCCTTACAAGATACTAACCCTAACGCTTTTATCAATAACAATATCAACCTATTAAAAAAAGGCGCTGTTTTACGCTTGCCTGCGGGCATGTCGGCTAACGGTGTTAATGAGCAAGAAGCGCGGCAAGCCATTGCTGAGCAGCAATTAGATTGGCAAAGTGGCCAGAACAATATCAACACTGATTTAAAACCGGCGTTAGATGCGCGTGAATCGACGCTATCATCGGCTTCGCAGCCACAGTCGACCGAAGGCCATTTACAGTTGGCAACGGTGGATGATACGGCTACCTCAACGGCATTAATTAGTGCTGATACACAGACTAACAATCTCGCGGGAAGTACTTCGGGTCAATCCGGCACTGTAGAGATTGATCGACTTCGTAACGAGCTAGCAATCAGTTTAGAAAATCTTGATCGTGCCGCTGTAGAAAACACATCAATGGATGCTCGCTTAGTGGCTATGGAGTCGCAGTTAAGTGATCTTGAGCAGTTAGTATCATTAAAAGATCAAGAGTTAGCATCGATGCGTGTATCGATTGAAGAAAGGCGAGCAGCTTTAGATGCTGCATCTGAAGCTGCTTCAGCTACAGGCATTACTCAAGACGAATCCTCGCCTAAGGCCGATGTTAGTACGCCAGTCGCTGAGGTTGGTCGATTAGAGGCAATAGCGAATGCATTATCCATTAGTGTGGAGTGGTTAGTCGGTATTAGTATTGCTTTTGTTGCTGCTGTAATCGCTATTTTTATGTGGTTTTTTGCACGCCGCGAAGATGCCTACGAGGCAACCGTTTTTGAGCGAGTAGAGCCGCTTGCTGATGAAAGTATTGATGAAGCTGTTAATGAGTTTGAAGAAGATATTGATGAAAGCTCAGCTTTAGATGAAAGTTATGACTTAGATGTTGATGACGGTAATTTAGAGACTCATGATTTAGATGAGCCAGAGGTTGCTGCGGCCAGTGATGCCGATGTTCTTGATAATGATTTCGATGGCAATGTTACCGCCAGTCATGCAGCGCCTGAAGATTTCGATGCTGAGCGCGATGTTATTGCCGAGGCTGATATATATTTAGCTTACGGTCGCTATGAGCAAGCTCGAGAAATGTTAGATAGCGCGATAGAAGATGAGCCTGCACGAATTGATTTACAACTTAAGCGGCTTGAATTGTTTGTGGCGCAACAAAGTCCTGATTTATTCCGCAATGCTTGTCAGGCTTTATTAGTGGTGGATCCTACCGTTAATGTTGCTGCAGAAGCCTTATTGAAAGATGTTGAGAATATTTCTGATTGGTGGCCTGAAGATACTATCTCTACACCGACGGATGAGTTTCTTGAGAGTTATACGCATGATGATGCGCTTGCCGACAGTGTTGAAGGTGAAGAGGGTAAGGGCGAGTTCGGTTTACAGTTGGCTTATGATGCGGACAGTGAGGGTAAGCCTGCTGGGGCGGTTGAGCCGGCACGAGAGAATGATGAGGTTGGCACTAAGCTGGATTTAGCACGAGCTTATATTGATATGGGTGATTTGGAGGGTGCTCGTGAGATTCTTGATGAGGTGATGACTGAGGGCAGTGATGAGCAGCGTGATTTGGCGAATTCTATGATGGGGAAATTTGCTTCATAGATTTATTGGTATGTTAATAAAAAGCCTGGTTTTCTAACTGGGCTTTTTTTTGCTTTGGGTATTAGGGTTTTAATGGTTTTAGATTTTTAAGGTCAAGGGAGTCGGGGGCCAGAAGCCAGAGTCTTGTGCGTAAGCTTTTAGTTATGATCGTATATTCTGATATTTCATTTCTCTTGTTGAAGTTTTAAGTTCAAGGTCGTCGGGGGTGGCCCGACATGCCAGTCACTTTTGTGATTCGCTTCGCTCACCCTACGGGACGCCCTTCAGGCGCGCAGCAAAAAACGCTGTACTTGTGTAAAGAAAAGTAACCAAAAGAAAGCACACAATCTGACGAAGATTGATCCCGATATAACCTATTCGCTTTGGGGTGATTTTTTTCAGTACACCTTAGCAGCGCCTACGAAAACGATTTTCACTCGACTTTAATTGTTCGTCAAAATCTGAGCTCGCCTCCAGCCAATATCACTCTGATTCCTCAGACTTTTTCAAAACA